>NZ_POUA01000359.1 GCF_003236385.1 Spongiactinospora gelatinilytica
GTGTGCGGCGAGGCGGTCGGCGACCTGGTCGGCCGGGCCGTGCAGGGCGGCGAGAGTGTGCAGGAGGGTGCCCTCGATGACGAAGCTCGCCGGACCGGCGACGTCGATGACCACGGCGGCGGCCCGCTCCTGGAGGGCCGCCTGGCAGACCTGGGGCCCGGTGGCCTGGATGGGCCGGGCGTCGGGCCGCCACAGCGCCAGCGTCTCGGCCCCGGTGAAGGCGAGCACCGCCTCCCTGCCGTCCTGCCCGACCAGCTTGGGCAGCGCGATCACGCTCTCCTTCTCCTGCTTGAGGCCGTGCTCGCCCACCTCGGCCTCGGTGAGCAGGGCGACCACCGGCACCAGCAGCCGCGCGGTACTCAGCGGCGCGATGACCGCCCGCACATCCGTACCACCCTCGGCGTACGCCTGGAGGGCGGCGGAGAGCGCGGCGTCGGTCCCGCCGTCGTCGTCGGGCAGCAGTGGACGCGGAATGCTCGGCACGTTCCGCGAGCCTACCGGCTCCCGGCGGTACGCCGATGAACGGCAGAGTTCAGAGCCGACCGGCCCCACCGCCGTGAGGCGACCACACCCGAGGCACCCACAGCGAGAGGGCCCGTGGCCGGAGCCGTACTGGCCGGCCCCAATTGATGTGCGGGTCAGGGGAGGCGGGAGATGGCGGCGACCGGGGCTCCGTTCGGTGGGCCCTGGTGGGTGGCGGCGGCGGAGACGAAGATGGCGGGGTCGCCGGTGAGGGCGGCGGCGACCCCGCCGACGGCGGCCTTGATCTGGCGGTGCCAGTGGACGTCGGAGTCGTCGAGGAGGACGGTACGCCGCCCGCGTACCCGCCCTGACGGGTCGGCCTCGCACTTGAGGAACACGTTGACCAGGCGGTCGCCGAGGTCGCTCGGGTAGGGGCGTTCCGGCAGGTCGAGGCCGCTCGCGCGGATGGCGGCCCAGATGCCGTCGGCGTCGAGCGCGTCGCGCATAACGGCGTGCCCGATGCGGTAGCGCCCGCCGATGCCGTGCACGTTGCCCACCACCACGATCTGGGCGCGGTCGAGTTCCGTGCCGCTGGAGCAGGAGGCCACGCTGGAGTACAGGGACAGGTCGCGGTGGATCTGACCGGCCTCGGGCATCTGGATCTCGCCGAGCGCGACGGCGACGCCGAGGGCGGCCGTGGAGTTGGAGATGTCCATGGACAGGGCGGTGTCGTCGGTCACCGTCTTTTGGCCCCGGGACCTGGCGTCGTTGATCGCGGCCAGTGTCAGCAGCGGTGTCTTGGTCTGCACGTAGCGGACGTCGGCCGGGTCGTCGATGCCCGCGCTCTTCATCGCCGCGACCACCCCGGCGGCGACCTTGATGACTTGGCGGGGCGGCCGATGTCCTCGGGCAGGAGGGCCTCGCTCATCGCCACGCCCACCGACACGCGGGGCTCGTCCGTGCGCGGCGCGCTCGCCGGATCGGCGGTGGCGAAGATCGTGGCGTGCGGGCTCAGTACGCCGTCGGTGCCGCCGTACCACACCAGCGGGACCTGCGCGATCTCGTCCGCGGCGCGCCTGCCGCGCGACAGCAGCACCTCACGGAAGGCGCGGTCGGCCAGGATGCGGGTGTGGTGGTTGACGCCGCCGTTGCCCTCGGTCTTGCCGATGACGGCGAGCACCCGATCGGCCTCGATCGCGCCCGTGTCGATCAGGTCCGCGAGCCCGGAGGCGTCGGTCACGCTCTCGATGGCGACCTTGCGCACCTCGATGGGATCCGGCATGCCCTCACACCCCTCCGCTCGGCCTGGGCCTTTCCCCCCGGCGGAAATTACCCATGGTGCGGCGGCGATTCACCGGCCTGTCCATAACGTGCGGACACTACTCTTTCTCACACCGTGACAGGGGCCCTTGACGCCGGCCCGGGCGGGAAAGACGATGGCACCGCGAGAGGGAGCGAACGTCCTGTCTGGGGGGCGTGGCCCCTCGCATGGTGGCGATCAGGGGCGCATCGTCGCTACGCGCGTCGTCGTAGCCCGTTTCGATCAGGTCGGTGACCTCCGACCGCCGCCCGGTTCCGTCACGCCTTCCCCAAGGCGGGGCAGCCTTTCGCGGTGCAGCGCATGGACATCTCCGTCGATGCGGGCCAAGGAAGGGAGAGGCATGCCCGCGCTCCAGCCTGCGCCCTGGGTCTTACCCTGCGCTTTCGCCAGGCGTCTCGCCCGGCACCACGACCGTTCCGGCCCGGCCGGTGAGCGCCGGGCCGAGGTCGCGCAGCGAGACGATCACCGCGCGGGACCCGCCGTTGCCGACGAACCGGAGCGCCGCCTCCGCCTTCGGCCCCATGCTGCCGCGGCCGAAGTGCCCGGCGGCCTGCAGGGCGCGCAGTTCGGCGGCGGTGACGCGGCCGATGGGCCGCGCCCCCGCGGTACCGAACCCCGCGACCGCGCGCGGCACGTTCGTGGCGATCACCAGCACCGTGGCCCGTACGGCACGCGCCAGCAGCCCCGCCGCGAGGTCCTTGTCCACGACGGCCTCGACCCCGCTCAGCCCGCCGTCCTTCGCGCGGGTCACCGGCACTCCTCCGCCGCCCACGGCGACCACCACGAAGCCCCGGTCCATCAGCGCCGACACCGCCTCGGCGTCGAGGATCTCGCGCGGCTCAGGGGAGGGGACCACGCGCCGCCACCCGCGGTCGAATCAGCGCGTTGCCGCCGAGCGCGATCAGGACCCGTTCCCCCACAGCGTGAGGCTAGCCAGAGAAAGGACGGTGCGCGTGGGCGATTCTCGCCGACGGCGAGCGTGTCCTTCGGCCGACGGCCGATCCACCACCGCCTTGTCATGAAATGCCGGACTTGATCTCTGAATCCTGGTTCAGATGTTAGGAGCGACAGCGATGAACGTGGTCACCGCACTGGACTCCCGCACCGCCAGACCTCCGGAAGGGGCCGGGACGCAGGCGCGCCATGACCGGCAGGTGACCGCCGAAGAGGCGAACCGGCTGGCGGAGATGTTCCGGCTGCTCGGCGACCCGACCCGGGCGCAGTTGCTGTACGCGCTGCTCGCGGCCGGAGAGCTGTGCGTGTGCGACCTGACCGAGGCCGTCCAGGTCACCGACACGGCCGTGTCGCACGCGCTGCGCCTGCTCCGCACGGCCGGGGTGGTGGCGAGCCGCCGGGAGGGGCGCACCATCTACTACCGCCTGTCCGACGCCCATGTCCGCATGCTGCTCGACCTGAGCCGCGAGCACCTGAGGGAGGCACGTTGACGTCGAAACCCCCCGCGCGCCACCACGGCCGCCACCGTGGACCCGACGCCGCCCCTGGCCGCGGCCACGGGCATGGGCACGGGCACGGCCACGGCCACAGCGCCACGTCCGACCGGCGGTACCTCGCCGCCGCGCTCGTCCTGCTGGTGGTGTTCATGGCCGCGGAGGCGGTGATCGGCGCGCTGGCCAACTCGATCGCGCTGATCTCCGACGCCGGCCACATGCTGACCGACGCCGCCTCGATCGCGCTGGCGCTGCTCGCCATCTGGCTGGCCGCCCGCCCGGCCCGCGGGGCCTACACCTTCGGCTGGAAGCGCGCGGAGATCCTGTCCGCCGCGCTCAACGGCCTGACCTTCGTCCTGCTGGTCGGGTTCTTCGCCGTCGAGGCGGTACACCGCCTGATCCACCCGCCGCAGGTGATGGGGCCTCTGGTGGTCGGCACCGCGCTGGCGGGCGTCGTGGTCAACGCCGGTGCCACCTGGCTGATCTCCCGGGCCGACCGCAGGAGCCTCAACGTCGAAGGTGCCTTCCAGCACATCCTCAACGACATGTACGCCTTCATCGCCACCGCCGCGGCCGGGGTGATCGTGTGGGTGACCCACTGGGGCCGGGCCGACGCGATCGCCGCCCTGGTGGTCGCGGCCCTGATGGCCAAGGCGGCGTACGGCCTGCTGCGCGACGCGGGCCGGGTGTTGTTCGAGGCGGCCCCCGCGGGGATCGTCCCGGCCGAGCTGATCGAGGCGCTGATCGCGCACCCGGACGTGACCGGTGTCCAGGACCTGCACGTGTGGGAGGTGACCAGCGGGTTCCCCGCGCTGTCGGCGCACGTCACGGTACGGCCGGGCGGCAACTGCCACGACGTCCGCCGCGATCTCGCCGACCTGCTGCACGACCGGTTCCACATCGAGCACTCCACGCTCCAGGTGGACCATGTGCCCGGCCGGAGCTGCCTGATCGTCAGCGCGCTGAAGCCGGAAGCGGTCCAATCTGAGCACATCCGGACCTAGTACGTCCGTCCGGTACAACGCAGTCGTTCATGACAGGCACGCGCGGAAGACGACGGTGAGCCGGTCGGCGAGCGCGTCCCTGTCCTGACCGCCCGCCGCCTCGGGCCCGAAGAGCCGGCGCAGCGTCCCCGCGCCCATGATGAGGGCGGTCGCGACGCTCGCGCGCACCCGCGTGTCCGGGCCGGGTAGCCGGGCCCGCAGCGGTTCGAGGATGGCCGACTCCACCCGGTCGCGGATCAGGTCGTGGATCTCCGGGGCCTCGGCGGACCTGGACAGCGTGGCCAGGACCGGGCTCCCGGCGCCGGAACACAGCCGGTCGGCGACGTATTCGGCGAGCCTGCGGGGCAGCTCGTCCCGCGGCCCGTCGAGCACGCCGGGGAACCGCCCCTGCTGGGCGAGCACCTGGGCGAACAGTTCCCGCTTGGCGCCGAAGTAGCGGTTGATGAGCGCGATGTTGACCCCGGCCGCCGCGGCGATCATCCGCATGGTGACCCGCTCGTAGCCGAGTTCGGCGAACAACGGCCCGGCGGCGTCGAGGATCCGGCGACGGGTGCGCTCCTTGTCCCGTCGCGGCAGCTCTGGCCGGTCATGAAGGGTCACTTCCGGCACTGCACCATCCTTCGGAATTTGACGAGTAAACAGGCGTCTACTACTTTTTATATGCATACTACAGCTAATAGGGGGAAGGGTCGGTCCTTGCTGACACAGGAGCAAGCCGCGGTCGCGCCGCGCTTCACGCACAGACAGGTGCTGAAGATCCTCGTCGGGCTGGTGCTCGCCATGCTCACCTCGATGATCTCCACATCGGTGGTGGGGACGGCGTTGCCGACCATCGTCGGCACGCTCGGCGGGCAGGAGCAGCTGGCCTGGGTGGCCAGCGCGACGTTGCTCACCATGACCGCCTCCACCCCGCTGTGGGGCAAACTGTCCGACCTGTACGGCAGGAAGCGGATGTTCCAGGTCTCCCTGGTCATCTTCACGCTGGCGGCGGTCGGCGCCGGGTTCGCCCAGGACATGCCGCAGCTCATCGCGGCCAGGGTGGTACAGGGCATCGGCGCGGGCGGTCTGCAGGCGCTGCCCCAGATCATCCTGGGCGACGTGGTCGAGCCGCGCGAGCGCGGCCGGTACACCGGCTACGTCGGCGCGGTCTTCGGCGTCTCCACCGTCGCCGGGCCGCTGCTCGGCGGGTTCATCGTGGACAACTTGTCCTGGCGCTGGTGCTTCTGGATCAGCGTGCCGCTGGCGGTGGTCGCCTTCATCGTGATCCAGAAGGTGCTCAAGCTGCCGCTGAACCGCCGCGACGCGCGGGTCGACTGGTGGGGGGCCACGTTCATCACCGGCGGCACGACCGCGCTGATGCTGATGCTCTCCCTCGGCGGCCACCAGTTCGCCTGGAACTCGCCGTGGACGTACGGCCTGGGCGCGTTCAGCCTGGCCATGTTCGCCGGGGCGGTGCTGGCCGAGCGCCGGGCCCCCGAGCCGATCCTGCCGCCCCGCCTGTTCGCCGACCGGACCTTCGTGCTGACCAGCCTGGCCTCGCTGTTCGTCGGCGCGGCGATGTTCGGCGCGCTGATGTTCATGCCGCAGTACCTGCAGATCGTCAAGGGCATGACCCCGACCGCCTCGGGGCTGATGACGCTGCCGATGGTGCTCGGCATGCTGACCTCCTCCATCACCTCGGGGCGGGTCGTCACCCGCACCGGGCGCTGGAAGATCTTCCCCGTGGTGGGCATGCTGCTGGTGGCCGGGGGGCTCTTCCTGCTGTCCACGCTGCACGTCGGCACGTCGCTGGTGATCATCGGGCTGGACATGGCGGTGCTCGGCATCGGGCTCGGCATGTGCATGCAGATCCTGGTGCTCGCCGCCCAGAACGCGGTCACCCGCGCCGACATGGCCTCCGCCACCTCCGGCGTGGCGTTCTTCCGCTCGCTGGGCGGCGCACTCGGCGTCGCGGCGTTCGGCGCGATCCTGTCCAACCGGCTGAGCGGCGAGCTGGCCGAACGGCTGGCCGCGGCGCGCATCCCGCTGGCCGGCGGTCAGGCCACGCCCGACCTCGGCGCGCCGGACGCCATCCGGAGCCTGCCCGGCCCGGTGCTGGAGATCGTGCTGGACGCGTTCACCCGTGCGATGGACACGGTCTTCCTGGTCGGCGTCCCGGTCGCGCTGCTGGGCGCGGCCGCCGCCATCGCGCTCAAGGAGCTGCCGCTGCGGTCCTCATCCCGCTGATCCGCGGGCCGCGGCCCCGGCGAGGGCGGCGAGGCGGGCGGCCGCCTCGTCGATCACCTCGTCCCGCTTGCAGAACGCGAAGCGGACGAATTGCCTGCCGTACTCCGGGCGGTCGTAGAACACCTGGGTGGGGATGGCCACCACCCCGGCCAGGCCGGGCAGCTCGCGGGTGAGCGCGAGGCCGTCGGTGAAGCCGAGCGGGCGGATGTCGGTCTGCACGAAGTAGGTGCCGGCCGGGCGCAGCACCTTGAACCCGGCCGCGGCCAGGCCGTCCATCAGCCGGTCGCGCTTGGTCTGCAGATCGTCGCGCAGGGCGGCCACCCAGCCCAGCTCGTGCCGCAGCGCGTGGGCCACCGCGACCTGCCAGGGCGCACCCGCGGTGAAGGTGAGGAACTGCTTGACCGCCTGCACGGCGCCGGTGAGCGGGCCCGGCGCGCACACCCATCCGGTCTTCCAGCCGGTCGCCGAGAACGTCTTGCCCGCAGAGGAGATCATCACGGTGCGCTCGCGCATGCCGGGGAACGTCGCCAGCGGAACGTGCTCGACGCCGTCGAAGGTCAGGTGCTCGTAGACCTCGTCGGTGATGGCGATCAGGTCACGGTCGAGGCAGATCTCGGCGATGGCGGCCAGCTCGTCGCGGGTGAAGACGGTGCCCGTCGGGTTGTGCGGGGAGTTGACCAGGATCGCCCGGGTGCGCGGGCCGACCGCGGCGCGCAGCTCATCGGGGTCGAAGGCGAACCGGCCCGCCACCGGCCGCAGCGTGACGGGCCTGCGCACCGCGCCGGACAGCGCGATGGCCGCGGCGTAGGAGTCGTAGTAGGGCTCGAAGACCACGACCTCGTCGCCGGCCTCGCACAGCGCCAGCACCGTCGCCGCGACCGCCTCGGTCGCGCCCACCGTGACCAGAACCTCGCCGTCGGGGTCGTAGTCGAGCCCGTAGTGCTCCTTGCGGTGGGCGGACACGGCCTGCCGCAGCTCCGGCACGCCCGGTCCGGGCGGGTACTGGTTGAGCCCGCCGTGGATCGCCCGCACCGCCGCCTCCAGCATCGCGGGCGGGCCGTCGGTGTCGGGGAAGCCCTGGCCGAGGTTGATCGCCCCGGTGCGCACGGCGAGCGCCGTCATCTCCGCGAAGACCGTCGTGCCGAACTCTCGCATCCGCGCGATCAAAGGCTCATCCACATCGGCCAGACTAGCGGGCCACCGCCTTCGCGCACCGCTCAGCCGAACAGGCACACCTCCAGTAGCGGCAGCCGTACGTCCACCCCTTCGTAGCCCTTCTCCGGCGGCGGCGCGGTGGGAACAGGGCTTGCGCCGGG
>NZ_POUA01000035.1 GCF_003236385.1 Spongiactinospora gelatinilytica
CGCCCACGCCCACGCCGACGGGCGAGCCGTGTGAGACGGCGGCCACCCACCAGATCGCCGAGGTCCAGGGCGGCGGGGAGTCGACGCCGCTCGCCGGCCGTACCGTCCGGGTGGAAGGCGTCGTGACCGGCGACTTCCAGAAGTCCACCGAGCTGAGCGGGTTCTTCCTGCAGGACCCGACGCCCGACGCCGACCCCGCGACCTCCGAGGGCCTGTTCGCCTTCGCCGGGGACACCCTCAAGGACGTCAAGGTCGGTGACCGGGTGCTGGTCACCGGCCGGGCCGTGGAGTACAACGGCTGGACCGAACTGTCCCCGGTCACCGCCGTGGACGTCTGCGGCACGGGCAGGATCAGGCCCGTGGTCCGCACCCTGCCGCGCGCGGCCGGGGGGACGTTCGAGCCGCTGGAGAACATGCTCCTCACCTTCGCCGGGCCGCTGTCGGTGACCGAGCACTACCAGCTCGGGCGTTTCGGTGAGGTCACCGTCTCCGCCGGGGGCCGGCTGTACCAGCCGACCGACCGGGGCGGGGTGGACGCCGGGCGCGACGAACGCCGCCGGCTGCTGATCGACGACGGCTCCACGGTGCAGAACCCGCCGGTCGTGCCGTACACCCGCCCGCGTGCCGTCCGGATCGGGGACACCGCGCTGAGCGTCACCGGCGTACTCGGGTACGGCTTCGGCAGCTACCGCCTGCAACCGACCGGGCAGGTCCGTTTCCTGCCGCTCAACCCGCGCCCGCAGCGGCCGTTCCCGGTGTTCGGCAACGTGAAGGTCGCGAGCTTCAACACGCTCAACTGGTTCACCACGCTCGACTCGCGCGGCGCGGACACCGCGCAGGAGCAGCAGCGGCAGCTCGCCAAGCTGGTCGCCGCGCTCAAGGGCCTGGACGCCGACGCGGTCGGCCTGATGGAGGTCGAGAACAACGGCCAGACCGCCCTCGACGCCCTCGTCGGCGCGCTCAACGCCGAGGTCGGCAAGGGAACCTACGCCGCGCTGCGGCACCCGAACCCGGGCACGGACGCGATCCAGGTCGGCATCATCTACAAGCCCGCCAAGCTGACCCCGGTCGGCGCCGCCCGCTCCTCCGCCGACCCGGTCTTCCGCAGGCCCCCGCTCATCCAGACCTTCCGCAGGGTCAAGGGCGGCACGCCGTTCACCATGATCGTCAACCATTTCAAGAGCAAGGGCTGTGACGGGGCCAGCGGCCCGGAGCAGGACCAGGGCGACGGCCAGAGCTGCTTCAACCCCGAGCGGGTGCGCCAGTCCAAGGCGGTGCTCGGCCTGATCGACTCCCTCGGCCTGCCCGGCCCGCTCGTGCTCGGCGACCTCAACGCCTACGGCGAGGAGGACCCGATCCGCACCCTGGAGGCGGGCGGGCTGTCCAGCGTGACCAAGCGGTTCGTCCCGGCCCCGCTGCGCTACAGCTACGTCTTCGGCGGCCTGTCCGGCGAACTCGACCACGCCCTGGTGGGCAGGAGCCTGCTCAGGCGGGTCACCGGCGCGACCATCTGGCACATCAACGCCGACGAACCGCTCATCCTCGACTACAACACCGAGTACAACCCGCCCGCCCTCTACCGGCCGGACGCCTTCCGATCCTCCGACCACGACCCCGTCCTCATCGGCCTGAACCTCTTCTGACCGGCCGCTCGGCGCCGACCCTCGTCAAGCGGGCGGGACATCGTCCGGTCGAGCAGGACGAGCCCGACCGTGATCACGGCCAGGGCGGCGCCGAGCCAGGGGAGGGCGATCAGCCCCGCTCCGGCGTCGAGCGCCGTGGCGGCCAGCACCGGGACCAGGCTGATGCCGAGCTGGAAGGCCGAGACGGTGGTGGCCCCGGCGAGGGTCGGCGCACCGGACGCGATGGCGAACACCCGCCCGTAGATCGCCGGGTTCAGCACGAACCCGGCGACGCCGAGCAGCAGGACCAGCGGGACGACGGCCGCCGCGTGCCGGGCGGACACGGCCAGCAGTACCGAGCACGCGGCGATCCCGAGCGCCCCCGCCAGCAGGGCGTGGGTGGGCAGCCGGTCGGCGATCCTGCCGCCGATGGACAGGCCGACGAACGCGCCGACGCCGAACAGGGTCAGGATCACCGGGACCCAGATCCCGGGGATGCGGGTGATGCCGGTCAGGAACGCCGCCAGGTAGTTGTAGGAGATCATGTAGGCGGCGGTGCTCAGCAGGGTGACGGCGTAGATCGCCCACAGTCGGGGGCGGCGCATGACGCGAAGCTCCCCGCGCACGCTCGCCTCGCGCGGCCCGCCGGTGGCGGGCAGCGCGAGGAGCGTCAGGACGGCACCGGCGACGGTGAACGCGGCCACGGCCCAGAACCCGCCCCGCCAGCCGATGAAGTAGCCGAGCATCGCTCCGGCCGGACCGCCGGCGATCATCGCCAGGCTGAGGCCGCTGACCACGACCCCGGAGGCGCGGGCGGCACGGTCGGCCGGGACCAGGCCGATCGCGGTGACCGCCGCGACCGCCCAGAACCCCGCGTAGGCCAGCCCGCACAGGAAGCGCGTGACCAGCAGCACCGGGTAGGCGTCGGTGATCATGCCGATCGCCACGCACGCGGCGAAGGCCGCCTGGGTGACCACCAGTGTCAGCCGCCGCGGCAGGCGCAGGGTCACGATGGCCAGTGGCGGCCCGCCCACGACGACGGCGACGGCGAACGCCGAGATCAGCGCCCCGGCGGAGGACAGCGTGATCCGCAGATCCGCCGCAACGGCCGGCAGCACCCCGGCCAGCAGGAACTCCGCGCTGCCCATCGAGAACAAACTGAAGGACAGCAGATAGACGGCCGGCGGCAACCTCCCCCGGACCGCCGGTCCCACCACGGCCCCGGCGCTCACCGTCCCACCCCAACGGCACGCGGGAAAGCGGGTGATGTGATCGGAGCTTGGGTGTGTACGGGCATGGGGAGTTCTCCTTCATGGGTGACGGGCGCGATGGCCGCAGGCGGGTACGGCGGGCGGCGGGTCAACTACGGGCGCCGGTGGCGGCCTGCCGGCGGGCGACGGCGCGCTGGACGTCCTCGTCCACCAGGTCGGCGTTGAGGGCGAAAGCGGCGGTCGCCCCCATTCCGGCGGCGGTGATGACCTGGGCGCGTGGGTCGATGACGTTTCCGGCCGCCCAGACCCCCGGCACGCCGGTGCGGCCCGTGCGGTCGGTGGCGATCCAGCCGCTGTCGTCCTTGGCGCAGCCCAGGCCGGTCAGCAGCCCGTCGTGCGGCACCATGCGCGGGAAGAGGAAGACGGCGGCGCGGGGCAGCACCCGGCCGCCGGCGAGTTCGACGCCGCGCAGCCGGTCCCCTTCGACCACCAGGTGGTCGATCTCGCCCTCGACGACACGCAGGCCGAACGCCTCCAGCCGCTCCCGGTCCTCCGCCGCCAGATCGAGGGTGTGCTTGAGGAAGATCACGTCCTCACTCCACTGCCGCAGCAGCAGCGCCTGGTGGACCGCCCCCGGATGCGTGCCGAGCACGGCCAGCGGCCGTCCGGCGACCTCGTGGCCGTGGCAGTAGGGGCAGTGCAGCACGTCCTTGCCCCAGCGCTCGCGCACCCCGGGAATGCCGGGCAGCTCGTCGCGCAGGCCGGTGGCGACCAGGACGCGGCGGGCGCCGAGCACCGGGCCGCCGCCCAGGCGGACGGAGAAACCGGGCTCGATCTCCTCCACCCGGCCCCGTAGCAGGCGCACGCCGTACCGGGCGACCTCCGCCCGCCCGGCCTCCAGCAGGGCGGCCGGGGGCATGCCGTCACGGGACAGGAAGCCGTGCATGTGCGCGGCGGGGGCGTTGCGCGGCTCCCCGGCGTCGATCACGGCCACTTTGCGCCGCGCCCTCCCCAGGAGCAGCGCGGCGTTCAGCCCGGCCGCTCCCGCGCCGACCACCACGACGTCGTACCGCACATCGGTGTTCTGGCCGTTCATCGTCTTGATCATGACGTTCACCTCCGGCCCCGATGGTGCGCGCCGGCTCGGGCGAATGACAACTTTTGTTGCCATTTCCGGGACGGCGGAGATGGAATGGACCCATGGAGCAGCGATCCCCGATAGACGTCACGCTGGCCCAGGTCGGCACCCGGCTCAGGCGCATCCGCACCCAGCGCGGCGTGACCCTGTCCGCACTGGCCGAGGCCACCGGCATCTCCAAGAGCACCCTTTCCAGACTGGAGTCCGGACAGCGCCGTCCCAGCCTGGAACTGCTGCTGCCGATCGCGCAGGCGCACCAGGTGCCGCTGGACGAGCTGGTCGGCGCGCCGGAGGTCGGCGACCCGCGCGTCCGCGCCAGGCCCGTCGTCCGCAACGGGCGGACCGTGCTTCCGCTGACCACTCAGCCGGGACCGCTGCAGGCATGGAAGTCGATCATTCCGGCCACGCAGAACGAGCCGCGGCCGGTCACGCACGAAGGCTACGAGTGGATGTACGTGCTGTCCGGGCGCGTCCGGCTCATCGTGGCCGACCACGACCTGATCATGGGACCGGGGGAGGCCGCCGAGTTCGACACCCGCCTGCCGCACTGGTTCGGCCCGGCGGGCGACACCCCCGTCGAGGTGCTCAACCTGTTCGGCCGCCAGGGCGAGCGCATGCACATGCGCGCCCGGCCCCGCGCCGAGCGAGAGGTCCGATAACCGCCGAGGTCTTCCCAGGCCGATGGTGTTGAACAGGTAGAGACGCCAACGGAAGGAGGGGCGGAGATGAGGCTCTACACGACGATCACCGGCCCGCTGGGGGAGCTACTGGTGACAGGGAAGCGGACCGCCGCGGCGCGCGGCGGGGTCGCGCTGGTGAGCGTGGCGTTCCCCGGTCAGGCCCGCGCGTTCGGCGTGCGGCCGGAGTGGAGGCGCGACGACGACGCGTTCACGGAGGTCCGGCGGCGGTTCCGGGAGTACTTCGCGGGCGAGCGCACCGGCTTCGGCCTCGACCTCGCGGCGGGCGGAACGGCGTTCCAGCAGCGGGTGTGGGCCGCGCTGGAGGCGATCCCGTACGGCGAGACCACGACCTACGGCACGCTCACCGGACGGGTCGGCGAGCCGCGCGACCGCGTCCGCGCGGTGGCCGCCGCCGTCGGCGCCAACCCGCTGCTGATCGTGCGCCCGTGCCATCGCGTGGTCGGCGCGGACGGCGCGCTGACCGGCTACGCGGGCGGCATCGAGCGCAAGCGCCACCTGCTGGACCACGAGGCCGCGCAGCAGACGCTGCCCGTCTGACCGGCCCGCTCCGGAGACATGGAAGGACGATCACGATGACGTCGACACAGACCCGGCCGGACGATCGCGTCGCGGCGATCGACCAGGACGCGCTGGCCGAGGAGATGAACGCCCACGGCTGCGCGCCCACCGGCCCGCTGCTGACCGCCGATGAATGCCGCGACATCGCCGCGCTCTACGACGAGCCCGCGCTGTTCCGATCCACGGTCGACATGGAACGGCTGCGGTTCGGCCGCGGCCGGTACCGCTACTTCAACCGCCCGTTCCCGGCCCCGATCGAGGAACTGCGGCAGGCCCTCTACCCGCGGCTGCTGCCGATCGCCCGGGACTGGGCGGCCAGGCTGGGCAGGCCCGCGCCCTGGCCGGACACCCTGGACGAGTGGCTGGACATGTGCCACCGCGCAGGGCAGACCAAATCCACCCAGATCCTACTGCGCTACCGCGCGGGCGACTGGAACGCGCTGCACCGCGACCTGTACGGGGACCTGGTGTTCCCGTTGCAGGTCGTGGTCGGCCTGGATGAGCCCGGCGGCGACTACACCGGCGGGGAGTTCTTGATGGTCGAGCAGCGGCCCCGGGCCCAGTCACGGGGGACGGTGACGCTGTTGCGGCGCGGCCACGGCCTGGTGTTCACCACCCGCGACCGCCCGGTGGCCTCGGCGCGAGGCTGGTCGGCCGCCCCGGTCCGCCACGGCGTCAGCACGGTACGCACCGGCCTGCGGCGCACGCTCGGTCTGGTGTTCCATGACGCGGCCTGATGTTCACGCTGATCGGCGCCGATGGCCGTCCCTACCCGAGCGAGATCCCCGGGACGCTGGGCGGTCACCGGCGTGGACGTCTGTACGGCCGGTTGGACTGCCCGTCGGCGTTGCGCGCCATCGCGCAGGGCGGCTACGTCGGGCAGCGGGTGTTCTTCGCCGACGAGGCGACCGCGCTCTCGGCCGGATACCGGCCGTGCGCGGTCTGCCTGCCCGCCCGCTACCGCGCCTTCCGGGCGGGCCGGGATGAGGCCGCGTTCGCCGCTGCTTCCGGCGGCCGGGGCGGCCCGTCCGGCTCCGGCGGCCCCGCACACCGCGGCCGAACTGGCCGCGCTCCTTGACCTGCTGCGCGCGCAGCGGCCCAGGATCGAGGCGGTCACGGTGGGGCATGGCCGCGACCCCGCCTCGGTGGCCGCTGCCGAGGCGTTCGCCGCGTCCTGGACCGGCATGGGCCTGCATGTGCTCGCGACGGTGGACTGGCCGGAGGAGGCGGCCTCCTGGCTGCGTCAGGCCCGGCGCATGGTCGCGGGCGAGCCCGACGCGTGGGTGGTGGCCGCGAGCGGGCCCGGCTGGGCGCAGATGAGCCGCCGCCTGCGGCACAGCACCGCCTGGCGGCCGGAAAGGACCTTCGGGTTCGCCTCCGCCGCGCGCGGCGTGGCGGCGGCCGGGCCCGGGACGCTGCTGGGCCTTCGCGGCGCGACCGCCGGCGGCGAGGTCTGGGAGGCCGGCCGTAACCTGGTCACCGTGCGGGAGGGGTGGTCGCGATGAGTCCGCGCAGGCAGATCGCGCCCGGCGCGGTACACGTGCCGGGCTGGCTGTCCCCTGACGAGCAGCGCGACCTCGTGGCGGCGTGCCGGGCGTGGGCGACCGGGCCGGTGCCGATCCGGCACACGGTCCTGCCCCGGGGCGGTGTCATGTCGGTACAGACGGTCTGCGTCGGCTGGCACTGGCGGCCGTACCGGTACACCCGCACCGCCGACGACGTGAACGGCGCCCGCGTGGCGGAGTTCCCCCGCTGGATGGTGGGCCTCGGCCGCCGCGCGCTGGTCGCCGCCTACGGGGAGCACGACGGCTACACACCGGACACCGCCCTGATCAACTTCTACGACGGCGCGGCGAAAATGGGCATGCACCAGGACAAGGACGAAAAGTCCGACGCTCCCGTGGTCTCGCTCAGCATCGGTGACACCTGCACCTTCCGCTTCGGCAACACCGAGACCAGGAGCAAGCCCTACACGGACCTCCTCCTGGCCTCGGGCGACCTGTTCGTGTTCGGCGGCCCGTCCCGGTACGCCTATCACGGTGTCCCCAAGGTCCACCCCGGCACCGCCGACCCGGCCACCGGGCCGGCCCGCGGCCGGTTGAACATCACCATGCGGGTGACCGGCCTGGCCGATCCGCTACGGGGTCATGGTGACGGGGATCTCGATGATCGGTTGCCGTCCGCCGGCTGAGTGGATGAGGAGTTTTCCGGTGTGGGGTCCCGAGGATGCGGCGGTGACGGTGATGGTGGCCGACTGGTTTTGCAGGAGTCCGCCGGTGGCGGGGGTGGCGGTGAGCCAGGCGTCTTCGGTGGTGACTTCGTAGGGGGTGGGGGCGGTGCCGGTGTTGGTGAGGGTGATGGTGGCGGTCGTGCTGCCGTTCAAGGTCAGTGAGGTGGGTGCGGCGGCGACCTTGGCGGTGATGAGGGCGGCGTCGTTGGTGGTGACGCTGGTCGCGGCGAGGGTGACGTCCTGGAAGAGAGTGCCGTAGTTCTGTTTGGAGACCTTCACCCGATGGGTCCCGGCCCGGACATGGCCGCCGTAGGTGCCATCGGCACCGGAGGTGAGCGTGGCGACGTGGGGGAATTCGACGGTCGCGCCTGCGAGGGGTTGGCCGTCGTTGGCGTCGGTGACCTTCCCGCGGACCGCGCCGTAGTCCTTGGCGGTGAAGGTCAGGCTCTGCCCGTCCTGTACGGACGGCGTGATGTGGGAGTACTGGAGGGCGTCGGTGCCATCGGCGTTCTCGATGCCGATGGTCGCCTCCACGCCCTGTTCGACTCCCGGGTCGACGTCCTTGTAGCGGTAGCCGATCGTGCCGTCCTCGCCGAGCAGCACGGAGAACGAGAGCCGTTGACCCGGCACCCGCCGGAAGGTGATGTCCCGCCACTCGATCACGAAGGACCGGTGGGGTGCCGTGCCCACCGTGGCGGTGTAGACCCCGCCCTGGTCATCGAGGTCCAAGAGCCTGGACCAGTAGGGGTAGACGGCCAGGTTGGGCTCCACCGTGCCGGGCAGCGGTTCGTTCGCCAGGCCCGGGTCGTCGCCGACGAAGGCGGCGTAGCCGCGGATGGCGACCGCGACTTCGGAACGGGACTCACCGTAGAACGGCACCGGGAACGGCAGCGTCACCTGCTCGCTCCCGATCGGGCCGGTGAGCGAGAGCCGTTCGGTGCCCGCCACGTACGGCTCGGTGCCGACCGTGCAGGTGTAGCCGAAGCGGTCCGTCCGAGGCGCGAGGTCGACGTTCTTGGTCAGGTTCCCGGTCACGGTGATCTGCTCGGTGGCGGTGACGGTACAGCGTGAGGAGGTGACCTCCAGCCGGTGGGAGCCGTGCGGGAGGGTGATCCGGTAGTCGCCCGCGGCGTCGGTGACGGCCTTGACCGCGGTCTTGGGCACGGAGACCGTCGCGCCCTTCTGGGGGACACCCGCCGCGGTGATCGTTCCGGAGACGACGGCTTCCGGTAGGCGGGTCGGCGTGAGGTTCGCGGTCGTGGTCTGGCCGTCGGTGACGGTGACGGTCGATGTCGCGCTCTGGTAGCCGAACCTGGCCGCGGTGATCGCGTAACTGCCGGGAGGGAGGCGGGGCAGCGAGTACGTGCCGTCCGCGCCGGTCCCCACCGTACGGCGGAGCGGTCCGGTGATCGTCACATCGACGCCGGACACCGGCGAGCCGTTCGCGGTGACGGTGCCGCTCAGCGTGCCGAGCGGGTCGTCGGGCGCGGCCTGGACGGCGGCGTGGGCGTCCAGCCGTCCCTCGCCGTAGACGTTGTTGTCCGCGGCGGTCCCGCCGCAGCTCAGGTCGGCCGTGTCGATGGCGGTGCCGTCCAGCAGCGCCCGGGTGGCGGGGATGTCGCCGCGCAGCGAGGGCGCCGCCGACCAGAGCAGCGCCACCGTGCCCGCCACATGCGGGGATGCCATCGAGGTGCCGTCCTGGCTGCTGTACCCGCCGTCGGGCACCGATGAGCGGATATCGACCCCCGGAGCCGCGATGTTCGGCTTGATCTCACCGTTCTCGCCCGGCCCCCGTTGGGATTGCGCCCATATCGCGTTGTTCACATCGAACGCGCCGGTGCTGTAGGTCCCGGCGAAGTTCGCGGGACTGCCCATCCTGCCGCAGGCCGGCCCCTGGTTGCCGGCGGCGAACATCGGGAAGATGCCGGCGGCGATCCACGTGTTGACGATCTGCCGGTACTCCTCGTAGTGCTCGTAGGACGACCAGGAGTTGTTGACGATGTCGGGAATGAGGTCGTAACGAGGGTTCTGGCCGTTGAGATCGGTGGGCCTCGCCATCCACTCCGCACCCTTGAGCCTGGATGAGATCGTGCTCGTCGTCTTGGCGGCCATCCATCTGGCGCGGGGTGCGACGCCGATGCCGTTCTGGCCCACGATGGTGCCGGCGACGTGGGTGCCGTGGGAGTCGTCGTCGCAAGGTTGCGGGCGCGTGCAGATGGCTGTGGCGTCGAACCAGTTGTAGTCGTGGTCCAGGCTGCTGTCGGCCCGCCTGCCACGGTACTGGGCGGCCAGTTCCGGGTGCTCGAAATCCACTCCGCTGTCGACGATGCCGACGACGATGCCCTCGCCCCGATCGTCCAGCTCGTTCCACACGCGCGGGGCGCCGATCCGGTCGATGTTCCACTCGACCGCGCCTGCCGCGGTCTTCGCCTTCGGGTGCGTCTTACCCGGCCGGGGCTTCGGGGCCTCGGCCTCGCCGATGGGCACGATGCCGGTGACCTCGGGCAGGGCGGCGATCTCGGCCGCCAGCTTCGCGTCCGCGGTCACCTCGACGGCGTTGACGATCCAGAACGAGGTGTGCTTCGCCTTCCGCTTCGTGAGCAGGTCACGCAATCCGGCCTGGGACCTCGCCGCGTACGCGGACTTGGCGTCGTAGACGGCCTTGGCCTTGGCCGCCTTCGTGGTGGCCGCGCGGGCGGCGGAGAGGCCGGCCTCGCCTTTGAGACGGACGAGGAAGGTGGCCTTGCCGTCCTTCAGGTCCGCTCTGACCTCGGCGGCGATCTTGTCGCTTCCTGGGGCGGCGTGCGCCGTTGCTTGGGGTGTCAAGAGACCGAGCACGACGAGTACGCCGAGCAGCGCTCGTAAATGGGGCACTTCTTTCTCCTTCGCGCGGAAACATGATCTTTCCATCGATGTCGAAGGAATGTAACTCGGTTTTGCAATTGATCAAAGCTGTTTTCTGGCTAAATGATCGAAAATCGGTGGATGCAATTCTTGTTGATGGTGATTTGCGCGGCGTATGGGACGGAGGCCGTGTACGCCGCGCTCTCACATGAATGCCTTCAGGGCGTCGTCACTCGGGCGCGGTGACGGTCACTGGGATCTCGATGGTCGGTTGTCGTTCGCTGGCTGGTGGGTTCCGGCTCTGACCTGGCCGCGGTAGGTGCCGTCTTCACGGGTGGTGAAGGCGGCGACGTGCGGGAATTCCACGGTCGCGCCGGCCAGGGGTTGGCCGTCGTTGGCGTCGGTGACCTTCCCGCGTACCACGCCGTAGTCCTTGGCGGTGAAGGTCAGGCTCTGCCCGTCGCGGATGGACGGGGTGTCGAAGGAGTACTGGAAGGCGTCGGTGCCGTCGGCGTTCTCGATGCCGATCGTGGCGCTGCTGCCCTGTTCGACCGCTGTGTCGATGTCCTTGTAGCGGTAGCCGATCGTGCCGTCCTCACCGAGCAGCACGGAGAACGACATGAGCTCGAAGGTGTCCGCCTGCGGTCTGATGTCACGCCACTCGATCACGAAGGACCGATGCGGAGCCGTGCCCACGGTGGCGGTGTAGATCCCGGACTGCGCCTCCAACCGCAGGTCGTCCCAGAAGGGATAGACGGCGAGGTTGGGCTCCAACGGTTCCGGCAGGGGTTCATTGTCGAACACGACCTCACCGGCGAACGAGGCGAAGCCCACGGTGGTCACCCAGATCCGGGACCTGGACTCCCCGTAGAACGGCACCGGGAACGGCAGCGCCACCTCCTGCCCCGCCCCGGGAACGACGGTCAGCGGCTCGGTGCCCGCCACGTAGGGCTCGGTGCCGCTGGTGCAGGTGTAACCGAAGTCGTCCCGCTTCACCGTCAGGTCGAAGTCCTTCGTCACGCTCCCGGCCACGGTGATGTCCGCGGTCGCGGTGCCGGCGCAGTGCGAGGCGCCGGCGACGCTGAGCTGGTAGGAGCCGTGCGGGAGGGTCAACTGGTAGCGGCCGGAGCCGTCGGCGACGGCCTTGACCGGAGTGCCGGACGCGATGACCGTGGCATCCTTCTCGGGGTCGCCGCCCGCGGTGATGGTGCCGCTGACGACGGCTTCCGGCTTGCGGGGTCGGTCGGTGCGAGCATCCACTCGCCTGCCTTGATCTTCCCGTCCTGCGAGTTGTTCGCGGAGGTGGCGATCCACTTGGCGCCTGGCGCGACCCCGATGCCGTTCTCGCCGGCGATGATGCCGGCCACATGGGTGCCATGCCCTGTGTAGTCGCACGGGGCGCCCGTGGAGCAGGACCGGCCTGGGTCGTACCAGCTGTAGTCGTGGTCCACCGTGCCGTCCGGGAGGTTGCCGCGGTATCGCCCGGCGAGGTCCGGATGGCCGATGTCGACCCCGCTGTCGATGATGCCGACGACGATGTCCTCGCCCCGGTCGTTCAGTTCGTCCCACACGCGCGGGGCCTTGATCCGGTCGATGTTCCACTCGACCGCGGCGGCTTCGGCCGCAGCCTTGCCCGGCTTCGGCCGCGGTTTCGGGGCTTGGTCCCTGCGGATGGGATCGAGGGCGGCGACCTCTGGCAGGGCGGCGATCTCGTTCGCCAGTCTCGGGCCGGCGGTGACCTTGACGGCGTTGACGATCCAGAACGGTTCGTGCTCGGCCTTCCGTTCGGTCAGCAGTTTTCGCAGCCGGGCCTGGGACCTGCCCGCGTGCGCGGTCAGGGCTTCGTGCACCGCCTTGGCCCTGGCGTCCTTCGTGGTGGCCCGGCGGGCGGCGCCGAGATCGGCCTCATCGCCGAGGCGGACGAAGAAGGTGGCCTTGCCGTCCTTCAGGTCCGTGCGCACGGCGACGGCGATCTTCTCGGCGCCGGGTTCGGCGTGCGCCGGGACCGGTGGCAGGAGAATGGGGAGAAGGGTGAGCAGCCCGGTCAGCGTCCGGCTGAGGGACCGATGCCATAAGGGATGGAAGACGCGCATTCCCTTCATGCTGGGGAGGAACTTCATCCCGGCCGAAGGAAATGTATCCCAAAACAATTGACTTTCCAGATGTCCGCTCGTCTAAATACGCGAAAAGCGGCGGAGGCGATTCTGCTGAATTTGCTCGCGGAGTGCGACGGGCACGGCCCGCCGCACCTCGCGGGCGGTCCTTACGGTCGCGTCCGGCGTGGGGCGGCCGGGGGTGCGGTGAAGGTCAGGCTCTGGCCCTCACTGATCGCGCGGACGTTGTAGGAGTACTCGAAGGCGTCGCCGCCGTCCTCGTTCTCCAGGCCGACCGTGGCGCTGAGGCCCTGGTCGCGCCAGGCGTCGATGTCCTTGTAGCGGTACCCGATCGTGCCGTCCTCGCCGAGCAGGACCGAGAACGACAGACGCCGGTCACCCTGGTCGTCGAAGGTGACGTTCCGCCATTCGATGACGAACGACCGGTGCGGGGCGGTGCCCACCGTGGCCGTGTAGACCCCGGCCTGCGCGTCCACCCAGAGGTTGTCCCAGAAGGGGTAGACGGAGAGGTTCGGGATACCCGGGTTGGGCAGCGGTTCGTTCTCGACTGCCGCGTCGGGCTCGATGAACGAGGCGTACCCCTTGGCGGTGACCCACAGGTCCGAGCGCGCGGTGCCGTAGAACGGCACGGGGAACGGCAGGGTCAGCCTCTCGACCAGCTTCGTGTCGATCTGGGTGAGGCGCTGGGTGCCCGCGACGTACGGCTCGGTGCCGCTCGTGCAGGTGTATCCGAAGGCGTCGCGCCGCACCTGCAGATCCACGTTCCTGGTCACGCTGCCGGCCACGGTGATCTGCTCGCTCGCGGTGCCCACGCAACGCGAGGAGCCGGCGATCTCCAGCCGGTAGGAGCCGTGCGGAAGGCCGAGCCGGTAGTGGCCCGCGGCGTCGGTGACCGCCTCGGCCGTCGTACCGGCCACCTTCACCGTGGCGCCCTGCTCGGGGACGCCTGCCACACTGATCGTCCCGGAGACGAGGCCATGCGGCCGCAGGGTCAGAGCGAGGTCGGCGGTGGTGGTCTGACCGGCGACGATGGTCACCGATGTGGTCGCGGGGGAGTATCCGAACCGCGACGCGCCGAGCTGGTAGGTGCCGGGAGGCAGGCGCAGGACGGAGTAGGCGCCCTGGCCGCCGCTGGCCGTCGTACGGCCGAGCGGGCCGGTGACCGTCACGTCGGCCTCGGGCAGGGGCGCGCCGTTCGCCGTCGTGACCGTCCCGAACAGCGTTCCGAGCGGGTCGTCGGGCGCGGCCTGTACGGCGGCGTAGGCGTCCAGCCGCCCCTCCCCGTAGACGTTGTTGTCCTGGGACGTCCCGCCGCACGTGGTGTCGTCCCCGTCGATGGCGATGCCGTCGAGCAGCGTGCGTACGGCGGCGACGTCACCGCGCAACGAGGGCGCGGCGGACAGGATGAGCGCGACCGTCGCGGCCACGTGCGGCGAGGCCATCGAGGTGCCACGTATGACGGAGTAGCCGCCTTCGGGGATCGATGAGCGGATATTGTCCCCTGGCGCGGAGATGTTGGGCTTGATCTCGCCGTTCTCGCCGGGGCCGCGGCTGGAGAAGCTCGCCGCCGCGTCGTCCGCGCCGAACGCGCCGGCGGCGTAGCTCTCGGTGTACATCCCGGGGGAGTGGCTGGTGCCGCAGGCAGGCCCGTCGTTGCCGATGGCGAACATCGGGAAGATGCCCGCGTCCACCCACGCGCTGATGACCGTCTCGTACCAGTCCTTGTACCCCTTGCCGCCCCAGGAGTTGTTGATGATGTCGGGGGCCAGGTCGGGCCGGGGGTTCTGGCCGTTCACGTCGGTCGGCGCGAGCATCCACTGGCCGCCCGCGAGCAGCGCGGCCTCGTCGCAGCAGCCCCCGGCGGCGATCCACCTGGCGCCGGGGGCGACACCGATGCCGCTCTTGCCGACGACGGTGCCGGTCACGTGCGTGCCATGGAAGTGGGGGTCGCACGGGGCGGCGCTCGGGCACAGCCCCTCGGGCGCCGTCCAGTTGTAGTTGTGGTCCATGAAGCCGTCGGCCCTCGTGCCGCGGTACTGTCCCGCGAGCTCCGGGTGCTCGATGTCCACGCCGCTGTCGATGATGCCGACGACGACGCCCTCGCCCAGGTTCTTGAGCTCGCTCCACACCCGGGGCGCGCCGATGCGGTCGATGTTCCACTCGAGCGCGCCGACCTTCGCCTGGGCCTTGCCCGGCCGCGGCTTCGGCGGCTCGGCCTTCCCGATCGGCTCGATGGCGGTGACCTCGGGCAGGGCCGCGATCTCCTTGGCCAGCTCCGCGCCGGCGGTCACCTTGACGATGTTGGCGATCCAGAACGGGGTGTGCTCGGACTTCCGTTCGGTCAGCAGTTTCCGCAGCCGGGCCTGGGACCGGTTCGCGTGTGCGGTCTTGGCCGCGTACACCGCCCTGCCCTTGGCCGGCTTGGTGGCGGCCCTGCGGGCGGCCGAAACGTTCGCCTCACCGGCGAGGCGGACGAAGAAGGTCGCCTTGCCGTCCTTCAGATCGGTGGCGACCGCCTTGGCGATCTTGTCGTCGCCGGGGGAGCGGTACGGCACGGCGTGCGCCGTACCCTGGGGGAACAACAGGCCGACAGCGGCCACCAGGCCGATGAGCAGCCGGACCGGGCTCCGGCGCGAGGCCGGTGACCGTAAGTGATGGGACACGTGATCTCCTTCGCGAGATTGCGATCTATATGTCCTCCGAAAATGTATTCTAGATTTCTTAGATCTTTTTGTGCGTCATTTCAATATTCCTCTAATAGAGTGCAGAGGAATGCCGGAGAGTATCCGAAATGATTTACTCAGTTTCCGGCCGCCATGTCGAAGAACCGGCGTTCCAGCACGGTCGCGCGCCGGAAGGCGTCAAGAACGCGCGCCTGCGCGGTCGCCGGCAGCGCCGGGCCGAGCCGGTCCAGCTCGCCGCGCAGGAAGCCGACCCAGGCCCGGAAGTCCGGCCCCTCGTGCAGCTCGATCCACTCGCGGTACAGGAAGCCCTCCGGCAGCGGCTCTCGTGCCCGCGAGGCCCAGCCGAGGTAGCTCCACTCGGCCACGCACAGCACGGCGAGAATCACCGGGTAGTCTTGGCCGGCGCGCGCCTCGTCCATCAGCGCCCGGAATTCCGTGGTGACCGGCTCCGGCTCGGGCGTGGCGGCCGGGTCCTCGCCGAGGGCGGCGAGCGCCCGGTGGAAGTAGCCGCGCTCCTCGTCGGTGGCGATCTGCCCGAGGAACCGGCCGAACGGCACTCGTGCCTCGAAGGAGTCCGCGGCGGCCACGGCCGCGCCGAGCAGCGCGGTGAAGGAGTCCACGAACTGGAAGTCCTGGACGAGGTAGCGCCGCATGTCGGCCTCGCCGCGGATGATGGCGGTGGCGAACGGATGCCCGACGACGGCCGACCAGACGGGCTCGCTGCCCGCGCGCAGCCATTCACTGAAGGTCGCGGTCTCCGGGTCTTCTCCGTAGCGACTCATGCGCGACTCCTGAATAGTGGACCATGGTAGGAATGCCCACGAAGGGTACATGGTTATGTGGGCTGTCAAGTGAACGCCGGAAGCGAGGAGCCACTGGTGGCGACTGTCGCGGTAACCGAGAAGAACTTCAACGAGATCGCCGATGAGGGCATCGTCCTGCTCGATTTCTGGGCGGAATGGTGCGGCCCCTGCCGCCAGTTCGGGCCGGTCTTCGAGAAGGCGTCGGAGAAGCACGAGGACATCACGTTCGGGAAGATCGACACCGACGCGGAGAGCGGCCTGGCCGAGGGCTTCGAGATCTCGTCGATCCCGACCATCATGGCGATTCGCGATGGCATCGTCGTGTACGCGCAGCCGGGGGCTCTGCCCGCGCCGGCCCTGGAAGACCTGATCGGCCAGGTCAAGGCCCTGGACATGGACGCCATCCGGGCGGAGCTCGCCGCCGAGCTGGACGGCGAGCAGAAGCAGGAAAGCTGACCGTACCGCCAGTCGTGCGGAAGGGGAGCCGGTGGACGGCTCCCCTTCGCCGTAAGCGGCCTGTGCCGGATCGTCAGGCCGAGCGGTACAGCTCGGCCACCCGGAAGGCCAGGTCCAGTGACTGCCCGCGGTTCAGCCGCGGGTCGCAGGCGGTCTCGTAGCGCAGCGCGAGGTCGTCCTCGACCACCTCGTGCCCGCCGCCGACGCACTCGGTCACATCGTCGCCGGTGAACTCGATGTGGATGCCGCCGGGGTGGGTGCCCAGCGCCCTGTGCACCTCGAAGAAGCCGGTGACCTCGTCGAGCACGTCGTCGAAGCGCCGGGTCTTGTGCCCGCTCGGGGCCTCGAAGGTGTTGCCGTGCATCGGGTCGCACACCCAGCCCACGACCGCGCCGCCCGCGGTGACCTTCTCCACCAGCGGGGGCAGCGCGTCCCTGATCTTCTTGGCGCCCATCCGCGTGATGAACGTCAGCCGGCCCGGCTCGTTGTCCGGGTTGAGGCGCTCGATCAGCGCGAGGGCGTCCTCGGCGGTGGTGGTCGGCCCGAGCTTGACGCCGATCGGGTTGCGGATGCGGCTGAAGAACTCCACGTGCGCGCCGTCGAGGCCGCGGGTGCGCTCGCCGATCCAGACCATGTGCGCCGACACGTCGTACGGCAGGCCCGTGCGCGAGTCGATCCGGGTGAGCGCCCGATCGTAGTCCAGGATCAGCGCCTCGTGCGAGGAGTGGAACTCGACCGTGTGGAACTCCTCCGGGTCGGCCCCGCAGGCGCGCATGAAGGCGAGCGCCTGGTCGATCTCCCTGGCCAGCCGCTCGTAGCGGCGGCCGGCGGGGGAACCGGCCACGAAGTCCTGGTTCCAGGCGTGCACCTGGCGCAGGTCGGCGTACCCGCCCTTGGTGAAGGCGCGGCAGAGGTTGAGCGTCACCGCCGCCGAGTGGTAGGCCCGCAGCAGCCGCCACGGGTCGGGCGCGCGGGACTCGGGGGTGAAGTCGAAGCCGTTGACCATGTCGCCCCGGTAGGCGGGCAGCTCGACGCCCTCGCGCACCTCGGTGGGCTTGGAGCGGGGCTTGGCGAACTGCCCGGCCATCCGCCCGATCTTGACGATCGGCACCTTGCCCGCGTACGTGAGCACTATCGCCATCTGCAGCAGGGTCTTCAGCTTGTTGCGCACCGCGTCGGCGGTCGCGCCGGCGAAGGTCTCGGCGCAGTCACCGCCCTGTAGTACGAACGCCTCCCCGCGGGCCACGGCGGCCAGCTCGCTCTTGAGCTGGTCGCACTCCCCCGCGAACACCAGGGGCGGAAGGTCGGCCAGCTCGGCCACGACCTTGTCGAGCTCGCCGCGGTCAGGCCAGTCGGGCTGCTGCGCCGCGGGCAGCTCTCGCCAGGAATCCAGATGGATCGATTCTGCGCTCACGGCATATCAGGCTATTGCACAGGACGGGGTCAACCAGCCAGATGTCCACACAATGAGAAAGCTCTTTGTACGCCGGAGCCCCGCCGTATACCCCCGCTGCCCGAGCCGGCCGGTCAGCCGGGGACGAGGGTGGGGGAGGCGGCGGCGCCCTGGGCGCAGGCGGCGTTGGGATAGTGGGCGTGGAAGCCGACGATGCGGCCGTGCCAGCTTCCGCGGATCTCGACGCGGACGGGGGTGTGGCCGCCGACGCAGCGGGCGGATCGGTAGCGGGCGCGTAGCAGGCCCAGGTCGCCATCGATGGCGCGCAGGTGGTCGCAGGCCCTGCGGGCCTCGGGATGGGTGCCGCCGTCGGGGTCGCAGAACAGCGACCAGTGGCGGGTGTGGTCGGCGATGAGGTCGTGCCGGGTGATGCCCAGCATGGACTGGGGGACCTTGGCCTGTGCGGGGAAGGCGGCGGCGAGGGCGGCGGCGGCCACGGCCGCCGCCGAGAGGGTGACCACGCCGCGGACCGGCGGGCGGGCGGTTGACACGGGCCACCTCCTAGCGGTAATACTCACAGTCACTTTACCACTACGAGGAGTTCTCATGAAGTGCGGCCCGCCGCCCGCGCCCCGCGAGACTGAACGGCCCCGCGCCACGGGGTCACCGTGGCACGGGGCCGTAGGGTTCCGGGGTGGTCCCGCCGCCCGGGATCGGGGGCGTGGCCAGGTCGGGGCGAGGGTCAGGCGGCGTAGTCGGGGTAGCCGTAGCCGACCACCTGGCTGGTGGGCCGGGTCCGGACCTCCACCTTGCCGTTGCCCGTGTTGCCCTCGATGGTCTTGATGGTTCCGTTGCCGTTGTCCTGCACGACGAAACCGACGTGGTCGATGTCATCGAAGCGCTTGCCGCCGTTCCAGCCGAAGAACACGACCGCGCCCGGCTTGGGCGCCGTGCCCCAGCGCTGGTTCTCGTTGAACCACTTGGCGTGCGTCACGGTGTAGGCGTCCCATCCGACGGAGGGACGGACGCCCAGCTCCTCGCCGACCCAGGAGACGAACATCGCGCACCAGGGCGCGTTGGCGTACGCGTTCACGCTGCCGCCGTCACGGGCGACCGTCTCCAGGGCTCGCCGAGAGGACATGTACCACTCATGGAACTTCGTGCCGCCGCCGGCGGCGTTCTCGCTGACGCCGACCTGCGAAAGGGCCAGGTTGATGACGTCCTGGGCCTTGACGGCCCGCTGGGTCTGGGTTGTGGCCGCCTTGGTGTCGGTGGGGGTGTCGGCGTGCGCGGCCTGCACACCGGTCAGGGCGCCGGCGAACACCGCGGTGCCCAGCGCGGCGCCGAGCAGTCGGGTCTTCCCGGCATGGGCGATCCGATGAAGGAACATAGGGGGACTCCTTGCTTCCATGCCGCCTACCGGGTTAGCTGACGGGTTCGGGCCTGGAAGTCGGCCCTACGGCTGGCCGCCCGAAGGCGGGCCTTGCCGATTCACCCCATGGGAGAGGTTGGGTCCCCGGCTCCGCGTATCGCGGACTCGGCGGTTGCGCCCCGGCTGGAGGGGGTTCCTGCCGTGACTGGGCGCTATGCAGTTTGCAAACGTCGCGGCAACGCTCTGACCTGCGACGCAGGGGGGCTCTGCCACAAACTCCGTGAAAGGTAATACATGGTGACATACGAGGGCAAATCGGGCAAAGGTCCTACACCCCGGAATCTCGTATTCCGGTGTTCACTGAGGCTTCCCGTGCTCGTAATCCCCCGTGGTTAGGGTGATGGCGTCGTGAACGGGTCATCACCCGGCGTGGAGGACGGTCGGCGGCGCCACGTGCGGGAGCAGGGGTCGGCCGTGGCCTGGGTGGAGTCACCGCTGCAGATGCTCTGCGCCGTGGAGGCCCACCATGCAGGCCTTCTCGGAAGCGGGACGCGCATCGTGCCGCGGGCCAAGCTTCCTGCCCTCGCCGCCACCCGACGTGAACTCAACCGCCTGGGCCTACCTGCGCATTCCGTGATCGATTCAGCTCAAAGCGAAATGCCGCGGCCCATGCGTGGGGGCACCTGGGTGGTGGGCGACGCCTTCTCCGGCAAGGTCCAGTTGCGCCTGCTGGCCGGTACGGGACGCCGCGTGGTCATCGTCGATGACGGCCTGGCCACCATCCGCCTGCTCGAACTTCTCAGCGGCCACGCCCTGCCGCCCCTGCTGCGCGCCCGCCCGGTGCGCTCCGGCCCGGTCCGCGGCCTCCTGCGCTCGGCGCTGGGCAGGGCCGCCGGCCTGCGGCTGCGCCTGGCCGCCCGCCGGGGCAGGCTCTCGGTGTTCACCGCGCTGCCCGTGCCCGCCGAGCTGGCCGACGCCGTACGCGCGACCGGCGCCGAGCTGCTGACCCACGACTTCCCATGGCTGCGCGCCCGGCCCGACGAGCCCACCCAGCCGGGCGAGCGCACCATCGTCCTCGGCACCTCGCTGGTGCGCAACGGCCTGGTCCACCGCGACCCCTACCTGTGCTGGCTGGCCGGCCTGGCCGAACGCAACCCCGTCGCCTACTTCCCGCACCGCCGCGAGGACCCCGCCGACCTCGACCTGGTCAGGGAGCAGCCGGGCGTCCACGTGTACGACGGCGGGGCCCCCGCCGAGATCACGCTGCGCGGGCTGTCTCAGGGACAGCGCGTGGTGAGCCTGCCGTCCACGGCCGTGACCTCGCTGCGGGTGCTACTGTCCCCGCGCGGCGTGCCCGTGGAGACCGTTGATGTGCCCGACGAGTGGTGGACCGCCGACGCGGCGCCGTCCCTGCGTTCGCACCTGCAGATGTTCGCCCATCACGATCACGGCACTCACGACATTGGAGTCACATCTTGAAAGTCCTGGCGGTGGCCGACTCGGACTCGTATCTGAAGTGGGCCGCGTGCCTTCTCGACGGGCTCCCCCCAGGTGACGAGGCACTGCTCACCCTGATCAGGACCCCGATCGCGCCCTCTTCCGGGCAGATCACCGCCGCCGTCGCGGGGACCCGCGCCGCGGCCGGGGAGGGCCTGCCCGAGGTGCTCACCGCCCGGCGGCTGCGCCGGGCCGCCGAACGGTTCACCCCCGACGCGGTACTGCTGGCCTGCACCGGCCCGGTGGTCGACGTGCTGTGCGCCGAGACTCTGGAGGGCCTGCGCCCCCGCCCGGTGTTCTTCTCCGGGCTGCCCGGC
This sequence comes from Spongiactinospora gelatinilytica, assembly GCF_003236385.1. Classification (GTDB taxonomy): domain Bacteria; phylum Actinomycetota; class Actinomycetes; order Streptosporangiales; family Streptosporangiaceae; genus Spongiactinospora; species Spongiactinospora gelatinilytica. The sequence goes on from NZ_POUA01000035.1 coordinate 20,941, forward strand.
ATCTCCGTGCCCGCCACCGACAAGGCGTGGCGGTTCCGCAGCGGCTGCGACCTGTTCATCGTGCACAGCACCCGCGAGGTGCGCGAGTTCTCCGCGCTCGGCGCCGAACTCGGCGGCGGCGGCGCGGTCGGCCTGGCCAGGCTGCCCTTCCTCGGCCAGGGCGCGGCCGGCCGGGCCTCCGGCCCCCGCGACCGCGTGGTGTTCGCCACCCAGGCCAAGGTGCCCAAGCGGCGCGAGGAGCGCGAGTCGATCCTGCTGGCCCTCGCCGAACTGGGGGAGCGGCGGCCCGACCTCGACGTGGTGGTCAAGCTCCGCGCCCGCGACACCGAACGCCAGACGCACAACGAGCGCTACCACTACGAGCGGCTGTGGATGGAGCTCGCCGCCCAGGGCCGGGTCCGCGGCGGAGCCGTGCGGTTCGCCGACGGGCCGATGCACGAGCACCTGTCCAGGGCGGCCGGGTTCGTCACCGTCAGCTCGACCGCCGCGCTGGAGGCCATCGCCGAGTCGGTGCCGCTGCTGGTCCTCTCGGACTTCGGGGTCAGCGCCGAGATGATCAACCTGGTGTTCGAGGACAGCGGGTGCCTGGGCGACCTCGACGAGCTGGCCAAGGGCGTCTTCCGCGAACCGGACGCCCGGTGGTGCCAGGCCAACTACTTCCACCACGAGAGCGCGGCCGACTGGCACCCCCGGCTCACCGCCCTGGCCGAGGACGCCCGCGCCGGGCGGCTCGTCCCGGCGCGGTCCCTGCTGCACAGCGCCGCCGACGTCGCCGCCCGCCGCCGGGCGCGGATGCGCATAGAGGTGCCGCCCGGCATGCTGCGCGTGGGCTACCGCGCCAAGCGGCGGGTGCGCCGCTACCTCAAGTCCATCGGCTGACCCGGCGAGGGCGGGAGAGGTCAGGGCAGGGCGCGGGCGAGCTTGCGGCGCAGGCGGGCGAGAGCGCCCGCGCCCAGCCGGGCCTCGGCCGGCGCCAGTTCGAGCGCCGACAGGCGCTGCCGCTTGAAGTACGGTCCGGCGCCCGCCTCCGCCAGGTAGGCGGCGGCGGTGTCGCGCAGTCCGGGCAGGACCGTGCTCTGCATGCAGTAGCCGACGGAATGGATCAGCGGCGTGATCTGCTGCTCGGTGAACGCCGCGTCCAGCAGCGACCCGTCGGGTAGCAGCCGGGGCACCGTGGCGTCCACGATGGTGACCGGGATGCGGTTGCTGTTCTCGTACGGCGTGAGCCGTTCCAGCACCAGCTCGCTGCCCATGGTGGCGACCGGAGCCCCGAAGTACCGCTTGGCGGTGAGCAGCGCCGTGGAGAAGCAGCCGACCACCAGCGACGGCTTCAGCGCCGCGACGCACACCTCCGCCGGGACCGCCTCGCCCGCCACCGCCAGCCGTACGCCGAGGTCGTCGGCGACCTGCCGGAGCTGCTGGGCGTGCCTGCGCCCGGCCGCCGGGTGCGGTTTGAACACCACCTGCTCATGCCCCCTGGCGGCCAGCGCGCGCAGCATCGACGCGTGCAGGTCGGCCTCCTTTTGGGCGGTCACGATGTCCAGGGCGGAGAGGTACTGGCCCAGGATGAGGGCATCGCCCTCGACGTCGTCCGGGCAGTACTCGGCCACCTGGTCCACCACGGAGGTGAACGCACTGCCGGGAAGGGCCTCGGCGGGCACGCCGTGCTCGCTCAGCAGCAACGGCGAAAGGCCGGGCACCAGGTCGAGGTAGAGCAGCCGGGTCAGCCGGCCGGAGATCTCCAGTGGCAGCGGGTTGCGGGTCGGGCCGTAGCTCATCAGGCCGTCGGAGTAGACCGTGACCGGGCACTCGCGTATCAGGCCCGCGATGGTGCGGGCGGGCGGTACCGCCAGCGACTCCACCACCAGCTCGGCCGGGCCGTCGCCGAGCGACAGGTGCGCGGCGATCAGCCGGCTGAGCATCGGGACCTCGATGACCCGCGCCTTCCAGTCCGACGGGTGCAGCGGGGAGACCAGCTCGTTCCACGACCACACCTCGTCGAAGCGGGCGCGCAGGGCGGCGAAGCCCGGTGTCTGGTCCAGCGGGGTCGCGACCTCCGGGATGGCCGCGTTGTTGGACACCAGCAGGATGCGCCGGTTGCCCTCGTGCTCGCCGAACCGCCCGCTGTCCATCGCGGCGGCCAGCGTCATCGCCCCGAACAGGGTCGAGGCGTAGAAGACCTGGATCATGCGTCCTCCGGTGCGGGCCGGTAACGGGACGGGGGAAGACGGGGCACTTCGGGGACCAGCGCGCGCAACGCGTCCTCGCGTTCGCCCGTCAGATGGGACAGTGTCCGGGCGAGCAGGTCGGTGGGAAGCCGGCGCAGCGCGTCGGTGCCCCGCTCGACGAACCTGGCGCGCAGCTCGGGGGTGAAACGGTCGAGCAGCTCCAGGTGGTGGGCGAGCAGCGCGCACATCATGCGCACCGCTTTGGGCAGGTACTGCGGCTCGTCGGCCAGATCCTTGAAGATCAGGTCGAAGGCGTCGAAGAAGTGGAGCTGCCGCTCGTCGCCGACCTGGGTGAGCGACCCGGGCACCAGCCGGCGGTAGAACAGGCCGTGCAGCGACACCACCGAGAAGGACCGGGTGTGGCGGTGCAGCCGCCAGATCCACGGCCGGTCCTCGGCGGTGTGCAGGTGCCCGGGGAACTGCAGCAGGTCGCCGAGTTCCCTGCGGTAGATCCCGGCCCACGCGTAGGGGTAGTCCACCATGGTCTTGATGTCCGCGGGCATGATCCCGTCGCGAGGGTCGAGCACCACGCCCCGCCGGGCCTGCGGCGCCCGGTGGATCACCCGCTTGCGGCCCTCGGCCTGTACGTGGTCCACGCGCAGGAAGTCGCAGCCGAGGGCCTCGATGGCCGCCACCAGGTCGCTCAGGTAGCCGGGGGCGAGCCAGTCGTCCCCGTCCATGAACGTCAGGTAGCGGCCGGAGGCCAGGGACAGCCCCAGGTTGCGCGCGTCGGCCAGGCCGACGGGGCTCGGGTTGCGCAGCACCGACAGTCCGGGGAGCTCCCCCCGGAAGTCGTCGATGATGGCCCCCGTGCCGTCCACCGAGCCGTCATCGACCACGATGAACTCGAAGTCCCGTCTGGCGTTCCTGGCCAGGGACGTGAGGGCGTCGGCGAGATACGCCTCCCCGTCGCGGATGGGCACGATGACAGAGAGGGTGATCAAGGCTGTCCTTCGTGGCGGTGGCCGGGGTGGTTCACACTGTGACGCGGCGCAGGCGGGCCTTGGGGGCCTCCTCACCGGGGAAGACGCGCTTGACGCCGTCTCCGAGCGCGGTCTCGATGATACGGATGTCGCGGACCAGGTGCTCAAGGCCGACCGGCTCCAGCGAGGCGGCGTGGTCCGAGCCCCACATCGTGCGGTCCAGGGTGATGTGCCGCTCGACGGCCACCGCGCCCAGGGTCACCGCGGCCAGCGAGATCTGCAGCCCCCGCTCGTGGCCGGAGTAGCCGACCGGCACGCCGTACCGCTCGCGCAGGGTGACGATCGTGCGCAGGTTGGCCTCCTCCGGCGGGAGGGGGTAGGTGGAGGTGGAGTGCATCAGGATCAGCCGCGAGGTGCCGACCACCTCGACCGCCCGGTCGATCTCCGGCAGCGTGGACATCCCGGTGGACAGGATGATCGGCTTGCCGGTGGCGGCCAGCGCGCGCAGCAGTTCCAGGTCGGTCACGCAGGCCGAGGCCACCTTGTGGGTGACCACGTTCATGCTCTCCAGGAACTCCACCGAGGGCACGTCCCACGGGGAGGCGAACCACTGCAGGCCGCGCTCCTCGCAGTACTTGGCGATCTGGGTGTACTCGTCGGTGCCGAACTCGGTCCTGAGCTTGTACTCCATGTACGTCATCTCGCCCCAGGGCGTCTGCCTGATCTGGCCGCGCTGCTCCAGCGGGACGCAGATCTCCGGGGTGCGCTTCTGGAACTTCACCGCCTGGCAGCCGGCGTCGGCGGCCACGTCGATGAGCCTGCGGGCGATGTCGATGTCGCCGTTGTGGTTGATGCCGATCTCGCCGATCATGTAGACCGGCCGGCCGGCGCCCACCGGAACGTCGCCGATGAGCACCTCGGACGGCGAGCGGGGCGGCACACCGGCGGCGACCGGCGCGACGTCCAGGGTGCCGTCGGCCTGCGGACGCGCGGCGAGCACCCGGTCGCACAGCTCACGTACGGCTCCCGCGCCCCCCGCGCGGCTGAGCACGACCCGCGCGACGGCGCGGACCTCGGGGTGCGCGTCGGGCACCGCGATCGGCCAGCCGACCTCGCCCATCGGACCCAGGTCGTTGACGTCGTTGCCGACGTAGGCCACCCGCGCCGGGTCCAGGCCCTCGATGGCCAGCCAGTCGCGCAGCACCGTCCGCTTGTCGGCCAGCCCCTGCAGGACCGGCACGCCGAGCTTGCGGGCGCGGGCGGCGACCACCGGGTTGTGCTCGGTGGACATCACCAGGATCTTGACGCCGGCCCTGCGCAGCAGCGCGATGCCCATGCCGTCGGAACGGCTGACCGCGACCGTCTCGCGGCCGTCCTGGTCGACGTAGGCGCGGTCGTCGGTGTGCACCCCGTCGAAGTCGGTGATCACGGCGTCCACGTCCAGCGGCTCCGGCACGTCCACGAACGGGGCCAGCGCGCGTACCAGCTCCAGGTCCGCCGGGCCGTCCACCTCGATGGCGTGACCGGGATCGACCGGCTGCACGGCGACCGTGCCGAAGAACCGGTGGCCGTGCTCGCGCAGCCCGGCCGTGCGCATCACGTAGAAGGCGCCGGTCTCGCGGTACTGCGGCTCGCGGTCCTGGCGCCGCCGGCGTACCGCCGGGTCGTGGTTGATGCCCGCGCCGCTGGTGCTCCACAGGAACTCGTGGGTGGCGAGGCCGGAGAACACCGCGTCGGCTTCGCCGCCGGCGACCTTGCCGATGGCGGCGTCAAGGTGGGCGGGGTCGATGAAGGCGCTGGTGCACTGGACCAGGACCACGATCTCCGGCTCCTGCTGCCCGGCGGCGGCGCGCTCGTCCAGCGCGTGCAGCACCGCCGACTCGCTGGAGGCGGTCGCGCCGGCCAGGTCGGCCGGCCGCTCGACGACCTGTGCCCCGGCCTCCCGCGCCACGTCCGCGATACCCGCGTGGTCGGTGCTCACCACGACCTCGTCGACCAGCCCGGCCCGGACGCAGGCTCGCACGGCGCGCGCCACCAGCGGCATGCCGCCCACCTTCGCCAGGTTCTTGAGCGGTACGCCCGCAGAGCCGCCGCGGGCGGGGACAACGGCCAGTACTCGCAAAATGGACTCCTCGTGGAATGTGTTCGGCATGCCGGAACGCTGCTGAGCCGGGGGTGCTCCGAAACTAGCCACGAGGGTGACCGGGCGGGGGTGTTGGAGCTGAACGCTCCGCATCGCCCTTGTTAACTTTCCGTGCCGTACGCCGTGGGGCGTTCGCGGGACGGCGATCCGCCCCAGGACATGCTTACGCCCCGTCCACCCCCCGATGGGGCTGGTGCGGACGGGGCGTAAGCCGTACCGATCAGGCGGGAGCTACGAGGCTGCCCACAGGGCCGGCACGTTCGGCGGCTCCCATCCAGGCAGCGATGTGTGCGCCTGGAGGCACCGGTAGGAGACGCCCTGGTAGGTCACCACCTGGCCGGCGGTGTACGACTTCCACGCTTCCCACGTCGTCTCGCCGGGGCCGCTGCCCACGGTGAGGCTGAAGGAGACCGAGTGGTCGGCGATGGTCCCGTCGGCGCTGAGGTTGATGGTGTGCGTGCCTTGCGGCGTGGCGGACGAGGTGGTGATCGTCACGCTCGACGACCCGCCCGCGGTGATGTTGGCCGGGTTGAAGGTGACGTTCACGCCTTCCGGCAGGTTGCCGGCGGAGAGCGTGATCGCCTGCGCGTTACCCGAGGTCACCGTGGTGCGAAGGTTGGTGGTGGCCTGTCCGCCGGGCTCCACCGAAGCCGAGGACGGCTCCGCGGAGATCGAGTAGTCGTCCGGCAGCTGGGGGCCGCCGCCGACCGCCAGGGCCCACAGGGCGACCGCGATGGCGTCGGAGTTACGGTCGAGGGCCGTGGTGTTGATGTTGCCGGGGTAGCTGTCACATGCGGAGTGGTAGCAGCGGTCGAACGCCTGGCCCGAGGTGCCGCCCCACTTCTGTGCCTGCGCCGCGGACTTGACGCTCGACGCGCCGGTGAACAGCCCGCCGACGGTCACGCCCGCGTTCTTGAACGGAGCGTGGTCGCTGCGGCCGTCGCCTTCGGTCTCACGCTCGGTCGGGATCTGGAGAGTGGCGAAGTAGTCGTTGAACAGCTTCTGCAAGGCCGTGTCGTCGTCGTAGACGAAGTAGCCCGGGTTCGGGGAGGCGATCATGTCGAAGTTGAGGTAGGCATCGACTCCGGACGACCCGCCGTTCTGCACGTAGTAGGTCGAACCGCGCATCCCCTGCTCTTCAGCGCCCCACCAGGCGAAGCGGACGTGCTTCTTCATGGTCGGGTTCTTGCCCGCCAGAGCGAGCGCGACTTCCAGCAGGCCGGAGGAGCCGCTGCCGTTGTCGTTGATGCCCGGACCGGCGCTGACGCTGTCCAGGTGCGCGCCCAGCATGATCGTCTGGTTGGTCGGTCCGCCCGGCCAGTCGGCGATCAGGTTCTGGTGCTGCCCGCCACCGTAGGTGAAGTTCTGGATGCGGGTCTGGTACCCGGCCGCGTCCAGCTTGCCCTTGATGTAGTTCAGCGAACCGGTGTAGCCGCCGGTGCCGGAGGCCCGGTTGCCGCCGTTCTGCTGGGCGATCGACTGAAGCTGGCTCAGGTGGGCCTGCACGTTGGCCACCGCGATGTCCGGAGCTCCCGGCGGGTCGGTGCGGCCGATGGTCAGTGCGTAGCCGGCCTGCTTGTCAACGGCGGTGCCGTCGGCGACGAACTGGATGTTGTGCGTGCCTGCCGGGGCGGCGGCGGTGGCGGTCAGCCGGAGCGTCGAGCTCTGGCCGGCCGTGATGGTCGCCGGGTTGAAGGTGGCGGTCACGCCGGTGGGCAGGCCGGTCGGCTGACGCAGGGTGATCGACTGGGCGCTGCCGCGGGTGACCGCGGTGGTCACCGTGGTGGAGACCTCCCCGCCGCCGGCCGGGATGGTGCCGGCCCCGGGCTGCACGGACACCGAGAAGTCGTCACCGCCGGTGTCGGTGCAGGTCGGGTCGTTGGTCGCCGGGACGTCCACGGCCGTCCAGGCCGCCTGGGTCGCCCGGAACTCCGCGCAACTGCCGTTGAACAGCGACTTGGCGGCGTTCAGCGTGGCGATGCGGGCCTTGGCGTGGGTCCAGGGCGCCGTCTTGGCGTTGAGGCCGCCCATGAAGATCTGGCCGGCCTTCTGGATGCCGATGCCGGTCAGGTTGGAGGCCCCGCGGCAGACGGGGCTCGAAGGCTTGCCGGGCGGGTTGGTGCCCTCGGCCAGCAGGTAGAACCAGTGGTTCTGCGGTCCGGCCGCCGCGTGCACCTCGGTCCTCGGGATCTGCGAGGAGTAGCAGTTCGGGTCGCCGAGGGCGTTCGGGTTGTACATGTTGCGGATCGGGCCGCGACCGACCAGGTCGATCTCCTCGCCGACCAGGTAGTCGGGCTCGTCGAGGTTGGCCGGGTGGTTCACGTAGTGCTCGGTCAGGGCGCCGAAGATGTCGCCGGTGGACTCGTTCAGGCCGCCGGTCTCGTTGCCGGAGCCGGAGCCGCCGCTGCCGGAGAACTGAAAGATGCCGTGGCCGTACTCGTGGGCCACGACGTCCATCGCGGTGGCCTGCCTGGTGCTGGCCTGGTTACGGCCGAAGTTGGTGTACTGGCCGTTCCAGAAGGCGTTGGCCTGGTTGAGGCCGACTCGCGCGGGGAAGGCGCCGCCGGAGCCGTTGAACCCGTTGCGGTTCAACCACTGGCGGAGCATGTCCCATTCCTTCTGGGCCGCGAACAGAACGTCGACGCAGGCGGTCTCCAGGTTGGTGCCGCCGCCGGTGCCCCAGTTGTCGTCGTTGCCGGTGTACGCGCTGCCGTTCTGCCCGCCACAGCGCAGGCCGGAGCGGGTGTTGTCGGTCATCGAGTACGAGCTGCCGGAGCCCGACGTCTGGATCTGCACCGGGTTGCCGTTGTAGTAGCTGTTGCCGGTGCCGGCGCGGACGTCGTCCCACGCGTCGACGACCTTGCCGTTGACGGCGTCGACGTACACGTGCTGGACGCTCGGGCCGTCCTTGGTGGCGCCGGTGACGACGACCTCCCACGCGAGCCGCGGCGTCTTGGTCGCCGCGTGCACCGCGAGGGTGGGGGTGCTCACGGACTCGACCTTGGTCAGCCGCTTGCGCGCGGTCGTGGCCGCCCGGTCGGCGGTGACGCGCGGGGTGGTGGTCACCGACGCTTCGGTGCGCTGGCCGGTGGTCACGTCATGGACGGTCTGACCCGAGGCGTCGGTGGTGACGATCACTTCACCGCCGTACACCGGCAGGCCCTTGTGCAGCCGCTTGTAGGTCAGGTACTGCACGCCGGCGGTGCCGGTGATGGCCCGTTCCAGTTGCAGGTCATCACTCTCGGCGAGCTTCAGCTCGTCGGCATGCACGATGAGCGCGCTCTGCGCGCTCGAAAGGGCCTTGACACGCTGCTCCGGGTTCGGGGCCGCGGCGTTGGCCGGTGCCCGCTGCGCCTCCTGAGTCGCAGCAACGGCACGTTCACTCTGCGTGACGTCCGACGCCCATGTCGGCGCGGACACAGACGACAGGGTCAAGGCGGCCGCCGAAAGCACGGCGACGCCGCCAAGCCTGAGCTTGGGTTTCACATGGCTCCTTGGGGGGTGAGAAGGAGCCCGGCCGGGTGCGAGTTAGGCTCGCACCCGGCACCGGGAAGTAGTAACCCCACAGGTTTCCATAACGTGGCGCTATGTCATGTGGGCGTTATAACACGGGGTTATGGCACTGAAAGGGCGGCATTGTGGGCGGGCTGTGGCAGCGGTCCGTGCCGTTTGAGCCAGGAGGCGTAGATGGGCGCGTTCAGGGCGTCCGCCCAGTACGCCTGGGTGACGCTGCGCACCAGGTCGGCCGCGAAGCCCGCCATCGGGCCGTGCTCGGTCCAGCCGAGCACGTGCCGGTGGCGCAGCGGCGTGCCGGCCACCGGGCGGATGACGATGCCCGGCGACTCCCTGCTGGTGGCCTGGAACATGCCCACGCAGCGCCCGGCCCCGATCATTCCCAGGGCCACGCTGGTGTGCAGGGAGTAGGAGACCACCGGAGAGAACCCCTTGACCGCGCACGCGGCCAGGAAGTGCTCACGATGGCCGTTCTCCACCACCGCGGGCAGCGTCCACTCGTCGTCGGCCAGGTCGGCCAGTTCCACCTCCTCCCGGGCGGCGAGCGGGTGGGAGGCGGTCAGCCCGACGAACATGGGCTCCACCGCGATCACCGAGTAGGCCACGCCGGGCCGCGGCGCCAGTTCGTGCCCCGGATAGTCCGGAAGCACGGCCAGTTCCAGCCGCTCGGACTCGAGCAACTCCGGCAGGACGTCCACGGCCTCCTCGGTCCGCATCGCGACCCTCGTGCCCCCCGCCAGGCGGTGCAGGCACTCCGAGACGTGGATGGCCAGCCGGGTCGGCGCGCAGCCCACCCGGATGAGGGTTTGACCGGTGTATCGGCGGCCGTCGCGCTGGAGTTCGTCGAAGGCGGGGAGGATCGAGCGGGACCGGAGGAGCACCCAGGCGCCGAGCGGCGTCGGGCGGGCCCCCTCCCTTCCGCGCTCGAAGAGCGGGCCGCCGAACATCCGCTCGATTCTGCGTAACTGCGCCGCCAGGGCGGGTTGCGACGTTCGCAGATGGACCGCGGCCTTGGAGATGCTTCCGCAGTCGGCTATCGCACAGATCGCACGTAGGTGCCGTACTTCTAAGTCCACCTTGTCAGGTTAATAGTAAAGAACCTTTTCATTAAGGCCCAATTCGTGCCGCCTTCCACGTCGTACATGATCGACTGGAATCCTCACGCGCCGACGGCGGCGCGCAGCAGCGGCAGCGAGCGGCCCAGCGCCCGCTCCCAGTACGGCCAGGTGTGCGTGCCCGGCCCGTAGAAGTCGGTGGTGAGCCTGGCGCCGCCCGCGCGGGCGCGCCGGGCGAAGGCCCTGGCCTGGGCGAGCATCGCGCCCTCGTAGTCGGCGGCGGCGCCCGGCGGGTCCAGCGGCCCCGGTTCGCCGTCGCCGCAGGACACGTACACCGTCACCCCTCGCAGCCGTACGGCCAGCTCGGCCGGGTTGTGCTCCTGCCAGATCCGGGGATGGGACGAAAGGCCGCCCCACAGGCCCGCCGGGTCCTCGCCGTTCTCGCTGACGAGCGAGCGCACCGCGGCGCGGTCGCCGGTGGTGTCCAGCACCCCCGAATAGGCCGCCGCGGCCTGGAAGAGGCCCGGATGCCTGGCCGCGTAGCCGATCGCGCCCAGCCCGCCCATGGAGAACCCGGCCACCGCGCGCCGCGGCCCCGCCCCGAACTCCCGCTCGATCAGCGGAATCAGCTCCCGGATGTGGAACGTCTCCCACGCCGGGCCGTCCAGCCAGTCGGAGTAGAACCCCACCCGGCCGCCCTCGGGCATGACCACGATCATCGGCGCGCCGGCGGTCAGGCGTTCCGCGCCGCCCTCCTCCGCCCAGCTCGCGTGATCGCTGCGGCAGCAGCCGTGCAGCAGGTACAGCACCGGCCACGGGCCCGATCCCGGCCGCCAGCCCGCGGGCAGCAGCACCCGCACCGAGGCCGTACGGCCGAGCGCCGGCGAGTGGACGGCGAGGTCCAGTCCGCGCTCCCCGGCCTTCAACCGATCGATGACGGTGGGCACCGCGGGCACGGCCATGGCCTCGGACATCTCCGCCGAAGGCTCGCCACCGCCCAGTTCGTGGCGCAGGACCGAGACGGTGGCGGCGACGGCCAGCAGGGCGGTCACAATGATCAGGGCAATCCGCAGGGACCTCAACGCCGACTCCTTCGGGCGCTTCCCGCGTGGGACGCCGGCCCGCCCTAAGTCCGGGGGCGAGTACGGCGGCCGTGCGCGCCGGGCTCATGATCGTACCGGCCCGTGCGCCGAATTCCACCCCCTGTGACCGGATCGGCCGCGCCGACGCCTGTCCAGGGGGCCCAAAAGCCGGCTCCGGCCCATTCATGGCGAATCACTGCCGACATTTACCCAGAACAGGGTTGAAACCCTCTTCCAAGAGTGTTTGGTGTCAAGGTGGGGGGTGATTGCCAATGCTGCTGCGGTTGCGGATTTCGCTGCCGGACCGTCCCGGCGCGCTCGGACAGGTGACCCGGGCGCTCGGGACCATCGGCGCGGACATCCATCAGGTGACGGTGCTCGGCAGGGAGGGCGGCAGGGCGGTGGACGACTTCACCGTCGCCTGGCCCGTCTCCGGCGACGGGCCGGAGGCGGGGCGGAACGAGCCGGTGTGCGCCCACATGCGGGACCGGCTCGCCGGGCTTCCGGGCGTGTCGGTGGAGGGGGTGTGGATCACGC
>NZ_POUA01000360.1 GCF_003236385.1 Spongiactinospora gelatinilytica
GTACGAAGGCGGCGGCTCGGGCGGCTTCCACAGGGGTGAACGGCCGGTCCGCCCGACGCAGCCGTACCGCCTGACGGGGGCCGACCGGCACCGTGAGCTGCGCCGGGTCGAGCGGGCGCGTCTCCCCGGCCCGACCGGCCGCGCCACTGTACACCCAGCGGGCGCTGTCGGCGCGCAACAGTTCGGCCAGGAGTTCGGGCAGCCGCCACGGCACCGCGCGCAACCGCGCCGAAAGCAGCAACACCCGCGTCGGTTCATCCGTCTGCGCCGCAGCGGGAATCACCCGCCCACCACCCGGCATCCGCGACAAGACGGGCACCTCAGCCCAACACTCCTCCGCCGTACCGTCCAGCTCCGACCCGGCGGACATCTGCGGCGAGACCGGCATATCGGCGAACGACGCATCCGCTGAACCGCCCTCGGCCAGGCCGACTTCCGCCTCGGCGAAGCCGTCCCGCTCGCCGAGCGGCATCCGCCGCCGCGCGGGCGCCTCGGCCGAAGACCCGTCGCCCACGTCATCCACGGCCGGACCGGCACTCGCCGCCGGAAAGCCGTCGCCCTCACCGACCGGCATCCAGCCGGGGACCTCGGTGAAAGGGCCGAGCGTCGTGGTGTTCGGGCCTGGAGCGGCGGCCCCGAGAGGCAGGGCGGTGAGAGAGGCGCCCACCCTGTCATCGTGATCCGGATCGACGTGCCCCTTGCCGACCGGCGTGGCCTGTACGGGCCGTTCGTCCATGGTCGTGCGGATCCGCCAGAATGCCATGCGCTCTTCCCCCTCCGTCACCCCCAAGGGTGCCGCAGGGCTGTTACGCCCCTGCTACACGACGATGAGCCCGCCGTTTCGGCACACCGGACAACGTCTGAAAGATTCGGCGGGCGACCGCGAAAGGCCCCCGTGCGGTCATCACCGCCCGAGGACCGCGATCGCTCGCGCCGCGCGCCAGGGCGCGGCGCGTCAGTAAATGGTGCGGGGGGAGGTGCGCAGGCGCTCAAGCGCCTCGGCCAGGATCGCCGCGCCGTCCTTGTCGCTGCGGCGCTCCTTCACGTAGGCCAGGTGCGTCTTGTAGGGCTCGTTCCTCGGCGGCGCGGGCGGGTTGTTCTGGTCCTGCCCGGCGGGCAGGCCGCAGCGCGGGCAGTCCCAGAACTCGGGGACCGCCGCGTCACTGGCGAAGCTGGGGCGCGTCTCGTGCATGTTGGCACACCAGAACGGGACCCGGACACGTGGAGCCGCCTCGCCGCGCTCGGCCTCCCCCATCGGGCCGGCGCCGACTCGGCTGCCACGGATCGCGTTGCCACTACCCACGGATGAACTCCTCGCTCGATCGCCCCGCGACCACGCGGGGGAGAATCTCTGTCACAGGCCGCCCCTTTCGCGCCAGGGCGGCCGAATCCGGCCGTCACCGGCCCGCGACGGGGTCGCGGGCGGGATTCGGGCTCCGGTTTCAGGGGCGAAGTATCAGGCCCAGCGCGATGATGCAGATGAACCACACCGCGCCCGTGATGATGGTGAGCCGGTCGAGGTTGCGCTCGACCACAGAAGACCCGCCGAACGACGAGGAGAACCCGCCGCCGAACATGTCCGAGAGGCCACCGCCCTTGCCCTTGTGCAGCAGGACGAGCAGCACCATGAGCATGCTCGACAGGATCAGCGCGATGGAGATTCCGATTGTCACCGTAGACCTGTTCCCTTGTGCGCGTCCCCGCGTCCGGGGCGCGATCCCTAACACGACGTCGCCGGCGTGACGATTCAAACCTGCTCTACGAGGGTACGACGCGAACACGCGCCGCACCCTCCGAACGGCTTAGTTAACCTGACAATTCGCCAAAACGGCAAATTTTCACAAACTCCGCGGGATCAAGACTGGCGCCACCGACAAGAGCGCCGTCCACGTCGGGCATCGCCATGATCCCGGCGACGTTGTCAGACTTCACCGAGCCACCGTAAAGAATACGGATCGCGGCGGCGACATCGCCGTCGTACAGCTCGGCGAGTCGCACACGCAGCGCCCCGCAGACCTCCTGCGCGTCTTCGGGGGTGGCGACCTCACCGGTACCGATCGCCCAGACCGGCTCATAGGCCACCACCAGGGAGGCGGCCTGCTCGGCGGTGACCTTCGCCAGCGCGCCGTCGAGCTGGGCGACGCTGTGCGCCACCTGGCCGCCGGCCTGACGGACCGGCAGCCCTTCGCCGACGCACAGGATGGGCGTGAGCGAGTGCCGGTACGCCGCCAGGACCTTGGCGTTGACGAGCTCGTCGCCCTCGCCGTGGTACTGGCGCCGCTCGGAGTGGCCGATCGTCGCGTAGGTGCAGCCCAGCTTGGCGAGCATGGCCGCGGAGATCTCGCCGGTGTAGGCGCCGGAGTCGTGCGGGGACACGTCCTGCGCGCCGTACACGATGCGCAGTTTGTCACCGTCCACGAGGGTCTGCACGCTGCGCAGGTCCGTGAACGGCGGTAGCACGGCCACCTCGACCGCGTCGAAGTCCTTGCCGGTGAGCGAAAAAGCCAGCTTCTGCACATGGTTGATGGCCTCAAGGTGGTTGAGGTTCATCTTCCAGTTACCGGCGAACAAGGGTGTGCGCGCCATGATCGTCAGTCCTCCAGCGCTGCGAGACCGGGCAGGGTCTTGCCCTCAAGGTATTCCAGGCTGGCTCCGCCGCCCGTGGAGATGCGGGAGAACCCGTCTTCGGGGAAACCCAGCGTGCGGACGGCGGCGACCACGTCACCGCCGCCGACCACGGTGAAGGCGTCGGACGCGACCAGTGCCTCGGCCACCGCGCGGGTGCCTCCGGCGAACGCGTCGAACTCGAAGACGCCCATCGGGCCGTTCCAGAACACCGTGCCCGCCCCGGCCAGCTTGGCGGCGAACAGCTCACGGGTGCGCGGGCCGATGTCGAGGCCCTCGCGGTCGGCCGGGATGGCCGTGGCGTCCACCACCTCGTGCGGGGCGTCGGCGGCGAACTCCGTCGCGGCCAGCACGTCCACCGGCAACACCAGCTCCACGCCGCGCTTGGCGGCCTCGTCGATGAAGCCGCGCACCTGGTCGAGCTGGTCCTTCTGCAGGATCGAACCGCCCACCTCATGGCCCTGGGCCGCGAGGAAGGTGTAGGCCATGCCGCCGCCGACCAGCAGCCGGTCGACCTTGGCGAGCAGGTTGGCGATCACGCCGAGCTTGTCGGAGACCTTCGCGCCGCCCAGCACCACCGCGTACGGCCGGGCCGGCTCGACGGTGAGCCGGCGCAGCACCTCGACCTCGGCCAGCACCAGGCCGCCCGCCGCGTGCGGCAGGATCTTCGGCACGTCGTAGACGCTGGCGTGCTTGCGATGCACCGCGCCGAAGCCGTCGCCGACGTACAGCTCGGCCAGGGCGGCCAGCTTCGCGGCGAACGCGCCGCGCTCGGCGTCGTCCTTGGACTCCTCGCCCGGCTCGAACCGGAGGTTCTCCAGCAGCGCCACCTGGCCGTCGGCCAGGCCGTCCACCGTGCTTCGCGCGGACTCGCCGACCACGTCGGCGGCGAAGGCGACCTCCCCGGCGACGCCCTCGGCGGCCAGCAGCTCACCGAGGCGCGCGGCGACCGGCCGCAGGGAGTACTTCGGGTCGGGCGATCCCTTGGGCCTGCCCAGGTGGGCGCAGACGATGACCCGCGCGCCGCGGGCGGCGAGGTCTTTGATCGTCGGCACCGAGGCCCGGATCCGGCCGTCGTCGGTGATGGTCTCCCCGTCGAGCGGCACGTTGAGGTCGGCGCGTACCAGGACGCGCCGCCCCTTCACGTCGAGTTCGCTGGCCGCGCGCATCAGAGGTTCGCGCCCACCAGCGTGACCAGGTCGGCCAGGCGGTTGGAGTAGCCCCACTCGTTGTCGTACCAGCCGACGACCTTGACCTGGTTGCCGATCACGCGGGTCAGGCCGGCGTCGAAGATGCACGAGGCCGGGTCGGTGACGATGTCGGCGGAGACGATCTCGTCCTCGGTGTAGGTGAGGATGCCCCGCAGCGGGCCCTCGGCGGCGGCCTTGAGGGCGCCGTTGACCTCGTCCACGCTCACCTCGCGCGAGACCTCGACGGTCAGGTCGGTGGCCGAGCCGGTCGGGATCGGCACGCGCAGCGCGAAGCCGTCCAGCCTGCCCTTCAGCTCGGGCAGCACCAGACCGATGGCCTTGGCCGCGCCGGTCGAGGTCGGCACGATGTTCAGCGCGGCGGCCCGGGCCCTGCGCAGGTCCTTGTGCGGGCCGTCCTGGAGGTTCTGGTCCTGGGTGTAGGCGTGGATGGTGGTCATCAGACCCTTCTCGATACCGAAGGTGTCGTTGATGACCTTGGCCATCGGGGCCAGGCAGTTGGTGGTGCAGGAGGCGTTGGAGATGATCGTGTGCGCGGCGGGGTCATAGAGCTCGTGGTTGACCCCCATCACGATCGTGACGTCCTCGTTCTTGGCGGGGGCGGAGATGATGACCTTGTTCGCGCCGTTGTCGGCGTGCACCCTGGCCTTGCTCGCGTCGGTGAACAGGCCGGTCGACTCCACGACGACATCGACGCCGAGGTCGCCCCACGGCAGCTTGGCGGGGTCGCGCTCGGCGAACGCCTTGATGGTCTTGCCGTCCACGTTGATCTCGTCGGCCGAGGACTTCACCTCGTACGGCAGACGGCCAAGGATGCTGTCGTACTTGAGCAAGTGGGCGAGGGTCGCGTTGTCGGTCAGGTCGTTGACCGCAACGATCTCGATGTCCTTGCCGCTTGCCGCAACTGCACGCCAGAAGTTGCGGCCGATACGGCCGAAGCCGTTGACGCCTACGCGGATGCTCACGGCACCGATCTCCTCGTACATCGGGGTGCGCCGGACCGGGACCGGCGCTGTCCACAGCTTATGAATCTCAATCACGCACCCTATCGAACTTAAATTGGTGTAGACCACTTCTGGGTCCCCGATTGAGATCGTGGTTCCCGGACGCGTGGGGCAGCGGTGAAGTAGAGTGCCCGCCCTGTCCATATTCACGACAACTGTCCGAGGAACCCCCCATGGCACACAGCGACACCACACCCCGATCCGGCCTCGTCGCCGGGATCGCGGTCGGCCTCATCGCGACCGTGGTCGGGGCGGGCGCCTACGGCGCGATAGTCGTCATCACCGGTCGCGAACTCGGCATCGCCGCGATCGGCATCGGCGCCATCATCGGCGTGGCCATGATGGCCGTGCGGCCCACCAGCCCGGTACTCCCCGCGCTGGCGGCGCTGTTCGCCCTCATCGGCTGCGCCCTTGGCCAGATCGGCGCCGTCACCCAGCTCCTCATCAACGAACTGGCCAAGGAGAACATCACGATGGGCCACGCCGAGGCCCTGACGAACGTCATCGGCGGCTTCGGCGCGTTCATCGGCGAAAAACCGATCATCCTGCTCTTCTGGGTGATCAGCGCGGCGGCCGGGTTCAGCTTCGTCAACAACAAGGTCAAGGCCGCACGCGCCGCCCACCTGGAGCCCCAGGCGGGCGCCAAGGGCCCCGGCGGGCCGATGCCGGGCTCCTTCGGCGCGCCGGGTCAGGCCCCGGCGGGCACGCCCCCGCAGGACGGCGGGGCGAAGCACCCCGGCGCCTGACCGCCGCACAGCGCGACCCCGGGCGCCCCGGACCCCGCCCGCCCGGGCACATCGGCCACTACGCCGTCACGACGAGAGCATCTCGACCGTCAGATTGGCCTCGGTGTTGGGCACGCCCAGCTCCACCGCACGCTTGTCGGCCATGGCCAGCAGCCGCCGGATCCGCCCGGCGATCGCGTCCTTGGTGAGCGGCGGGTCGGCGATCTGCCCCAGCTCCTCCAGCGACGCCTGCTTGTGCTCGACCCGCAGCCGCCCGGCGATCACCAGGTGCTCGGGGGCGTCGTCGCCGAGGATCTCCAGCGCCCGCTGCACCCTGGCCCCGGCGGCCACCGCGGCGCGTGCCGACCTGCGCAGGTTGGCGTCGTCGAAGTTGGCCAGCCGGTTGGCGGTGGCGCGCACCTCGCGGCGCATCCGCCGCTCTTCCCAGGCCAGCACGCTGTCGTGGGCGCCGAGCCGGGTCAGCAGCGCGCTGATGGCGTCGCCGTCGCGGACCACCACGCGGTCCACGCCGCGCACCTCGCGCGCCTTGGCGTGGATCTTCAGCCGCCGCGCCGCGCCCACCAGCGCGAGCGCCGCCTCCGGACCGGGGCAGGTCACCTCCAGTGACATCGACCTGCCGGGCTCGGTGAGCGACCCGTGCGCCAGGAACGCGCCCCGCCACGCGGCCTCGGCGTCGCACGTCGCCCCCGCGACGACCTGCCGGGGCAGGCCGCGCACCGGACGCCCATGGTTGTCGATCAAGCCGGTCTGCCGGGCCAGTGCCTCGCCGTCGCGGTAGACGCGCACGACGTACCGAGACCCCTTGCGCAACCCGGCGGGCGCGAGGACCAGGACCTCGGCCTTGTGCCCGAAGACCTCCCCGATGTCCTTGATCAGCCGGCGGGCCGTGGCGTTGGTGTCGAGCTCGGCCTCGATCACGATGCGGCCGCCCACCAGGTGCAGGCCGCTGGCGAAGCGGAGCAGCGTCGAGACCTCCGCCTTGCGGCAACAGGGCTTGAGCACCGATAGGCGGCTCAGCTCGTCTTTCACCACACCCGTCATGGCCATGTGCGTTAGTCCTCCCCCATACAGACCCGGCTCACAGCAGTCTCTCGCACTCGCCGCGCGCGCTGACCAGGATCAACGCTTCTCATGGAAAATCTCGTCAAGGACCGATGCAAGACGTCGTGCATCGTGCCTGGGCGAGCCGTCGGACCTGGCGACCTCCGCCGTGACCAGCCGGGCGCCCATCGCGACCGCGGCCTTCTCCAGCTCCTCGTGGTCGTCGACCACCCCGGTGTCGGCGAGCACCACGTCCAGGTGCAGCGCGGGGGCGTGCTGCCGCAGCACCTCCAGGTGCTGCTGGGGGGAGAAGCCGTCGGTCTCGCCCTGCTGGGGGGCGAGGTTGAGCGCGACCAGCCGCCTGGCCCGCGTCTCGTGCAGGGCCTGGGCCAGCTTGGGGACCATCAGGTGCGGCAGCACGCTGGTGAACCACGAACCCGGCCCGAAGATCACCCAGTCGGCCTCCCGCACCGCCTTGATGGCCTGCGGCGAGGCCGGGGGGTCGGGCGGGACCAGCGAGATCGCCCGCACCCGGCCCGGGGTGGAGGCGCAGGCCACCTGACCGCGGACGGTCGAGATCCGGCCCTCCAGCTCCACCTCGGCCACGATGTCGAGCGGTACCGAGGCCATCGGCAGCACCCGGCCGTGCGCCCCGAGCAGCCGCCCCACCCAGTCCAGGCCGGCCACCGGGTCGTCCAGCAGCTCCCACAGGGCCACGATGAGCAGATTGCCCACCGCGTGCCCGTGCAGGTCGCCCTCGCTGCGGAAGCGGTGCTGCACCACCTCGCTCCAGGTGCGGCCCCAGTCGTCGTCGCCGCACAGCGCGGCCAGCGCCATCCGCAGGTCGCCCGGGGGCAGCACGCCGAGCTCCCGGCGCAACCGGCCGCTGGACCCGCCGTCGTCGGCCACCGTCACCACGGCGGACAGCTCAGAGGTCACCCGGCGTAACGCGGACAGCGAGGCGTACAGCCCGTGCCCTCCGCCGAGCGCCACCACCCGCGGCCCCGCGGCGACCCGGTAGGCCCCCGACGACTCGGGCGACTCCGATGGCCCGGCGGACCCCGGTTCGCCGGGCGCGGGCGAGGCCGACGACCCGGGCGGCTTCGGGCGGGCCGGCGG
>NZ_POUA01000361.1 GCF_003236385.1 Spongiactinospora gelatinilytica
AGACCATCGTGGAGCGGTGCGAGGGGTACTGCTGTGGTCACAGCGGTGACGGCGGGCCGAATCTGCGGTGTGCGAGGTGTGGGCGGGCGGTGGCGACGCGGGTGGATGACTGCTCGTACGGACAGGTGGTGTGGCTGGATCCGCGTGCCGTGCGGAGGGTCGTTCATGATGAGCCCGCTCCGGTGATCGCGGGCTGGGAAGACCTCCCGTACGAACCGCCGGTGGATCTGGCGGGGAGGTGGAGTCCGATCTGGGAGGCGGCTGCGGGGGTGGCGCTGGCGCGTTCGCCGCAGGTCCGGGAGCCCTGGCTGCGCGCGATCTACGACAGGGTGCGGGACCGCACCCGGTGGCGGCCGGTCGATGGGTAAAATACTCAGCGTATTCTTGGGATTACCCACAGAAAGTATGGCGTGCGGCGTACCGTGCTGGCATGCCTCCCGCGCACACCAGTCCGGTGACCGATCTGGTTCGAGCCTGTCATCGCTTCACCACGCACATGAGACTGCTGGCCGACCAGCTCGGCCGGGTCCCCGTCGATGACGGGGACGTGACGCTTTTGGATGAGGCCACGCAGAGTGCGCGGATCGCGTTGTGGCATGTGATCGCCCGGTCCAATGGGGCGTTGCAGCGGCCGACGGAGGGCAATGAGTGTTCGTTCTTCACGGTGATCACGGATGCCGAGTGGCAGCGCCTGATGGAGTCGGGTGAGCTGCCCAGGGAGCATGCCTACGAGTGCGGGATGTCGGCCGATCATCCGGGGCCGCACGTCACGTTCATCTATGAGGCGATGGGCACCTTTCAGGGGTGGTGGCTGCGCTGGCGCGGCCGGGAAAGGGAGTTGGTGATCCACCCGTACTGCGGGGAGGTGCAGCGCGGGCTCGACCCCGACGGGCTTGACGACACCAACTGCCTGCTTTTCCAGGGACACCCCTGCCCGCACCGTTTCTAACGAAAACCGCGCGGAGTGACACCGGGGTTAAGAAACAGAGTTATGGCCATCGCCATTGCTTCGGCTGACTCGCCTTGACACGATGCGTAAGATCTTCGACCTGCTGAGAGAAGCGCATCATGAGGCCCAGGAGATGGCTGAGCGCGCTTGTTGCGATCGCGTTGCTCGGCATCGTGTCACCGTCAGAAGCGGCCCCCGTGGCCGCGCCCGTCTGCGCCCCCGGTACGACCGTCGTCACCGACACCGGCACGTTGTGCGGTACGGCGGGGCAGGGGGTCCGATCCTGGCTCGGCGTCCCTTACGCCGCGCCCCCGGTGGGCGACCTTCGCTGGACGCCCGCCCGACGGCACGCCCCCTGGCCAGGGGAACTACAGGCCACCGAGCGAGGCAGCCCCTGCCCGCAGGCCCCGCTGCTGGGGGCCGGTTCGGAGAACGAGGACTGCCTCAAGCTCAACATCGTCGCCCCCGCTGACGCGCACAGCAAGCCGCTGGCCGTGATGGTCGAGTTCCACGGCGGCGGCTTCCGGTTCGGCGCGCCCGGTCCGGGCGACCACCTGGCACGCGCCGGGCAGGTGATCCATGTCGGGGTGGGTTACCGGCTCGGCGTGTTCGGATTCCTCTCCCATCGGGGATTCGGCGCGAACCCCGGCAACTACGCCCTGAGCGACCAGCAGGAGGCGCTGCGCTGGGTGCAGCGCAACATAGCGGCGTTCGGCGGCGACCCGGGCAACGTCACGATCTTCGGCGCCAGCGCCGGCGGGTCGAGCGTGTGCGCGCACGTCGCCTCGCCCACCGCGCGCGGGCTGTTCGCCAAGGGGATCGTGCAGGCCGGTGAGTACAACTCGCTGCGCGGCGCGAACACCGTCTGGCAGCCGCAGGACTGCAAGGCCGAACTGCCCACGCAGACCGAGGCGCAGCAGACCGGCGACCGTTTCGCCACCGCGCTCGGCTGTGCCCAGGCCACCCCGGCCGAGGCGGCGGCCTGCCTGCGCGGCAAGCCGGTCAAGGCGCTGCTGGACCAGTCGTCGGACGGCATGGCTCCGGACCGCGGCACGATCGCGCCCATCGTGGACGGCCGCATCCTGACCAGTTCGCCGGGGCTGGCGTTCGCCAAGGGCAGGGTCAACAAGGTCACGGTGATGCACGGCGTCGGCCGTGACGAGGTGCAGATCCCGCCCGCCAACACGCCGGAGCAGTACGAGAAGCTGGTCCGCGACCAGTACGGCCCGCTCGCGCCCGAGGTGCTGGCGCGTTATCCGCTGAAGCGCTACCCCGAGCCCGCGCCGTTCATCGCCTCCCGCACGATCGTGGCCGACAGCAACTCGGTCTGCCCGGCGCTGCGCAACGACGAACGGCTGGCCAGGCGGATCCCGGTGTTCGCCTTCCAGGTGGACAACACCGACGCCCCGCCGCTGTTCTTCCTGGACCGGACCAAGCCGAACGGCAGCTTCCACATCAGCGAGGCCCCGTTCCTGTACGGGCCGGTGACCAACGAGGGGGCCAACCAGCAGGCGTTCGGCGTCCAGTTGGTCGCGCAGTGGACGGGGTTCGCCCGGACCGGCGACCCGACCGTGGACGGCACGCCGTACTGGCCCCGCTACACGATCAAGGACCCGGCGGTCATGTCCCTGGCCCCGGCGGGTGACAGCGTCGCCACCCGCGAAATCGCCAGGCAGCACAACTGCGACTTCTGGGACGAGCACACACCGTACGTGAGCGAGGAGAGACGATGACCGGCAGACGACTCATTCGCGCGGCTGCGGCGCTGGCCGCGCTCTGTTTGGCGGTGACCGCCGGCCCCGCGACCGCGACCCCCGCGCCGGGCGGGGGTGACGGGCCGCACCACGGGGACTGGTCGATGTGGCAGCAGAACCCGTGGGGCTGGCGGCACAACGCCGCCGAACGCAAGATCACCGCCGGCAACGTCGCCGGTCTGGAACTCAAGTGGGCCTTCGCCTACCCGAAGGCCGCGGGCGCCCCGCGCAGCCAGGCCGCCGTCGTCGGCGACACGGTCTACTTCGGCTCGCCCGAGGGCAAGATGTACGCCAGGGACGCCGAGACCGGCGCGGCCAAGTGGGAGTTCGACCTCACCACGGTCGGCCAGGGCGGCTGGCCACCGCAGGTCCAGGACGGCCCCGCGGTGGCCAGGGGCAAGGTGCTGTTCGGTGACAGCCGCGGTTACTTCTACGCCGTGGACCAGCGCACCGGCAAGCTGGCCTGGGCCCGCCGGCTGGACGACAAGCTGGCCGCGCTGGTGACCAGCTCGCCGGTCGTCCTGGGCCGCAGGGTGTTCGTCGGCGTGTCGAGCGGCGAGAACATCATGGGCAAGGACCACGAGTGCTGCCAGTTCCGCGGCCACCTCAACGGCCTGGACATCGACTCCGGCAAGCTGGTGTGGCGGTTCTACACCACGCCCCCGCCGGTGGCGGACGGCACCTGGCCGAACGGCAAGACCCGCTACGCGCCCTCCGGCGCCGGGGTCTGGAGCAGCCCGGCGGTGGACCCGATCACCCGTACGGTCTACGTCGGCACCGGCCAGAACTACACCGGCAGCGCCGGACACTACGACTCGGTGCTGGCCATCAACGCCGACACCGGACGCCCCCGCTGGACCCGCAAGATGACCGACGTGGACACTTGGCGGATCGAGTGCTCGTTGCCCACCCCCCAGGACCGCGAGTACTGCCCCAACTTCCCCGACGGCACCGCGCTGGACTTCGACCTCGGGGCGGCGCCGAACCTGTTCCGGGCCGGCAAGCGGGCGCTGGTCGGGATCGGCCAGAAGAACGGCGTCTACCACGTGCTCGACGCCCGCACCGGTGAGATCGTGTGGCAGCGGTCGCTGTCCAAGCCGCAGCCCGGCGGCGGCCTGACGGGCGTCCAGTGGGGTTCCAGCTATGACGGCAAGCGGCTCTACGTCGCGACGTACATGGCCTCCCCGGGCACGCTGTTCGCGCTCGACCCGGCCACCGGGCACCTGCTGTGGGAGACGCCGAACCCGGCCGACGGCTGCACGACCGGCGGCGCGTCGCAGTTCCCGCAGTTGTGCAGGCCCGGTCATTCCACCGCCGTGTCCACCACGCCCGGAGTGGTGTGGGTGGGCAGCACCGACGGCAAGGTGCGTGCGTACTCCGCCGAGACCGGCAAGGTGCTGTGGACCTACGACACCATCCAGGACGTCGTGGGCGTGAACGGGCTCACCGGCCGCGGCGGCCAGGTCGCGGGCACCGGCGGCCCGGTGATCTCGCACGGCATGGTCTACACGCAGTCGGGGGCCGGGTTCTTCCCGTACCCGAGCCCGCACGGCGCGGTGTTCATGGCCTTCGGCCTGCGCTGACCCTCGCTTGTTCGGAAACTTGTTCGGAAACTTGTGCAGAACCTGTTCAGAAACCCCCGGCGGCGGATCAATCGTCGCCGGGGACGCGCCGCCAGTGCTGGCGCTTGTCGCGGTCGCGGACCACGACACCGAGGCGGGCCAGTTCGGCGCGAAGCTCGGCGGCGTCGTCGCCGCGGTCCTTTTCCACCGCCCTGGCCCTGGCCCGCAGCAGGGCGTTGGCGGTGGGGGACAGCTCCGGGTGGTCCTCCACCCAGCGCCGGAACTCCTCGCGGTGCGGGTCGCCGTCGGCGTGCCAGGGGTAGCCGTGGCGTACGAAGGCGTCCCGGATGCGGGCGGCGGACGGCAGCGAGCCGCGCGACCTGGCGATCTCCTCGGTGGCGTGGCCGAGCAGGACCACGGCCTTGCCGTCCAGGAACGCCGCGCCGACGTCGGCCCGGCGTACCTCCTGGCGGGAGTCGCCGTACACGAGGCTCGCCCCGTCGTCGTCCACGGTGATCACCACGTGGTCCGCGATCGCCAGGAAGGCCAGTACCAGGCCCGCGACGCCACCGACGGCCAGCGCCCCGATCGTGACGTGCGGCTCGGGCAGCGACGCGATGAACTCCAGCGGCTTGTCGAACGGGACCCACGGCAGCGTGATCGCCCACCCGGCGATGGCCTTGATCCCCCAGCCCAGGCCCGCGCCGAGCACCGGGAACCCGGCCCAGACCAGGGCCTGTTCCCACGGCGGCAGGGTGACGACGGTCGCGGTCACACCGTCACCCGCCCGGCCCGCGAAGCACGGACCCCCGCCGACGCGACGAGCAGCACGACAACGATCAGGAAGAACATGTTGTGCCACAGTTTAGCGGCGGCCGTCACATCGCCGATGGGTTCGGTGACGAACGCCGTCACGCTCGTGCTCAGCAGCGCACCACCGGCCACGGCCAGCCGGTGGTGCGCCCTCCACCCGGTCCGCCGCGACCACGCCCACAGCAGCGCGAGCAGTACGGCCAGCCGTCCCGCGAGCACCGCGAAGCCCCGCCAGTCGATGGCCATCGCCGGATCGAGCCCGGCCCATTCGACGACCAGACCGAAGAGATCCGGCACGAGCAGCAGCACGAACGCGACCGCGCCCACGACCCACGGGCCGGGCGCCGGGCGGCCGATCGGCGGGGCGGGCCGCCGGCCCGTGGCGAACGCCGTGACGATCAGTGCCACGACCACCGCGCCGGCCCCCGTGAGCTGCGCGGCGGTGGGCACGAAGCCCTCGGTGTCCAGGTGCCACTTGACCACGAACGCGGCGGCGAGCCCGAACGCGACCACCGCCACCGCCAGCCCGGGCAGGCCGAGCCAGGGCGTGGCCCTGCGGTCCGGGACGAACGTCTCCACGATGGCGATCGGCGCGCAGACGCTGAAGATCACGTGCCCGGCCACCCAGCCGAGCGACAGGTAGCCGCCGAGGCCCAGCGCGGGAATGTAGGTCGCCTCCAACATCGGGCCGAGGTAGTCGATGTCCCGGTAGGACGGGTTGAACATCGCCTGGTCGATCATGCCGGGCTGGAGCACGCCGAACGCCGTCGCGAGCAGCAGCATGGTCGGCCAGCCCCGTCCGGCGCGGCGGGCGGTCTCGCGGACGATGAGCGCGGCGCAGCCGTACAGGGGGACGAAGACGACCAGCCCGCCGAGCAGTTCGGTGACGTTTCCCGTGGAGTCGTCGTATCCGGCCAGGTACTCCGCGCACACCGGGGCGAGCAGCAGCAGGCCCAGCACGGGTGGCAGCCGCGTCGCCGTTCGCGGAGGCGGCGGGGTGTCGGTTCGCATGCCCCGACGCTAGGGACGGGCGGGGCGGCGGCGGATCGGCCACGGGTCGCCTCCGGCGTGACCGAGGTCGCCGCCCGGTGCCCGGCGCTCAGCGCAAAGTAGCGGGCGCCTCGCTACTTTCGTCGCGGGCCAGGGTGAGCATGGCGTCGGCGGTCCGGGCGGCCTGGGCGGCGATGCCCGGAATGCCGGACGTGATGAACGGCCCGCCGCCCGCGAGGTCGCCCGCCACCTGGACCCGCGGATCGGCCGGTACCACGCCGCCCGCCGGATGGAACGCGGCCAGGCCGCCCGACACCAGCGACGCGACCAGTTCCCCGGCCGCGCGGGGGACGGCCTGGGGCGGCGGGTTGACGGCGTTGACCACCGCGTCCACATGGATGGCGCTGTCGCCGGCCGTCACCGCGAAGCCTCCGCCGGTCGCCTCCACAGCGCGGACGTCTGGCACGAGGGTGAGCCGCCCGGCGTCCAGCAGCCGTAGCAGCGTGGCCGCGTTCACCGGGACCATCGGCGAGGCCACGCTGGTCGCCAGCCGGAAATGCCGCCGCAACCGGGCCCGCCCGGACTCCGGCAGCAGCCGCCAGGCGTAGGGGCCGACGGTGTGCGCGGTCTCCTGGAGGACCCTGCGCCCGATCCGCGGGTCGCCGACGCTCCGCAACTGCCGCCGCAGCCGCCGTACCGGGTCCTCGGTACCGGCGGCGAGCAGGTCGGCCGCGAACGCGTCGAAGTCCTCGCCCGCCTCGGCGAGTTCGGCGCGCAACAGGCCGATCAGGTGGCCGAGCGGCACCGTACCGTGCTCGCGGTGCGCCGTGGCGACCCGTTCGGCGGTGACGTGGGCGGGCCGATGGCCGGACGGGCGCTGCCAGACGTGCGGCAGCAGGCCGCTGCGGGAGAGCATGGTGATCGGCCCGGTGTGCCCGCGTGCGGCCAGTGAGACCACGACGTCCACCGCGGTCAGGCCGCTGCCGAGGACGGCGACCCGGGCGTCGGCGGGGATCGGGGCGAGCGTTCGGGCCAGCGGGTACGGCTCGTGGACGTATCCGGGGGCGGCGGCGAGGCTGTACAGGTCGCGCGGCTCGCCGCCGCCCACGCACAGGGCCACCTGGTCGGCGGCGTACCGCCCGCCGTCCGCCGCGACCACGGCGAGCCGGTCGCCGCGCCGCTCGACTCCGGTGACGCGGGCGCGGGCGATGCGGGTCCGCCAGCCGTTCGCGCGCAGCGTCCGCAGTGCGGCCTCGGCGGTGGCGGCCAGGTAGTCGCCGTAGCGGTGCCGGGGGACCAGCGGCTGCCCGAGCAGGTCGTCGAGGTGGGCGGCGCCGCTCTCGCCCAGCCAGGCGGCGTAGTGGCCGGGGTCGCCGTGCCGGATCGACATGATCGCGGGCGGCGCGTTGACCAGGACCGTGTCCAGGTCAGGCCCGTACGGCCGGCCGCGCCACAGATGCGGCGACGGCTCGAAGACGGTGATCAGCCCGGGACGTACCCGGGCGAGAGACGTGGTCGCGAGCGCGTCCAGCAGACCTACGGCCGCGGCTCCCGCGCCGACGAGTGCGATTTCCATGTCGATGAGGCTCGCCGCTGCGGGCGGTTCGTCCCATCCCTCGGATGGGGGGTTGGCGCGCTGGGGAGGAATGGGGC
>NZ_POUA01000362.1 GCF_003236385.1 Spongiactinospora gelatinilytica
CTGGCGCACCTGGTCTGGCTGGAGGCCAGGTGCGCCAGCGTCTCGTTGTTCGCGCCGCGCCGCATGAACTCCGGGATGGACTCCCAGGGCCGCGACCACGTCAGCCGGGTCGCCGCCGTCCAGCAGCTCATCCCGCCCGCGCCCGCGAGCACGGCCTCGATCTCGCGGAGCCGTTCGCCGTGGTGCGCCATGACGTCCTCCACCCGGTCGGCCAACTCCCTGAAGCGGTACTCGTGCGCGGGCAGCACCTCCGCCACGTCCCATCCGCGCACCTCGGCCAGGGAGTCCAGGTAGTCGGCGAGCGGGTTGGCGGGCGACTGGGGGCGTACCGCAACGATCGGGGTGATCTTGGCCAGCACGTGGTCTCCGGAGAACAGCAGCCGCCGCTCGCCGTCCACGAAGCACAGGTGGCCGGGCGAGTGGCCAGGGGTCCAGCGCGCCCGCAGGTCCCAGCCGGGCAGGCCGATCGGCTCGCCGTCCTCGATCAGCCGGTCCGGGGCCGGCTGGGTGACGAACCGCCTGATCATCGCGGCCGTGCCGGCCGTCGACTCGGAGGTCATCGGCGGCGCGCCGCAGCGGGCCAGCAGCGCCTGCTCGCTCGCGATCAGCGCGTCGATTCCGCCGTCGTGCCCTGTGAGGAGCCGGGCGTCCGCCGGGTGCAGGCCGATCCATGCCCCGGACTCCTCGCGCACCCGGCCCGCCAGCCCGTAGTGGTCAAGGTGGACGTGCGTGACCAGGACGGCACGTACGTCCGCGATCGTGTACCCGGCGGTCGCCAGACCGCCCGCCAGGCCCTGGTAGGCGTCCTCGGTGTCCCACCCGGCATCGATGATCGCCACGCCGTCCGGCAGTTCGAGGGCGTATACCAGGACATAGCGCAGCGAATCCACGGGCAGCGGGACCGGGATCGACCACAGGCCCGGCCGTACCCGCTCGACCTCCGGTAACCCGCCCCCGCGCCACGCCTCGCGCTGCGCCGCGTTCACCGCCGTGACCATCCGCATCCCGGGCTCCTCTCGACCGGCCGCCTAGAACAATGTTCTATCAGGGCGCGGGGCGCGGGGCGATCGCGAGAACCGCGCGGGTGCGCGGATACAGCAGCGTGGACAGCAGCATCAGCCCGCTCGCCACCGCCCAGGCCGTGCCGATGCCCGCCCGGCCCGCCAGCCAGCCGAGGCCGATGTTCGCCAGGAAGCCGCCGAACTGGAGGGACAGCGAGTCCACCGAGAGCAGCGTGGCCCGCTGGGCGGCCTCCACCCGGCCGTGCATGATCTCGACGTGCAGCAGCGTGGCCGCCGACAGCCCGACGAACAGGACCAGGTACGCGCCCGCCGTGGCGGCCAGGCCGGCCGCACCGGGCAGCGCCGTGGACGCGGCGAGGCCGCCGAGCGCCAGGGCCGTGACCACCGCGCCGGCCCTGGCCCCGCGGGCCGAGCCGCCCGCGACCCGCGCGAGGGCCGGGGCCAGGGCATGGCCCGCCGCGCTCGCCGCGAAGCCCACCGCGGCGACCGTGCCGTAGGCGGTGCTGCCCGCGTCCGGGCCGCCGGCCAGCTCGCCGAGCCTGATCGGCGTCAGCAGCTCGATCGAGCACAGCGCGATGCCCGCCGCCGCGCTGACGCCGAGCATCCTGGCCAGCACGCCGTCCCTGACCGCCACGCCGACGCCCGTACGGATCGACAGCGGCACCCCGCGCAGCACCTCGGCCAGGCCCAGCCGTTCGCGCGGCGGCTCCGGCAGCGCGACCAGCACCACGGCCAGCAGCGCCACCGACGCCACCCCGGCCAGCATCATGGGCGCCGCCAGCGGCTCGGCGACCGCCGAGGACAGGCCGAGCGGCAGCAGTCCCCCGGTCACCACCCCCGCGCACAGCGCGATCGAGCCCATCGCCTCGCCGCGGGCCAGGCCGGGCTTCAGGTCGGCGTCCCGGCCCTCGGCGGCGTGCAGGGTGTCGACGTACCACGCCTGCGCCGGACCGCTGGACAGCGCCCGCGCGACGCCCTTCAGCGCGCTGCCCAGCATGAACATCGGCAGTGAGTGGGCCAGCACCAGGACCGTGTAGGCGGCGGCGCTGAACGCCCCTGAGGCGGCCAGGACCGTACGCCTGCCGATGACGTCGGACAGTCCGCCGGTGGGCAGCTCCAGCAGCACGACCACCAGGCCGTAGAGGCCCATGACCGCGCCGATCTCCGCGACGCCGAGCCCGCGGCCCGACATCAGCAGCACCAGCGGGGCCATCATCAGCCCAGGGGGTAACCAGGTCAGCGCGCTCACCAGCGCGTAGCGGCGGCGTGCGGATAGGGCGTTCACTCCGACTCCTCTTCGGCTTCTTCGGCGGGACCTTCCGGGGCGGGCCGTCTTGGGAAGGCGGAGTAGTGGATCACGACCTGTTCGGCCGCGGGGGCGCCGGCGTCGCGGGCCGCGAGTTCGCGAAGGACGTCCTCCCACCGCTGGTAGAGCTCGGTGAGCGAGGCCGGAGTGAGGCGGACGACGTCGTCGCTGATGCCCGCGGCCTCGATCCACTCCGGGCTCCAGGTCGCCGCCTGCGCCTCGAACTCTCCGTTGCTCCGGACCAGCAGCTCGATCTGACGCTGCCGGATGGCCGCCACCGCCTCCCGCCCCTCCTCGGTGGCGGCCATCTCGGCGTTGTCCCAGGAGAGGTAGCGGTGGACGGCCCGCCAGCGTCGCTCGCGGGCGTCCCGCTGGTCGGGGTCTTCTTCTATGAAGCCGTACTTGGCGAGTTCGCGCAGGTGGTAGCTGGTGAGGCCGGAACTCTCCGCGACCTTGCGAGCCAGCTCGGAGGCGGTGGCCGGACCGTCGCTGCGCAGCAGGTCGAGCAGCCGCAGGCGCAGCGGGTGGGCGACGGCCTTGAGCGTGCGCGGATCGGTGACCCGGAAGGAGTTCCTCATGGCAGGAGCGTAGGCCGCAAATGAAGCTTTGCAAAGCTTCATTTGCGGTCCCGGCCGCACCCCGCCCGTCGGCCGTCCCCTGATAGGCGGCCGACGGGCCCGTATGTGAGTACGCACGCGGAGCGCGAACGGTTCAGATCGCTTGCGCCGTCGCTAGAGTGAGGCGGGTGCGAATAGAGGACGTGTGGATCGACGACGCCGTACGCGAGCTGCGGCCGGACTTCGCCGTACTACTGATGACCGTGCGCGGCCTGCGCAACGGCCCGTCCGATGACCGATCGCGGGCCTGGCTGACCGACGCCGCCGGGCGCGCGGTGGGCCCCGAGCACGAGCGGATCGAGGCGTGGCGGGCGGCCTACCGGTCCTTCGGCGCCAAGCCGCAGCGCACCCGGCCCTCGGTCGACGCGCTGATCAGGCGGGTCCAGCTGCCGGAGATCAACCTCGTGGTCGACGCCTACAACGCGATCAGCGTCGCGCACGCGCTGCCGATCGGCGGAGAGGACATCTCCCGCTACATCGGCCCCGCGCGGCTGATCAGGGCGCAGGGCGACGAGCCGTTCGACACCACGGCCGCCGGCGAGGAGGTCACCGACCACCCGGAGATCGGCGAGGTCGTCTGGCGCGACGACCAGGGCGTCACCTGCCGGCGATGGAACTGGCGGCAGTGCGTCCGCACCCGGATCACCGAGGAGACCACCGACGCGCTGTTCATCCTGGAGCGGCTCGCCCCGATGCGGCTGGACGAGCTGGAGGCGGCCGGGCGCGAACTGACCACCCTGCTGGACCAGATCTCCCCCGATGCGCGCACCGAGACCCGGTTGCTTACCATAGAGTGACATCCCTCTAACGAGCGGGTGACCAGGCGGATACCGCCTGGACTGACTACCTCCATGTGACGACTTCGGGGCGTCCTGGGAGGATCGGCCCTGTGAGCTGTCTCGGGGCTGCATCTTCCGCCGTTATGGGCGAGTAACCTTGAACAGGATCTCTTTCATCAACTACATCAACGCCGATCTGCGGAAGAGGGCGATTTCCGCCGTGTCGTCTGAGTCGTCGCGGTCTAACCCGCTGGCAAGCTTCGGGCAAAACGAGTGGCTTGTCGACGAGCTGTACCAGAAGTACCTCCAGGACCCCGAGTCAGTGGACCGTGCCTGGTGGAACTTCTTCGCTGACTACAACCCTGACTATGGGCCGGGCCGGGCGACCCCGGCGGCCCCCACCACCGCGAACGGGGCCACGACGGCTCCGCCCGCACAACCTGCCGCTCCGGCGGCACCCGCTCCCGCACCGGCGAAGTCCCCAGCGCAAGCGAAGGAAGCATCCGCGAAGGCGGCCCCCAAGGAGCCCGCGGGCAAGCAGGCCACCCCGGTGCCCGAGGGCGCCGAGGAGGTCCGGCTGCGCGGCGCCGCCGCGCGCACGGTCACCAACATGGAGTCCTCCCTGGCCGTGCCGACCGCCACCAGCGTGCGCGCGGTCCCGGCCAAGCTGCTCGTCGACAACCGGATCGTGATCAACAACCACCTGTCGCGCGGGCGCGGCGGGAAGGTCTCCTTCACCCACCTGATCGGCTTCGCGGTCGTCAAGGCGCTGGCCGAGATGCCCGACATGAACTACTCCTACGCCGAGGCCGACGGCAAGCCGATGCTGGTCAAGCCCGAGCACGTCGGGCTGGGCCTGGCCATCGACGTCCAGAAGTCCGACGGCACCCGGCAGTTGCTGGTGCCGTCCATCAAGTCCGCCGAAGGCATGGACTTCCGGCAATTCTGGATGGCGTACGAGGAGATCGTCCGCAAGGCCCGCAACGGCAAGCTGGCCATCGACGACTTCTCCGGCACCACGATCAGCCTGACCAACCCGGGCACCATCGGCACCGTCCACTCGGTGCCGCGGCTGATGCCCGGCCAGGGCACGATCATCGGCGTCGGCGCGATGGAGTACCCCGCCGAGTACCAGGGGGCCTCGACCGAGACGCTGGCCCGGCTGGCGGTCAGCAAGGTCATCACGCTGACCAGCACCTACGACCACCGCATCATCCAGGGCGCGCAGTCGGGCGAGTTCCTGCGCCGGATCCACCAGCTCCTGCTCGGCGGCAACGGCTTCTACGACGAGATCTTCGAAGCGCTGCGCATCCCGTACGAGCCGGTCCGCTGGGTGCCCGACATCTCCGCCACCCACGACGATGACGTGGCCAAGTCGGCCAGGGTCCTTGAGCTGATCCACGCCTACCGGGTCCGCGGCCATTTGATGGCCGAGACCGACCCGCTGGAGTACATGCAGCGCAAGCACCCCGACCTGGACATCCAGTCGCACGGGCTCACCCTGTGGGACCTGGAGCGCGAGTTCGCCACCGGCGAGTTCGGCGGCAAGCCGCTGATGAAGCTGCGCGAGATCCTGGGCGTGCTGCGCGACTCGTACTGCCGCACCGCCGGCATCGAGTACATGCACATCCAAAACCCCGAGGAACGGGCCTGGATCCAGGAGCGGGTGGAAAAGCCGCACGCCAAGCCCGACCGCGAGGAGCAGCTCCACATCCTGCGCAGGCTCAACACCGCCGAGGCGTTCGAGACCTTCCTGCAGACCAAGTTCGTCGGCCAGAAGCGGTTCTCGCTGGAGGGCGGCGAGTCGCTGATCCCGCTGCTCGACTCGGTGATCTCCGAGGCGGCGGGCGACGGTCTCGACGAGGTCGTCATCGGCATGGCCCACCGCGGCCGGCTCAACGTGCTGGCCAACATCGTCGGCAAGTCCTACGGGCAGATCTTCGGCGAGTTCGAGGGCAACCTCGACCCGCGCAGCGCGCACGGCTCCGGCGACGTGAAGTACCACCTGGGCTCCTCGGGCGACTTCGTGTCACCCGACGGCCAGAAGATCGTCACCTCCGTGGTCGCCAACCCCTCCCACCTGGAGGCGGTCGACCCCGTGCTGGAGGGCGTGGTCCGCGCCAAGCAGGACATCTTGGAGCGCGGCGAAGAGGGTTTCACCGTGCTGCCGCTGCTGGTCCACGGTGACGCGGCGTTCGCCGGTCAGGGCGTCGTGGCCGAGACGCTGCACCTGTCGCAGCTGCGCGGCTACCGCACCGGCGGCACCGTCCACGTCGTGGTCAACAACCAGGTGGGTTTCACCACCTCGCCCGCCTCGTCCCGCTCGTCGGTGTACGCCACCGACGTCGCCCGGATGATCCAGGCGCCGATCTTCCACGTCAACGGCGACGATCCGGAGGCGGTCGTGCGCGTCGGGCGGCTGGCCTACGAGTACCGCCAGGCGTTCCGCAAGGACGTGGTGATCGACCTGGTCTGCTACCGCAGGCGGGGCCACAACGAGACCGACAACCCGAGCTTCACCCAGCCGCTGATGTACGACCTGATCGACGCCAAGCGGTCCACCAGGAAGCTCTACACCGAGGCGCTGATCGGCCGCGGCGACATCACGGTGGAGGAGGCCGAGCAGGCGCTGCGCGATTACCAGGCGCGGCTGGAGCAGGCCTTCACCGAGACCCGCGAGGCGGCCAAGGAGCACACCGGCGAGTTCCCGCGGCCGAGCGACCCCGAGGTGGTGCCGTGGTCGCACGGCGACACCAGCACGGCGATCACCGAGGAGACCGTCAAGCGGGTCGTGGAGACCCAGCTCAACCTGCCGGAGGGCTTCACCGTCCACCCTCGCCTGGCGCCGGTCATCCAGCGCCGCGGCAAGATGGTGGCCGAGGAGACCATCGATTGGGCGATGGGCGAGACGCTGGCGTTCGGGTCGCTGCTGATCGACGGCCACCCGGTCCGCCTGGTCGGCCAGGACTCCCGGCGCGGCACGTTCGGCCAGCGGCACGCGGTGCTGGTCGACCGGGTCACCGGCGAGGAGCACACCCCGCTCAAGACGTTCAACCAGGGCATCACGAAGTTCTACGCCTACGACTCGCTGCTGAGCGAGTTCGCGGCGATGGGCTTCGAGTACGGCTACAGCGTCGTCCGGCCGGACGCGCTGGTCGCCTGGGAGGCGCAGTTCGGCGACTTCGTGAACGGCGCGCAGACGATCATCGACGAGTTCATCGCGGCCGGTGAGCAGAAGTGGGGTCAGCGCTCCTCCGTGGTGCTGCTGCTCCCGCACGGCTACGAGGGCCAGGGTCCGGACCACTCCTCCGCCAGGATCGAGCGGTTCCTGCAACTCTGCGCCCAGGACAACATGACGGTCGCGCAGCCCTCCACCCCGGCGAACTACTTCCACCTGCTGCGCTGGCAGGTGCTGTCCAACCGCCGCCGCCCGCTGGTGATCTTCACTCCGAAGTCGCTGCTGCGGACGAAGGCGGCCAGTTCGCCCACCGCCGAGTTCACCTCCGGGTCCTTCCAGCCGGTCATCGGCGACGCGAAGGTGGACGCCTCGGCGGTCCGCAAGATCGTGCTCAGCTCCGGCCGGGTCTACTACGATCTCGCGGCGGCCCGGGACAAGCGCGGAAGCGAGGACGTCGCGCTGGTCCGCCTGGAGCGGCTGTACCCGTTCCCGACGGACGAGCTCCAGGCGGAGCTGTCCCGCTACCCGGCCGACGCGGAGCTGGTCTGGGCCCAGGACGAGCCGGTCAACATGGGCCCCTGGCCGTACCTGACCCTCAAGCTCGCGGAAAACCCGGACACCTTGGGCGGCCGCCCGATCCACCGGGTCTCCCGCAAGCCCAACTCCTCCCCGGCCACCGGCTCCCACGCCGCCCATGACCACGAACTCGAAGCCATCCTCGACTCCATCTTCAACTAACCCCGTCCCCAAAGGGCCCCCTCCGGGGGGCCTTTTCCCTTTTCCCC
>NZ_POUA01000363.1 GCF_003236385.1 Spongiactinospora gelatinilytica
GATCGCGGCCGCCGAGGGGCTTTCGGAGCGGCTCGGGGCGGGATCGGCCGGTCCGGACCAGGGATCGACGACGATCATGATGAGGACCGCCGCCCCCGCACCGACCGTGGCCACGGCGAGCGCCGCCCTGCCGGTCAGCCGGAATCGCCTGGGGCGCTCCTGGGCGGGGAGCGCCGGCCGGACATCGTCCGCGCTCTCGCCGGGGCGCACGGGCAGAGGGACCGGGGCGTCGTCGGGCGAGCGGGACACTTGCGGAGGTACGACGAGGTGCGCGGTAGGAAGCTTCGCGGTTGCCCCGGCGCCGTCGGGAGGGCGATCCACCAGCGCGTCCGCGCCGGTTGTGGCGTCGTCAAGGCCCGCGCCCCGGACCGTCTGGTTGGCCCGCTCCCAGCGCTCGCGGTACGCGGCCGGGTCGGCGCCGCACGCCCGAACGAATTCGGTGGTGGTCTCCCAGCTCGGGAGCCGGTTGCCCTTGGTGGCTTCGTGCAAGGTCGTGTGGGAGATCGCACCCGAGCGGCCGGACATCTCCCGAAAAGGGGGATTTCCGACAGATTGGCGTAGTTTTCGGAGGACTCCCGCGAAGTCCTCGATCGCCTCCGCCCGTGCACGCCTATCGTCCACCGGACGAAGTTAACAGCACCCGCGCACTTCACTCAACCGGCGGCTCAACCGGCGGCAATACCGCTTGCGAAGCCGAACGGCCGGCGCACGGACGTGGAGAGGGCCGGACACCGGGATCTCCAGGCGGGGGGCCGCATGCCGACATCGCCCGTTCACATTGTGCGGGAACAAGGCTTGACTTTCCCTGAACCATCCCGGATTTGATCAAAACCTTAATTGCTATACCTAATGT
The DNA here is from genome assembly GCF_003236385.1 of Spongiactinospora gelatinilytica. Taxonomy (GTDB): domain Bacteria; phylum Actinomycetota; class Actinomycetes; order Streptosporangiales; family Streptosporangiaceae; genus Spongiactinospora; species Spongiactinospora gelatinilytica. The sequence goes on from NZ_POUA01000363.1 coordinate 854, forward strand.
GATGTTCCGGAAATTGTGCTATTGCGTCGGCGACGCAGATGGCAGGCCAGGCGCGATGACCTGGACGCGGCGTCAACGGGGTTCCTCCTGGCCGGCCGGTCGGCCGGCCCAGCGCGCGGGAAGACGATCCCGGCCTGCGGCGAAGGATGGGTGACAGTGACCGCCGACCAGAAGGCCGACCTTATGCCGGAGACAAGAACGTGAGCGCCGAAGTGGGCGAAGAGGTGACCGACGCCGGGCTCGTCGCAGGGTACCGGCGCGACCCCGGCCTGTTCACCGCCGTCCACGACCGCTACTACCGCGATATCTACCTGTACGTCGCCGGCCGCCTGGACACGCAGATCGCCGAGGACCTCGCCGCCGAGACGTTCCTGCTGGCCTTCGACCGGCGCGACCGGTACGACCCGGAACGCGGAGACCTTCGGCCCTGGCTGTTCGGCATCGCCACGAACCTGATCGCCAGGCACCGCCGCAAGGAGACCCGCCACTACAAGGCGCTGGCCAAGCTGGGGCCCCAGCCCGTCGTGGAAGGCCACGAGGACCGGGTCGTCGCCTCCGTCGCCGCCGAGCGCATGCAGCCGTACCTGGCCAGGGCGCTCGCCGCCCTGTCCGGAGGCGAGCGCGACGTACTGCTGCTCGTGGCCCTGGGCCAGCTCAGCTATGACGAGGTGGCTCAGGCGCTCGGCATCGCCGTCGGCACCGTGGGCTCCCGGCTCAGCCGCGCCCGCAGCAAGATCGCAGCCCTCATGGAGAAGGAGAACGCCCGTGGATGACCTGAACGCCGTCGCGACCCTGCTGGCCAAGCCCGAACCGTCCGCCGAGACGATCGCCCGCAGCAGGGGACGTCTCCAGGACAGGATGACGCCGGGCCGCGCCCGCCGGCGTCGCGTCCGGCTCCTGCCGGCGCTGGGCATGGCGGCCGCCACCGCGGTGGCCGCAGCCGTGATCGTCACCAGCGTGTCTCCGCCCGCCGCCGCGCCGGTCTCGGGCAGAGACGTCCTGCTCATGGCCGCGGCCAGCGCCGGGCACATCCCCCAGGGCACGGGGACCTACTGGCACGTCACACGTACGTGGCAGGGCCTGGACACGCCCCTGGTGCAGGAGAGCTGGACCGCCCGCGACGGCCGCCACTGGTCCAGGAACGCGCAGGACTCCACTCCCGGCGCCGCCGTCCAGGACCCGGACCCGTTCAGGCTCATGGGCGCCGAGATCGGTTTCGAGGAACTCGAAGGGCTCCCATCGGATCCGAAGGAGCTGAAGGAGCGCATCGCCGCGCTGCCCCGCGAGGACAACGCCGTGCTCTCTGCCGATGGGCAAGGCGAGCTCGTCTCCCCGCTGATCGCCCTGATCACGGAGCTGCCGACGCCCGCGGAGGTCCGTTCGGCGGCATTCGAGGCCCTCGCCGCGACGCCGGGGGTCAAGAACGCGGGGCCGGTCGAGGGCGGGCAGGAACTGGTGATCCCGCTCTCCGAGGGCCTGGAGATCAAGATGGTCGTCGATCCCGAGACCGCCCGGGTGGCGCGCGCCACCATCCTGCTGACCGCCGAAGGGGGCGCGGCGCTAAGCAAGTCGTACATCTCGGTGACCACCGACTGGACGGACGAGCTGCCGCAGTGACATCCCGTCGTAGCCGATGTGCGGAAACGACCGAACGATGCATGCCGCAGCTCACCGGCCGGGGTTTTCGGCCACGTTGCGGTTTTCCACCACGTTGAGGCTTTGACGCCCCGGCCGGCGTTCACTCGGCATCAGCCTCGGCGCCATTCCTGGCGGCGACCGCCGTCGCACGTCGCCGACCGGAGCCGGTACCCATGGTGGCCCGCGCCCACGACCTCCACGCACTTGTCGGTGCCGGCGTTGACCAGGCTGCCCGCGGTGGTCAGGGAGAACCGCTGGGAGAGGGCGTCGCCGCAACGGGTCAGCCGCACCGCCGTGCCGGCGACGTCGAGGCACAGGTTGAAGTTACGGACGGTGCCGTCCCGATGGAACGTCCAGAGCTGCGAGCCGGTCGCGTCGCACGTCCACAGCCGTGGACGCTCCCCTTCGACGCGCCGGTCGGACGGTACGTCGATGCACCGGTTCTGCCAGCCGACGATCCGCCCGGTCCGCTTTGTGGTGGTCAGGGTGAGGTTGTACTCGTGCAGAACCGGATTGATCGGCTGGAAGAGGGTGAACGCGGTCGCTCCACCGCAATCGCCGCCACCGCCGGAGAGTACGCCCTGGGCCTCGCCGTCGGAGACGAACGGGCCGCCCGAGTCGCCGCCCCCGGCGCAGGCCGTGGTCCTGGTGAGCCCTTGGACGAACCCTTCGACGAACCTGACGGTGACGTCCTTGGCCGTGATCTCGCCGCAGCGCCACTGCGTCGTACGGCCGGACCGGCAGACGGACGCTCCGATCGGGGCTTCCTGGGTGCCGGTCACCACGGTGTTGCCGCCGCTGTAGTCGTTGATCCACGGGCGGGGCGTCCAGTCGTCGTTCACGCGTACCCAGGCCTGGTCGGCACCCGGGAACGTCGAGCTGACGAACGTGCCCTGGTCGGACCCGTCCCAGCCCTGGGTGCGCGTCCCCGGCTTGCCGCAGTGGCCGGCGGTGACGAAACCGCCGTCGTCCACGGAGAAGCCCACGGAGCACACGCCGACTCTGCCCTGGCCTTCGAGGACGATGCCGATCTCGTCGCCCCCGCGGACATCACCGAGCGGCCTTGCCGCGTGGTCGACGGTGACGCGTACGTCGTCACCATCGGAAGGACCGCCGGAAGGACCGCCGGAAGGACCGGTGGAAGGACCGTCGGAAGGAGCGGCGGAAAGGCCGGCGGCCTGGACGAACCGTTCGCCGGCCGTCCGGTCGGCCGCGGCCACGACCACGGTGTTGGCCCGCACGTCCGCGTACCAGCCATAGATTTCGGTCCCGGCGGCGTGCGCGGCCCGGTCCAGTGCGGCCTTGGTGGCGGCGAGCCGCTGTTCGCTGCGCCTGACGGGCACCGGGGTGGCGCCCGCGTCGCGGACCGCCGTCGCGTCCGCGGTGTTCAGTACGCCGACGCTGAGGCGCTCGCGCGCGGGGTCGTACCAGGCGCCCCCGATGCGGTCGCCGAGGGTCGCGCGTATCCGCCGTTCCATGGTGATCGCGGTGGCTTCGTGGGCCTGGCGGACCCGGGCCTGCTCCGCGGTGAGGCGGAGGTCGCGTTGCAGGGCCTGCTGCCTGCTGACGCCGTCGGGGGAAGGGGTCGCGGCTTGGACGGGCGAGGGCGGGACGGCCAGTACGGCGGCCAGGGCCGCCGCCGCGCCGGTCAGTACGGTTAATCGCACAGTCGGTCCTTTACGGGGGGTGGGAGGGAGAGATTCGCCTACGGCAGGCGCGCGGCGCGTGGTTTCCTTTTTTCGCGGCCATGGCCACTGCGGGGGCGCCCGTGCGGAGCACCGGATACCGTCGATGCGACGGTGAATGCGGGCAAAGCCGCGTGGGAAGCCTTCATGGCGCTTCTCCCGTCGGTCGCGCACACCTTCCGTCATGCGGGTGACCAAACGCCAGTCCATTTACTGACCATTTCCGGCTGATCTTCGGCCTGCTGTCGTACTCCGCGACAGGACTACTCCGCCCGCCGTACCTCGAAATCCCTACCGGGCAGGACGCCTCACGCTGGTCGCCGCGCGAGGCTGTTGGTATGAACGTGGAGACGAGCCGTCAGACCGGATTCGCCGAGTGGGTCGATGATCATGCCTTGACCGTCGAGACCCTGGACTTCCAGGCACCCTTGGACGATCTTGAGCCACTGCGCGACACCATCGGCGATGCGCGGGTCGTGGCGCTGGGGCGTCCGTGCTCATGGAATGGGCGCGGGAGAATGACCGGGAATCGCTCGGCGGTGTGATGGTCGTATGTTCCGTGCTGTTCCAGGTCGCATTCTTCTTCGGCCTGGTCCGGCTTGCGCTGCGCGCGATGCGGTGGAGTGGCGGCCTGTTCGTACGCCGGCGGCAGCATACGGCGCCGCGACGTTCTTCCGAGCCGTCTGGCCGTTAGCGAGCCGTCTGGCCGTTAGCGGGCCCTCCGCGGTCGTCGTGAGTCGTGAGGGGTAACAGGTCCCCGCCGACCAGGTGAAACCCGCTGAGCACACTTGGCATCACCTTGACTACCGCCCGTATTAACCATCGATTTAAGTAAATGCCGGACTAGAGTGCGACTGTCCCTTATGACCGCTCACCTCGCCCCCCGATCAGAACGCCCTGGTTCTGGCCGAGGACGCGGTCAGAAGGGCCTGTCGTGCACCGACCCCTCTCTGCCGTCACCGCCGCCATGGCGCTGGCAATCGCGACCGTCATGCTGGCCGCCACACCCGCCGCCGCGATTCCCCCGAACATCCCGTCCGCCTCCACCGCCGCCAGCCGGCTGGCGGCCCTGACAGTGACCGCCGAATCTCACCACAGCTCCTACAATCGCGACCTTTTCCCCCACTGGACCACCGTCTCCGGGGCCTGCAACACCAGGGAGGAGGTGCTGAAGCGGGATGGTTCCGGCGTCGTGGTCAACTCGTCGTGCGCCGCGGTCTCCGGCAGTTGGTACTCCCCCTATGACGGAGCCACCTGGTATGCCGCGAGCGATGTCGACATCGACCACATGGTGCCCCTGGCCGAGGCGTGGTCGTCCGGCGCCTGGTCCTGGACGACCTCCCGGCGGCAGTCCTTCGCCAACGACCTGGGCGGGCCGCAGCTCTGGGCGGTGACCGACAACGTCAACCAGGCCAAGTCCGACCAGGACCCGGCCACGTGGCAGCCGCCGCTGGCGGGCGAGCGCTGCCGGTACGCGCGCGCGTGGATCCAGGTCAAGTGGTACTGGGGGCTGAGCACCGACAGCGCTGAGAAGTCCGCGCTCAACGGCATGCTCGCCACCTGCTGACCCTCGGTCCTCCTCGTCGCTCGACGCATGCAGGCTCGGGCGGAGGGCGGCGAGGAGGACATCGGCCGCCGGTCGGTCCTCGATCGCTGGCCGGCGGTTCGACGGGTTCAGCCGAAGGCGGCGTGCGGCGTGGCGGCGGTCTGCCGGATGCGGGCCGGGCCGGACGCGCTCGGGCGGACGTCGAAGTCGAAGATCGCCGTCGGCAGGTAGACGGTGGCGCAGGAGTTGGGAATGTCCACCACTCCGGACAGCCGGCCCTCGATCGGCGCGGCGCCGAGCAGCAGGTACGCCTGCTCGGGGCGGTAGCCGAACGTCGTCAGGTAGTCGATCGCGTGCAGGCAGGCCCGCTGGTAGGCGAGGTGTGAGTCGAGATAGCGCTGCTCGCCGTCCAGGGTGACCGACACTCCGGAGAACGCGAGCCAGTCGCTGTATTGAGGCGCGGTGCGGCCCGGGATGAAAATGGCGTTCTCCTGCACGCCGTACGTTCGCATGCCGTCCTTGATGACCTCGACCCGCAGGTCGATGAAGCCGCCCATCTCGATGGCGCCACAGAAAGTGATCTCGCCGTCACCTTGGGAGAAATGCAGGTCGCCGACGGACAGGTTCGCCCCGGGGACGAAAACCGGGTAGAAGATGCGGGAGCCCTGGGTGAGGTTTTTGATGTCCTGGTTGCCGCCGTTCTCGCGTGGTGGTGCGGTACGGGCCGCTTCGCCGGCGATTCGGTCGAAGTCGGACGCCGGCACCGAGCCGAGAATGGCGTCCTGGGGCTCGGGTGGAAGGGAAAGGGGCGGCACGCGGTTCGGGTCGGTGGCGCGCAGCGCGCTTTCCCGCGCGTTCCATTTCGCCAGGAGTTCGGCCGACGGCGCGGTGCCCATGAGGCCGGGATGGACGATGCCGGTGAACGATACGTCAGGGACGTGGCGGGACGTGGCGATCTGGCCGGAGAAGTCCCAGATGGCCTTGTAGGCGTCCGGGAACTGCTCGGTAAGGAACCCACCGCCGTTCTTGGTGGGGAAGATCCCGGTATAGCCCCAGCCCTGACCGGCCAGCGGGCCGCTGTCCTCCTGCGGGATGGGCCCCAGGTCGAGGATGTCCACGACCAGCAGGTCACCCGGCTCGGCCCCCTCGACCGCGAACGGGCCGCTGAGCGCGTGCACCGTGGTCAGCGGGGCGTCACGGACGTCCTCGGCGGAGTCGTCGTTGTGGATCGCCCCATCGAACCACTCCCGGCAATGCACCCGGAAACTGTCGCCGGGCCGTACCGATGCGACCGGCGGGATCTCCGGGTGCCAGCGGTTGTGGCCGATCTTGGCCTGGTCGGTGAACTTCTTGGTCGAGTCGAGCGGGAAAATCAACTCCGGCACGGCTGGCTTCCTTTCGGTGCTGCGATCGGTCAGGGCCGTGGCAGGCGAGGAATGGGGTGCCGACCGGACGGCCATCGCGGCGCGAACGTGACGGCTCCGCGCGCACGGGCGTCACGTTCCGCGCTCCACACGCCGCACGCCGCACCTCATACCGGGATCGGGCCGCTCGGGCCGGAGTACGCGCCGGTGGCGCCGCTGTGGAAATCCCTACCGCCGCCGCGCCACAGCCCATTCGCTCGACCATCTGATCAACGCCACCCAGGCCGGCCGCCACCTCTGACGCCGCGACCTCGAAAACGCCTACCGAATTGGATATATCCGCGACTCGGCGGGTTAATGGAAAGCATCTATCTCGCTTTTCCCAACTTGCGCGTGCGGCACGGTAGATCCTGGCTCTTATACCCATCTCCGAGCCCACGAGACTAGCGCTCACCTCGTATGCCGTCTTCTGCTTGAAAAAAAAAGAACAGCCCGTTAGAAGGTCAACGCCTACCGGGACGAGGTCGCTACACCCTGGCGCACGGACAC
>NZ_POUA01000364.1 GCF_003236385.1 Spongiactinospora gelatinilytica
CCCACCGCCGGACGGGGCCGCCCGGGAGGCGTTGGCCGCGGCCTGCCTGCCGGGCGCCTCGCCCGCGAACCCGAACGCGTGGACCACCGCGATCAGCGTGGCCACCGCCGCAACCGCCCCGGCAGCCGCGACAGGAAGCCGGCGACCCCCTTTGATGCCCCTGGCCGGGAAGCCGCGCGCGTCGAGCATGCCCACCCGCCGCGCCACATATCGCCGGTAGGGCAGCAGGCCGGGGTCGGTGAAGCAGGTCAGCACCCGCACCCGCAGCGTCTCCGGCAGCGGCGTGGCGGGCAGCAGGTCGAACACCTTGGCCGGGGAGATCTGCCTGGCCCGGTGCGGCCCGCAGGCGTCGCACCGGGCGATGTGGCCCACCAGGCGTTCACGCGTCTGCGGGGTCGGCTCGCCCGCGAACCCGGCCAGGATGCGCGCCCGCCGCGGGCAGTCGGAGGGGCCCTTGCGGGCCAGGTACTCGGCGGTCACGGCGTCGCGCAGCCGCCTCAGCGCGGCCTCGTGCGCCTCGCGTACCGAACCCGCCGCCATCCCGGTGACCTCGGCGATCTCCTCCATGCCCAGCCCGCGCCCGGTGGCCAGGCCGAGCACCCGGCGATCGGCGGCAGGCAGGCTCCACGTGGCGTGCCAGGCGATGACGCTCAGCTCGGCCCCGGGGGCGGGCGCGGGCGCGCGGGCGGCAGGCGGCGGGTCCGGCGCGGTGGCCGGGGCGCCGTGGCCGGCCTGGAGCGCGCGCCGGTCGCACTCCACCCTGGCCAGCGCGAGCAGCCACAGCCGCAGCCGCGCGGGATCGCTGAGCACGTGAATGTTGGCCTCGGCCGCGATCAGTGTGTCGCGCAGGGCGACCTGTGCGCCATCCGGACTTCCAAGGACGAAAATACAGAATCGGTAGATGTCCTCGGCATAGGTGTCGTAGAGCACGGCGAGGGCGCCCGGATCGCGGGCGCGCAGGGCTTCCACCAGGACGCGTTCGCTCATGTGACGGATGGTAAACGTATTGTAACTGCTTGTTCTACCGATTCAGCGAGGCTGGTCGCGCTCCCCGCGAGATTCCGGTAAATAACGTAGATAACGTGGATAACGCCGATTTCCCGGTTTACGGAATATCGCCGGAAAAGCTATGGCCGTCCCGCCGTTCCGGGCATTTCCTGCCTGCCGCGGTCTTTCTCGAAGGGCGGCGTCGTCGGCCTGCTGGTGTGCATCGGCACCGCCCCGCCCGCCGCCAGCTCCTCGTACGGCCGGCTCGTCGTCCCCCAGGTGCGCGCCACGACCTCGGCCCTGGCCACCCCCGCGGGGGGCTTGTCCACGGTGAGGATGAACCTCGGCTTGCCGTCGGAGCGCACGTCGTCCACGAACGTGCTCGCCCCGCCCAGCAGCTTGCCCGCCCGGTCGCGCAGCAGCGCGGTGACCACCAGGCTGCTCGCGGCCAGCCGGTACGGGTTGCCCACCCGCCCGGTCACCAGGTAGGAGCCGTTCTTCTGCCGCCGCTGGAACACGTCCGTGACCGGGAACGCCCGGAAGGCCGAGGTGATCCGCCCGGCCGGCTTCCACTGCGCGGGCCGGTAGGTGAGATGGACCTTCACCGGGCGCTGCGCCGCGATGGCCTGCCCGCTGAAGGCCAGCGTGCCCGCCGGGGGCACCGCGTCGAGCGGTTGTTCCATCCGCACGACCTCGGCGCCCCGGTCGTCGCTCGCCACGATCGTGGCCACCACCTGCTCGCCGAAGTGCCAGGGGTTCTGGTTGCCGAGCACGGCGGCCCAGTTCACCACGTAGCCATCGGCGCTCTTGGCGATCGAGGACGCCTGCTCCCGCACCGTGAGCGGCTTCAGCCGCCGCTCCGGCCGCTCCTCACCCGCGCACGCGGAGAGGGACGCCAGGGCCAGGCACCCGGCGACGATGAAAACACCACTACGCTGCGTCACCATATGGTCATAACCCGCGAGCCGGACCGGGCTCCCGGCGACACGCGGCGCGGCTACGAACTCTTTGCGCGGGCTCTTCGCGCGCTCGTTGCGCGGGCTCGTTGCGCGGGCTCGTTGCGCGGCCCCTCAGCGCTGCCGGACGACCCGCCCCTCGTCCCACACCGGCTCGGCGGCCTCGTAGACCCGGCCGTCGGCCCCGAAGATCAGGAACCGGTCGAAGTCGGCGGCGAACCACCGGTCGTGAGTGACCGCGACCACCGTGCCGTCGAACGCGTCCAGCCCCTCCTGCAACGCCTCCGCGCTGGCCAGGTCGAGGTTGTCGGTCGGCTCGTCGAGCAGCAGCAGCGTCGCCCCCGACAGCTCCAGCAGCAGGATCTGCAACCGCGCCTGCTGCCCGCCGGACAGCGTCTCGAAACGCTGGTCGCCGACGTCACCGGCCAGCTCGTAGCGGGACAGCGCCTTCATCGCCTCGTTCCTGAGCCTGGCGTGCTCGGACATGACGATTTCGGAGGGCGTGCGGCCGACCAGCTCGGGCCGGGCGTGCGTCTGCGCGAAGTGGCCCGGTACGACCCGCGCGCCGAGCTTGGCCAGCCCGGTGTGCCGGACCGGCTCGCCACCGAGCAGCCGCAGGAAGTGGGACTTGCCCGACCCGTTGGAACCGAGCACCGCGACCCGCTCGCCGTACCAGATCTCCAGGTCGAACGGCCGCATCAGCCCGGTCAGCTCCAGCTCCTCGCACACGACCGCCCGCTTGCCGGTACGCCCGCCGCGCAGCCGCATGCTGATCAACTGGTCGCGCGGCGGCACCTCGGGCGGCCCGGCCTCCTCGAACCGGCGCAGCCGGGTCTGCGCGGCGTGGTAGGCCGGGGCCATGCCGTCGTTGTAGCTCGCCTTCTGCTTGAGCATGACGACCAGCCGCTTGAGCTTGGCGTGCTCCTCGTCCCAGCGCCGGCGCAGCTCCTCCAGACGCTCGTTGCGCTCCCGCCGGGCCTCGGCGTATCCGGCGAACCCGCCGCCGTGGACCCAGACGTTGCCCGACTCGACGGTGATGATGCGGTCCACCGCGTTGGCCAGCAACTGACGGTCGTGGCTGACCATCAGCACGGTCTTCGGCGTTTCCCGCAGCGCCTGCTCCAGCCACAGCTTGCCGGGCACGTCGAGGTAGTTGTCCGGCTCGTCGAGCAGCAGCACCTGGTCGGGCCCGCGCAGCAGCGCCTCCAGCACCAGCCGTTTCTGCTCGCCCCCGGACAGCGTGTTGACCTCGCGGTACTGCACCCTGTCGTACGGCACGCCGAGCGCCGCCACCGTGCAGGTGTCCCAGAGCACCTCGATGTCGTAGCCGCCCGCGTCGGTGTAGTCGGTGATCGCCTGCGCGTAGCGCAACTGGGCCTTCTCGTCGTCGCGCTCCATCATCACCAGCTCGGCGGCGGCGAGCCGGTCGGCCGCCTCCCGCACGCGCGGCGGCGCGACGCTCAGCAGCAGGTCATGGACGGTGCGGCCGTCGCGGATGCTGCCGATGAACTGCCGCATCACGCCCAGCCCGCCGGAACCGGCCACGCTGCCCTCGATCGGCTGGAGGTCGCCGGCGATCAGCCGGACCAGCGTCGTCTTGCCCGCGCCGTTGGGGCCGACCAGCGCGGCCTTGACCCCGTCGCCGACCCGGAAGGAGACGTCGTCGAGCAGTGGCCGCCCGTCGGGCAGGACATACGTCAGGTGCCCGACCTCAACGTGCGACACGGTACCGCCCCTTTGCTCTAGCGCCTCCCCGCAGGCTACCCCCGGGCCCGCCGGGGGGCATTCCAATTTTCCGGGGGGATGTTGTGGTTGACCCGGAAGAGGTTCGCCGGGTCGTAGACGCCTTTCAGGTCCACGAGCCGCTGGTACGTCTCCGGGTCGTACGCCTCGCGCGCGTCCCCCGCCGTGTCGGGTCCGTTGAACAGGTTGATCAGCGCGCGCCCGGTCCCCCAGGGCCGCATCGCCGCCATCAGCGCGCGGGCCGTGCCCACCGGTCCGGGCGTGACCGTGGTGAGGGCGTGTGCCGCGTCGCGGTGCCCGGTCGCGCTGGGCACCGCCCCGGTACGGCCGAGCGCCTCGCCGAGCTGCCGCAGTTCGACGACCACCGGCCCGGTGTCGCCTCTGGTGTGGGCGACGATCGTGTCCACGGCCTCGGCGGGCAGTTCGCGGAGCATCATGGAGTGGTCCTGGGTCCGCACCGGCCCGGCCGGCTCGTCGCAGATCGAGCCGACCTCCGTGTACGGCCGGACGCCGAGCGCGCCCATGACCGGCGGACCGAGCTCGGCCGGCGGGTGGGTCTCCGGTCCGGTGTGGACGACGCGCAGGTGGACGAAGGCTCGTCCGCGCAGGTGATCGGGGATGCTCGCCAGGTCGGGGAACCGGACCAGCGCCACGGACGAGTTGGTCTCCTCCGGGAGGTCCTGCGTCCATTCGCGCCAGGCGTGCAGGATCTCGCCTGCGCGGTCGCCGGGGTGGTAGAGCCCGCCGCCGTACACATGGGTGAGCGGGACCAGGCCGATCTCCAGGGCGGTGACGACCTTGAAGTTGCCCTTGCCGCCGCGCAGCGCCCAGAACAGGTCCTCGTGGGTGTCCGGGGTCGCGGTGAGCGCCCGGCCGTCCGCCGTGACGACGTCGATCGACCGCACATGGTCCACGGCCCAGCCGTACGTGCGCCCGAGCACCGGCAGGCCGCCGCCGAGGGGGTAGGAGACCGCGCCCACGCCGGGCGACGTGCCGTTCAGCGGGGCCAGGCCGTACTTCGCGGCCGGCTCGACGACCCGGCCCCAGCGGACCCCCGCCTCGATCCGCGCGGTGCGGGCGGCGGGGTCGATCCGCACGCCGTCCATCCGCCGGGTGCTCAGCAGCACGCCCCCGTCGGCGGGCACGACGGGTCCGTGGCCGGTGGCCTGGACGGCGATCGGCAGGTCGCGGGCGGCGGCGTGCAGTACGGCCTGCCGTACGTCCTCGGGGGTCTCGGCGGCCACGATCACTGCGGGGCGATGATCGACGATCCGGTTGAATCCCCCGCGTTCGGTGTCATATCCATCCTGCCCGGGCAGCAGTACCGGGCCTTGGGCGTCGATGAGCGGCATGCGGCCGGTCGATCGCGAACGGGACGGCCGAACCAGACGCACTTGCCCCGTACAGTCATCACAAGCCGTGATAAATGGGGGACATTGGAGCTTCGGCAGCTCGCGTACTTCGTCATGGTCGCCGAAACCGGCGGATTCGGGCGGGCGGCGGAACGCCTCGGCATCGTGCAGCCCGCCGTGAGCCAGCAGGTGGCCCGGCTGGAGCGAGACCTCGGCATCCGCCTGTTCGACCGCACGACCAGGCACGTACGGCTCACCGAGGCAGGCGAACGGCTGCTCGGCGAGGCCCGCGCGGCGCTCGCGGCGGCCGACCGGGTCAGGCACGTGGCCGCCGGGCTGGCCGAGGACGCCGAGGCCACGCTGCGCCTCGGCACCGGCAAGGCCCCCGCCGACCGGCTGTACCCCGCGCTCGAAGCGCTGGCCGCCGCCATGCCCCGGCTGCGCGTCCGCCTGGTCAAGATCGGCGTCCCGGAACGGCTGGCCGGCGTACGCGCGGGCGACCTGGACGCGGCCACCGTCCGCCTCGTCGACGAGGCCGAGGGGCTGGAACTGCTCCCGATCTGCTCAGACCCGCTGCTCGCGGCACTGCCCGCCGACCACCCGCTCGCCGCCGAACCTGTGTTGCGCCTGCCCTGGCTCGGCGACCTGCCGCTGCGACTGGCCGCCCGGAAGGACGATCCGGCCTTCCACGACTTCGTCAGGGCCGCGTGCCGGGCGGCGGGCATCGATCCCCCGCCGGGCCCGCGCTTCGTCAACCTGCCCGACACGCTGCTCGGCATCGCCTCGTGCCCGCCGTCCTGGACGGTCTTCTACGCCAACACCGAACCGCCTCCCGCGCGTACCGTCGTCTATCGCCCGCTGGACGGCGTGTGGGTCACCACGTACCTCGCCGTCCGGCCGGGACCGCCCTCCGCGCAGGTGCGCCATCTGCTCGACGCCTGCGCGAAGGTCGCTTCCCTGCGGGGGCGGGCGGGCTAGACTCGTCGCGGTGGAGCCCGGCCGGTCGGTCCGCACCCGGCGGCTCACGGGCTCCGGCAGCCACCACCCGGCGCGGCGCTGGCCTGGGCCTGATCGGCGCACCGACGGTCACGTTCCGCGCACGACCCGCCACGGCGGGTCTCGTCCACGGCAAGCAAGGACAGCAATGCCGATGCCCGTCAACGAGCACCTCCGCAGCGTGTGGACGCCTCGGGAGCGCGCGTTCTTCGTTGATTCGGGAGAGGGCACCAAGAGTTCAGGACATTTCACGATCTGGCGGCCGGGGTCGGCCAGTGAGCGGTTCCTCCTGATCGCCCTGGTGGTGGGCGCGCTGGCGGTCGGGCCGCTGTCGGCGGCGTTCGGGCCGATGTGGGCGCCGCTGGTACTCCTCGCGCCGATCATCCTGTTCGGCGGCCTGCGGCTGCGCCCGCCCGGCCTGGTGGTGCTGCTGGCCGCCGCCGCGATCTCCGTCGTCCACGGCACGGTCGCGACCGGGCTCCACGTCGTACCGCTGCTGGTGATCGCCGTGGTCGTGCTGCTCGCCGTACGGCTGGCCAGCTACCGCGACAACGTCGGCATCCGCGGCATGCGCGGCGGACGCCTGCTGGCCGACCTGCGCGACCGGCTCAAGACGATCAACCGCATCGCCCCCCTGCCGCGCGGCTGGGGCTGCAAGGCCGTCACCCGTCAGGCCCCCGGGTCGCTGTTCTCCGCCGACCTGACCCTCTCCCACCAGGCCGGCGACCGTCTGGAGGTCGCCCTGGTGGACGTCTCCGGCAAGGGCACCGACGCCGCGAGCCGGGCCCTGATGATCGCCGGAGCCCTCGGCGGCCTGCTCGGCACCGTACCCGCCGAACGCTTCCTGGCCGCCTCCAACGCCTACCTGCTCGACCAGCCCGAACTTGAGGGCATCGTCACCGCCCTGCACCTCAGCCTCGACCTGTCCACCGGCGGCTACACGATCCGCTGCGCGGGCCACCCCCCGGCCGCCCGCCTGGCCCCCGGCAGCGGCACCTGGCACCTCAGCGACGCCCACGGCATCGCACTCGGCGTCACCGACGACGCCGAGTGGATCCCCGAAAAGGGGTCACTGGCCAAGGGGGACGCGCTGATGCTATTCACCGACGGCATGTGGGACCCGCGCCTCGGCCTGGACAGCGGCGTGGACCGCCTGCTCGGCGAGGCCGAATCCCTGGTCACCAAGGGGTACAAGGAGGCGGGCAACCTCGCCAAGAGCCTCGCGGGCAAACGCGACGACTGCGCCCTGGTCCTCATCTGGCGCACCTGACCACACCGTTCACCAAGATTTCCCGCCAGCTGCGCTGGATCACCGCCGGAGGCAGGCTTTACCATCCGCCTGAAGGGGTGATCACATGACGCTCTGGAGAGCCGCCATCATGGCCGCGGGAGTCCTGCTCCTCGCCGGATGCGCCATCGACGAACAGATCTTCGTCTCCAACATCACCGACAGCCACGGGCGGGTGTGCACCTTCGTCTACACCTCCACCGAGGGCGAGGGCTGGGGCTCCGGCCGAGACATCGACGTCAGCCAACTCGACTGCGAATACGCCCCACCCGGCCGTGGCTGTCGGTGATGTTGGAGACGA
>NZ_POUA01000365.1 GCF_003236385.1 Spongiactinospora gelatinilytica
GGAGTGGGCTGGGGGCCGCCCGGGCCGACCTGGAGGTCCACGCAGTTGTAGAAGGCCATCGCGGTGTCGGCGATGTTCCAGACCGCGCGCAGCTTGATCCGGCCGGTGTGACCGCCGAGGTTCACCGTGTGGGTCACCCTGGTCCCGGGCTGCCTGCCGTGGTCGTTGAACACCGCGACCCGGGTGTCCCCGATGAAGTACTCCCACGTGCTGGTGGAGTGGTTGGCCGTGATGATCCACTTGAAGTTCACGGTGTTTCCGACGTTGGCGACGGGCCACGCCTTGGAGTCGTCGTCGAGCGGCGCCCAGCGGCCGTCACCGCCGCTGCAGTTGCGCTGGCCCTTGAGACCTTCGACGGCGTCCGGCTCCCAGATGATGTCGCCGCAGTCACTTACCTTTCCGGCCGCGCAGTTGGCCTGGCGGCTCGGTGGGTCGGAGATGAAGCCGTGCGCCGAGGCGGGGGGCGCCACGAACACCGTCGCCCCCACGGCGACGAGCACCGTGAACACGACTGTGATCAGTTTTCGCATGTCACGCATCCTTCCGGCTGGAGGGGTGCCCCCAAGCTAAAGGAAAGTTTCTTAACTAGAAAAGGTCGAACAGGTCCCTCCCCCGTGCTATCGGGCACCCTCCCGAACACCGGCCCAGGCGGCACGACCGACCCGCCCCTCACGGCCTCGTGACCAGGACACCGGGTACGCCCGCACCGGCCCGGCACCCGGAAGCCGCCCCGGCCGGGGGAACGTCTTTCCAGCGCTTCGTGTTATGGCCACCATCTCCCGGCGCGAGCGAGCACTCAGCGCCATCGGCCCGCCCCCGCCCATCGCGGGAACATGACCGCTCGTCGGTGTAGTACGCCCTGGGCCACACCCACCGTGGCGATGGAAACACAGTGTGCGCAGGCCCCGGCACACGCCTCAGGCTCCGCGCCCAAGATCCACCGTTTGCCGCACACCGGTGAACCGCCCCGCCCGCCGGGTGGGTGGTGGCCCGGACATAGCGCAGGTCGCCCGCTCCGGCTGCGAGAAAGTTCTACCACTCCGCGAGAGGCTGTCGCCGGGTGTGTCCGCCTACGCTTGAACGGCGGTAGGGACTGACATCACCTTCGAGCTGCCCGCGGTGCGCATCTCCAGTTCAACACCGCAAGATCCACCGGTTCCGGCCGTTCATCGGCGCGGCGCGCCCCGGCCCACCGCGTACCGCGGCTCCGCCCACAAGATCCACCGCTTGCCGGACACCCGCCGAACTGCTCCTGCCGCGTATTTCCGCCTTACGCGGGAAGGGCGGTCGGAGACATCACCCTCGACTGCGTCCACCTTCGGAGCGAGGCGCCTCGGGCACTGTCGGGTGGATGCTCAGAGGATGTCGGTGAGCAGGGCGGCGAACTCTTCCGGGGTGAGGATGTGGATGCCGAGGCTTGCGGCCTTGGCCTGCTTGGAGCCGGCCTTCGCGCCCGCTACCAGGAGGTCGGTGCGGGCGGAGACGCTGGAGGAGGCGCGGCCGCCGGCTCGTTCGATGAGTTCGTTCATCTGGTTGCGGGAGAACGTCTCCAGCGGGCCGCTCATCGCGCCCGTGACGACGACCGACTTTCCCGACAGGGGCAGGTCGGCGGAGACGGCCGCCTCCTCCTCGTCGTCCGCCTGGCGTGGGGTCACACCGGGCTCGGTCATGTTGACCCCGGCCGCCACCAGCTTGTCGATGACCGGCCCCAACTCGGCGAGCTCGGCCACCACGACGGGGGCCTTCTCCGGGCCCATGCCCTCGACGGCCTGAATCGCCTCGGCGTCGGCGGCGCGGATGGCGTCCATCGAGCCGAAGTGGCGGGCCATCCGGCGGCTCATCGAGCGGCCGGTGCCGCGGACCCCGAGTGCGCACAGCACCCGGCTGAGCGGGCGGCCCTTGGCCTCTTCGATGGCGGCCAGCAGGTTGGTGGTGCTGAGCTCGCCCATCCGCTCAAGGCCGAGCACCTGGTCGGCGGTGAGGTAGAACAGGTCGGCGAAGTCGGCGATCAGCCCGGCCTCCAGCAACTGCAGGATGCGGTTCTCGCCCAGGCCGGCGATGTCAAGCTGGTCGCGGCCGACCGCGTAGCTTACAGAGGTGATCACCCGGCAGGCCCGGCCGCGCACGCAGCGCCACCGCTCCTGGGAGGCGTCGATCGCGTCGCCGCAGGACGGGCAGACCTCCGGGATCTCGATCGGGCGCTCCTGCCCGGTGCGCAGGTGGACGACCGGGGCCTCCACCCGCGGGATCACGTCGCCGGCCTTGTAGACGACCACGCTGTCGCCCAGCATGAGGCCGCGGCGGGCGATGTCGGCGACGTTGTGCAGGGTCGCGTAGGTGACGACGCTGCCGTCGAGCTCGACCGGTTCGAGCACGGCCCGGGGCGCGATGATGCCGGTGCGCCCGGTGTTCCACTCGACGGCGAGCAGCTTGGTGATCTTCTCCACCGCGGGCAGCTTGTAGGCGACGGCCCAGCGCGGGGCGCGCGAGCTCAAACCCGCCTGGGCCTGGTCGGCGGCCAGGTCGCAGCGGATCACGATGCCGTCGATCGCGAAGGCCAGCTCGGCGCGGGCCGCGGCGATCTGCTCGACCCGCTCGTTGACCTGGTCGAGGGTGGTGGCGACGACGCCGGCCACGGGCGTGGCGGCGGTGGTCTGCACGCCCTGCCCGGCGGCCCACTCCATGACCGCGCTGTGCCGCATCTCGCGCAGCCCCGTGGCGAGCTCGGACTCGTCGCCGGGCGGCGGCAGCACGCCGTACGCGAAGAACGTCAGCTCGCAGACGTAGGGCCGGTCCTGCGCGCGCAGCGTGCCGGCCGCGGCGCTGCGCGGGTTGGCGAACGTCGTGCCGTCGTGGGCGCGGCGCTTGGCGCAGGCCGCCTCGAACTGCTCCGCCGTCATCATCACCTCGCCGCGCACCTCCACGGTGTGCGGCTCGGCCAGCTCGCCGGGCAGGCCCACGATGGTGCCGATCGCGTGCGAGACGTCTTCGCCCGCGCTGCCGTCGCCCCTGGTGACGAGCTGGGTCAGGCGGCCGTGACGGTAGCGGGCCGAGACGGCGAGCCCGTCGAGCTTGGGCTCGACGCTCCACGCCTCGACCGGCCGGCCCAGCCTGCGCTCCAGGGACGCG
The DNA here is from genome assembly GCF_003236385.1 of Spongiactinospora gelatinilytica. Taxonomy (GTDB): domain Bacteria; phylum Actinomycetota; class Actinomycetes; order Streptosporangiales; family Streptosporangiaceae; genus Spongiactinospora; species Spongiactinospora gelatinilytica. The sequence continues at coordinate 3,130 of NZ_POUA01000365.1, forward strand.
GCCCAGTCGGCGAGCTGCCCCGCGCCGAAGACGTTGTCGAGCGAGAGCATCGGGACGGTGTGCGGCACGTCGCCGACCACCGCCCCGCCCGCCACCTTGCCGGTCGGCGAGGTGGGCAGCGCCTGCCCCGGGTGGGACCGCTCGTAGGCGGCGATGCCGCGCACCAGCCGGTCGTAGGCGTCGTCGTCGAGCGCGGAGGTGCCGTCGCGGTAATAGGCCGCCGCGGCGTCGAGGGCGAGTTGCACCGCCTCCGCGTAGGCGGTCTCGTCGGGGATCGCGGTGATCGCGGGCGCGCTGGTCGCAGGCGCTGGGGGCACGGGCGCGGAGACCGCGGGGGTCGTCGCGAGGGCGTCGCTCATGATGTCATGATGTCGCGGCCCACCGACATTTTCACGTCCGCCACCGGGCGCTGAGCTGGGCGGTCGCCCTGTGGACGGCGAACGCCCCCCCCGCGCGGGGCGGGCGGCGTGATCGGAGGCCGTGACCGGAATCGAACCGGCGTACACCGCTTTGCAGGCGGTTCCCTCAACCACTCGGGCACACGGCCATATGTGTCACACGCGCCGGCGTACGGCCGGCCGTTTGTGAGCCCTCCATTTGCGCCACGGCGGGCTCATTGTCGAATTTCGCGCCATTGGAAAGCACGAAGGAATTACAGATCCGCACAGCGCGGAAATGTTTTCCGAGACGGCATGAAAACCGCTATGCCGACCACGGGGATCGCCGCCGGCAGGCGGCACGGGAAAGAGAGAAGGGCGCGCGTCAGGCGCGACAACAGGACGAGAGGCCCAGATCGCAGGTGAAGCGGGCCACGGTGACCGCCGCCTCCCTGTTCATCATCTGACTCCTGCCGTCTCATCCGTCCGGCGGCCGGGAGCCTGATGCCCCACCATGAACCACCGTTCTTTGCAGGCACAATGCTAATCGCGATTATCCGCCACGTCAAACAGTGGCGCGATATTCCTGGATTGCCGCCGGATCGATTATCCGCACAGGCCCGGCCCTTCCAAAGGGCCGGGCCTTCACGGTGTTCGCGTCCGCCGGTTCAGCGGGGTGGCGTCACCAGAGCGGAACGTGCGGCAGCAGCGGCGACGCGGGCGGCCGCGGCCGGGACCTGTTCTGGGCCGTGGCCGGAGGCTCCGGCGGCACGGCCGCGCACCGTGTCCCACGCGCCGGCGGCTTGAGCGAGATCAGATAGTCGTCGATCGCGCCCGTGGTGCACTCACCACGGCCGTAGATGCCGTGTCCCCAGCCCTCGTACGTGACGAGCCGGGCCTCCTTCCCGATCTGGGCGGCGGCGTTGACCGCCCACACATAGCCGGTGGCCGGGTCGTGCAGCGCGTTGCCGAGCAGCAGCGGCGGCGTGCCGTTCACCCGCAGGCGGTGCTGCGGGTTGGGGATCGGGTCCGGCTCGCTCAGGCAGTACGCGAGCACCGAGACGGCGGCCGGGCTGAGCTCCATGTCCGGCGCGATGGCCTTGGAGCGGCGCAGGTGCTTGGCATACTCCTTGTAGTCGCGCACCGGCAGCCGGAAGTCCTCGCAGAAGACCTGGGTGGGGATCTCCACCTCGTCCGGAGCCGTCCCCGCGTGCCGCCGCTCCGGGGCGTGCGCCGCCAGGCGGGCCGCCGAGGCCGGCGGGCGCTGCGCGCCGGCGTCGATGGCCACGAGGAGTTCGGCCAGCTCGTACCACGCCGGCCCGTAGAAGGCACTGAAGGCGATGCCGATCACGTCCAGCCGGGTGAGCCGGTAGTCGGGCTCGCCGGGGTACCTGAGTTCGCCGCGGTCGGCGCGGTCCAGCAGGCTCGCCCAGAACGCGCGCACGTCCCGGCCGCGCAGCGCGCACCGGCTCTCCTCGCCGCACCACTTGACGAACTCGTCGAAGGAGTCCTGGGCGGTGTGGGCCTCGGTGTAGAGGAAGGGACCGGTGCCCAGGCTGTGGTCCATGTTGCTGTCCAGGGCGAGGGCCCGGACCCGGCCAGGGAAGCGCTCGGCGTACATCTGCCCCATGAGGGTGCCGTAGGAGATGCCGTAGTAGGTCAGTTTCTCCTCGCCGAGCGCGGCGCGGATGGCGTCCATGTCGTGGGCCACGCTCCCGCTGTCCACATGGTCGAACAGCGGCCCGGTGCGGGCCCGGCAGTCGGCGCGCAGCCGCTTGGCGAAGTCACGCCAGGCGTCGAACTCGGTCTGGCTCTTGATGACCGGGTAGGGGGCCTGACCCGCGAGTTCTGCCGAGCAGACGATGGGCCGGCTCCTGGCCACACCGCGCGGGTCGAAGCCGACGATGTCGAAGCGACGGTTCAGCTCTGCGCTGAAGTAGGTGCCGGCGGCGAGGGCGAAGTCGACCCCTGAGCCGCCCGGCCCGCCGGGGTCGATCAGCAACGAGCCGACCCTGGCCGCGGGGTCGGTGGCCTTGCGCCGGGCCAGGGCCAGGTCGATGGTGGGCCCGCCCGGGTTCTTCCAGTCCACGGGTACGGCGAGCGTGCCGCAATCGGCCGTCGGGTCCTCCGGGCACGGCTGCCAGGCGATCGCCGGGCCGCCGGAGGGGGCGGCGGGCGCCGCGGGAGCCGCCTGGGCGGGCGCGAGCGGGGATAACCCCACCAGCGCGGCCAGGGCGGCGGCGAGCAACGGAACCGTTCTACGCACGTGATCTCCAATCACCGGCGTGGGTTCTTGATCTCGACGTCCAGATTCTCCGGGCCCCCGACGGCCCACGGCCATCGGCCATAAGGATGGGAGGCTTCCCCCTCACGTACCAGCGTTTCGTCTGCATGCGCGCATCTTCCGGGGTACCGTGCGTCAAAGGCCCAGCACGAAGGCCGGTACGGCGATGCCGGCCCCTCATCCGCAAGCATGAGCCGAGCGGACCGGCCCAAATGGCGTCCACTATTCCGCCGGGGCGCATCGTCCGCCGCGCACTCGCCGTACCATCGGAAGGCGGGGTGCGCGCCCCCGACTCGGGCATCCGGCGCCTGGCGGCGTCGCCCGTGACCCTCTGCCCCCCATAGAGGAGACGTTCCGAGTGGCACGCATCGGTGACCGCGGTGATCTGCTGAAGTGCACGTTCTGCGGCAAGAGCCAAAAAGAGGTCCGCAAGCTCATCGCGGGTCCCGGCGGTGTCTACATCTGCGACGAATGCGTTGAGCTGTGCAACGAGCTCATCGAGGAGGAGCTGGAGGAGACCGCCGACGCCGGGCACGGTGATCTGCCCAAGCCGCAGGAGATCAACGAGTTCCTGCGGGGCTACGTCGTCGGCCAGGAGAACGCCAGGAAGGCGCTGTCGGTGGCGGTCTACAACCACTACAAGCGCATCCGGTCGGGCGGCGGGCGCAGCAGGCGCGACTCCTCGCACGAGGAGCCGGTCGAGCTGGGCAAGTCCAACATCCTGCTGATCGGGCCCACCGGCTGCGGCAAGACCTACCTCGCGCAGACGCTGGCCAGGATGCTCGACGTGCCGTTCGCGATCGTCGACGCGACCGCGCTGACCGAGGCCGGTTACGTCGGTGAAGACGTCGAGAACATCCTGCTCAAGCTGATCCAGGCGGCCGACTTCGACGTCAAGAAGGCCGAGACCGGGATCATCTACATCGACGAGATCGACAAGATCGCCCGCAAGAGCGAGAACCCGTCGATCACCCGGGATGTCTCCGGTGAGGGCGTGCAGCAGGCGCTGCTGAAGATCCTGGAGGGCACCACCGCCTCGGTGCCCCCGCAGGGCGGGCGCAAGCATCCCAATCAGGAGTTCATCCAGATCGACACCACCAACGTGCTGTTCATCGTGGGCGGGGCGTTCGCCGGCCTGGACCGGATCATCGAGCAGCGGGCCGGGCACAAGGGTGCCGGGTTCGGCGCGACGCTGCGCACCGGGGAGGACCGCGAGACCGGCGACCCCTACGCGGGGGTCATGCCGGAGGACCTGCTGAAGTTCGGGCTGATCCCCGAGCTGGTCGGGCGGTTGCCCGTGGTCACCACGTTCCAGCCGCTGGACCGCACGGCGCTGACGCGGATCCTCACCGAGCCGCGCAACGCGCTGATCAAGCAGTTCCAAAAGCTCTTCGAGCTGGACGGCGTCGAGCTGGTCTTCGACGGCGACGCCGTCGGCGCCATCGCCGACCAGGCGCTGCTGCGCCGCACCGGCGCGCGGGCCACCCGGGCGATCGTCGAGGAGGTCCTGCTCAACGTGATGTACGAGGTGCCGAGCCGCGACGACGTGGCCCGGGTCGTGGTCACCCGCGACACCGTACTGGACAACGTCAACCCGACCCTGGTGCCCCGCGACCATCTCGACCGCGGATCCGAACGCCGCGACAAGTCCGCCTGACGCCGCGGAGCAGACCCGGGAGCCCGCCCCGCCCGCAAGCGGCTCACCACGGCCGGGAGCGGGTCAGGGGCCCGTGGGCACCGGGTCGTCGGTGAGCAGGGCCAGGAGTTCGCTGCGGCCGGGGGCGGGCTCCCGGGTCTGCTCCGCGGCGTCAGGCGGACTT
>NZ_POUA01000366.1 GCF_003236385.1 Spongiactinospora gelatinilytica
AACCTGGTCCATGCCCCTCGCCTAACCCCCTCCTACCCCAGTACTCCGGCCGCGCCTGGCCGTTCGCGTCCGGGGGGCGCGGCCGGAGTACTGGGGTAGGAGGGGGTTAGGCGAGGGGCATGGACCAGGTTTGTTCGATGACGGGGGTGCCTTCCTCGTCGCCGGGCTCCTCGTGGGTGAGTTGGAAGCCGGCGCGTTGGTAGAGGCGGCGGGCGTCGGTGAGGACGGGGCGGGTCCATAGCATGATCTGCCGGTAGCCGGCGGCGCGGGCGAAGGATACGCATTCGTCGATGAGGCGGCCGCCGAGGCCCAGGCCGCGGGCGAACGGCTCGACGAGGAGCATCCGGAGCTGGGCCGTGTCGTCGTCCTTGCGCACGCAGAAGACGCAGCCGGCCCGTTCGCCGTCCACCTCGGCGATCCAGCCCGCCTCGCGGGCGGGGTCGTGGTGGTCGGCGTAGTCGGCGACGATCCGCGCGACCAGGCCCTCGAAGCGCTGCCCCCAGCCCTGCTCGTGGGCGTAGAGGACGCCGTGCCTGAACACCACCCAGCCCAGGTCGCCGGTGCTCGGGGGGCGGATCACACACCCGGCGCCGGAGCGGATCTCGTCGCCGAGGGTCTGCTCGATCACCGACATGGCGGTGACGAGCCGGCCCCGGCCGTCGTCGCCGAGCTTGGCCAGCATCTCCTCGATCCGCTCGTCGGAGCGTTTGTCGAGCTCGGCGAAGGTGGCCCGCCCCACGTCGGTGAGCCGGACGACCTGCCGTCGCCCGTCGGCGGGGGAGCGCTCCCTGGTGGCCAGCCCCTCGCCCTCGAACCGGGCCAGGATGCGGCTCAGGTAGCCCGCGTCGAGCCCCAGGTCGCGGCGCAGGTCGGTGACCTCGCTGTGCCCGCCCTCGCGCCGGTGCTGCTCCAGCTCGTACAGCACCCGGGCCTCGGTCAGCGAGTAGGGCGCGTACATCGTCTCGGCCTGGAGGGCGCCGATGACCCCCGTGTAGAAGCGGTTGAAGGCGCGCACGGCGGCCACGCGGTCATCGACCGTCATCGCTCTCTCCTTCCGGGACGAGCAGTTAGTTGACTGAGTCAAAGAATAGCCTGATCGACCCTCACCGGCAACCCGCCGGAACCAAATGGAACCGACGCGAACACGATCGAAGCGGGCATGGCACGATGCTCCTGGACCGGCCCCCGAGCGATTTTCTGAACACGAGATGGGAGATCCATTGCCTCTGTTCGACATGCCCCTGGCCGAGTTGCGCGACTACCTCCCCACAAGGGATGAACCCGCCGACTTCGATGACTTCTGGAAGCGGACCCTCACCGAGGCCGAGGCGTTCGATCTGGCCGCCGAGTTCAAGCCGCACGACGCCGCCCTGACCTCCGTGAACGTGTACGACACCGCCTTCGCCGGCTGGCGCGGGCACCGCATCAACGCCTGGTTCATCCTGCCGCGCCACGTCCCGGACCCGGTCCCCTGCGTGGTCGCCTACATCGGCTACAGCGGCGGGCGGGGCTTCCCGCACACCCATCTCGAATGGCCCGCCGCCGGCTACGCCGTGCTGGTGGTGGACACCAGGGGCCAGGGCGGGTCCAACCCCGGCAGGCCGGGCGCGACCGCCGACCCGGACGGCGGCGACTTCGCCGCCGCCCCCGGGATGATGACCAGGGGCGTCCTGGACCCGGAGGGCTACTACTACCGCCGGGTGTTCGCAGACGCGGCCAGGGCGGTGGACGTGGCGGCGGCCCACCCGCGCGTGGACGCCACGCGCATCGCCGTGCAGGGGGAGAGCCAGGGCGGCGGCATCGCCCAGGCCGTCGCGGCGCTGCGGCCCAACGTCGCCGCCGCCCTCGTCGACATCCCCTTCCTTACGCATTTCCGGCGCGCGGTGGAGATCACCGGCAGCGAACCGTACGCCGAGATCGTCCGTTTCCTGTCCGCCCAGCGCGGCCTGGAGGAGCAGGTCTTCCGCACGCTGAGCTACTTCGACGGGGTCAACTTCGCCGCCAGGGGCTCGGCCCCCGCCCTCTACTCGGTGGCGCTGATGGACACGGTCTGCCCGCCGTCCACCGTGTTCGCGGCCTACAACCACCGGCCGGGTCCCAAGGAGATCACCGTGTGGCCATGGAACGGCCATGAGGGCGGGGCCGGAGAGCAACGGGAGGCCCAACTCCGGTACCTTCGCCAGTTGTGGCGACCACACGACTGATCTACATCGGCGGTTACACGCCGGACAGCGGCGGAGCGGGCCCGGGCATCACCACCGTGCGGATGGAGCACGACGGCCGGCTGACCGCGGTCGCCGAGACCGCCGCGTCCGGGCCGTCGTTCGTGGCGGCGCACCCCACACTGCCCGTGCTCTACGCGGTGGGCGAGACCGGCGAGGGCACCGTGACGGCGTTCACCCGCCATCCGGACGGCCGGCTCACCGAGATCGGCCGGCGCCCCAGCGGCGGCGACAGCCCCTGCCACGTGGCGGTGGACCCGCACGGTTCCTGGCTGGCCGTGGCCAACTACGGTGACGGCGTGCTCGGCGTCCAGCGCCTGGACGAGTTCGGCCGGATGGCGGGCCCGCTCAAGTCCTTCCCCGGCGACGGTTCCGGGCCCGACGCTGGCCGCCAGGCGGGCCCGCACGCCCACCAGGCCGTCTTCGGGCCGGACGGCGCGCTCTACGTGCCCGACCTCGGCGCCGACGAAGTGCGCCGCTACCTGGTGGACGACAACGTCCGCCCGCACCCCGACGGCCCGGTACACGTGGCCCCCGGCACCGGCCCGCGCCACCTGGCCCACTCCGCCGGCCGCTGGTACCTCGCGGGCGAGCTGGACGGCACCGTGTCGATGTACGACCGGCAATGGCGGGAGGCGGCCCGCGTCCCGGCATCCCGCTCGCCGGAGCCCAACGCGCCCTCCCACATCGAGGTCTCCCCGGACGGCCGCCTGGTGTACGTCGCCAACCGAGGCCCGGACACCGTGACGGTCCTCGACGCCGGCGACCTGTCCCACATCGACGAGGTGCCCTCCGGCTGCGCATGGCCGAGGCACTTCGCGCTCGTCGGCGACCGCCTCTACGTCGTCGGCCAGAACTCCGGCGATATCGCCATGCTCCCCACCAAGTCCGGCATTCCGCAATCGGCCGCCACGGCCTTCACCGTCGCCACCCCCTCCTGCATCCTCGCGCCCGCCGACCTCTGAGGCGCCGGGCGGCTCACGCGCCGGTACGCACCCTGACCAGCAGGTCGTGCAGGGCCGGGCCCGCGGTGGCCGCCTCCGGTAGCGCGGACCGCTCCTCGGCCTCGGCCAGTTCGGCGGTCAGCCGTACCGCATCGGGCGCGCCCGCGGGCGGCGCCCCGTGCTCGGCCTCCCGCTTGGCGGCCACCAGCTCGGGCAGGTACGGCGGCGCGCCCTCGTACAGCCGCGTCACGTCGGCCACCACCTCGCCCGTGCGCATCAGCCGTAAGCCGGTCAGCAGCACCCGGAAGGCGTAGAGCAGCGGCTTCAGCTCGCCGGACCTGCCGAACAGCGCGAGGGCCAGCGCGCAGAGCCGCTCGACCTCCCAGGAGAACTGCTCCGGCAGCGGGCCCTCGACGTGGGTGGGCGGCTTGTCCAGCCGCCAGAACAGCGAGGCCGGGGCGACGAACACGCCCCGCCGGTCGGTGTCGGACTCGGCGGTCGAAAGCCCGTACGCGCGCGACCCGACCACCACCGAGAGCACGGTGTGGTCGGTCACCAAGCGCGTCGAATCCTCCCGCATAGGGCACAAAGTGTGCCATGCGGGACACCGCATCCCCGCCAGGTTTTCCGCCGGGCGCTCAGGCCCAGCCGCGGGCCCGCTCCACCGCCCTGCCCCACCGCCGGTACGCCTCCTCATCACGGACGCCGGGCTCGAAGCGGCGCTCCAGCCGCCAGGTCTCGCGCAGCTCGTCCGGGGAGGACCACACACCCGCGCCCAGCCCGGCCAGGAAGGCCGCGCCCAGCGCGGTGGTCTCCTGGACCACCGGCCGCTCGACCGGGGTCGCGAGCTGGTCGGCCTGGTACTGCATGAGCAGGTCGTTGCCGCTCGCGCCGCCGTCGGACTTCAGCACCGGCACGGCGAGCCCGGCCGCCCCGGTCATCACCTCCACCACGTCGCGCACCTCGTACGCGATGGCCTCCAGGGTCGCCCTGACCAGGTGCGCCCTGGTGGTGCCGCGCGTGATCCCGCAGATCGTGCCGCGGGCGTCAGGGTCCCAGTGCGGCGCGCCGAGGCCGGTCAGCGCCGGGACGAACACCACGCCCCCCGAGTCGGGCACCGTGCCGGCCACCGCCTGCGTCTGGCGGGCGGTGTCGATCAGGCCCAGCCCGTCGCGCAGCCACTGGACGGCGGCCCCGGTGACGAAGATCGCCCCCTCCAGCGCGTAGGTGATCTCTCCGGACGGGCTCTGCCAGGCCACCGTGGTGAGCAGTCCGTCCTGGGAGCGCACCGGTTCGGTGCCGGTGTTGATGAGCACGAACGAACCGGTGCCGTAGGTGCACTTGACATCGCCGGGGGCGAAGCAGGTCTGCCCGAACAGCGCCGCCTGCTGGTCGCCCGCCAGGCCGCTGATCGGCAGGTCGAGCCCGAGGAAGGCGCGGGGGTCGGTGCGGCCGGCCAGGCCGTGGTTGGGCACGATCTCCGGCAGCGCCGCCCTGGGCACGCCGAACAGCTCGCACAGCTCGTCGGACCAGCCGCCCGCCGTCAGGTCGTACAGCAGCGTGCGGGAGGCGTTGGAGGCATCGGTGACGTGCCGGGCCCCGCCGGTCATCCGGGCGATCAGGTAGGAGTCGACGGTGCCCACCACCGCCGCGCCGCTGGTGACCGCCGCCCAGGACCGCTCGTCGTGCTCGGCCAGCCAGGTGAGCTTGGTCCCGGTGAAGTAGGGGTCCAGGCGCAGGCCGGTCAGCTCGGCGACGCGCGGCTCGTGCCCGGCCTCGCGCAGCCGCGTGCAGACGCCCGCGCTGCGCCGGTCCTGCCACACGATCGCGCGGCGCGGCGCGGCCAGGTCCGCGCGGTTCCAGAGGACCGCGGTCTCGCGCTGGTTGGTGATTCCGACGCAGGCGGGGGTGAGGTCCGACCCGTCCAGCGCGGTACGGCAGGCGGCCAGGACCGCCTGCCAGATCTCCTCGGGCGCGTGCTCGACCCGCCCCGGTTCCGGGAAGTGCTGCGCGAACTCCTGGTAGCCACGGGAATCGATCCGGCCGTCCTCGGTGACGATCACGGCGGTGACGCCGGTGGTGCCCGCGTCGACGGCCAGGACACTCATGACACTCCTCGCGTATGGTCTAGACCAGTACTTGTGGCTACGGCAGAATGCCAGGGTCGGGCGGCGACACCATCACCGTGAGCCGACCGTACTACCCCTTAGAGTCTTGCCGTGCAAACCATCGGGAGGAACCCGCAATGCGTATAGGAGTGCTCACCGGAGGCGGTGACTGTCCCGGGCTCAACGCCGTCATCAGGGCGGTCGTCCGCAAGGGCGTGAGCGTCTACGGGCATGAGTTCGTAGGATTCCGGGACGGCTGGCGAGGTCCGCTCGAAGGCGAAACGATGCCGCTGGACATCCAGGCGGTGCGCGGCATCCTGCCACGCGGCGGCACGATCCTCGGGTCGTCGAGGACCAACCCGATCAAGATCGACGGCGGCGTGGAACGAATCAACGCCAACCTGACCTCCTCGGGGGTCGACGCGTTGATCGCCATCGGCGGCGAGGACACCCTGGGTGTCGCCAAGCAGCTCTTCGACCTCGGCGTCCGCGTGATCGGCGTGCCCAAGACGATCGACAACGACCTCAACGCGACCGACTACACGTTCGGCTTCGACACCGCGGTCAACATCGCGATGGAGGCGATCGACCGGCTGCACACCACCGCCGAGTCCCACCACCGCGCGCTGATCTGCGAGGTCATGGGCCGCCACGCGGGCTGGATCGCGCTGCACGCCGGCATGGCCTCCGGGGCCAACGTCATCCTGATCCCGGAGAAGCCGTTCGACATCGACCGGGTCTGCGAGTATGTGGAGAGCCGGTTCAAGACCCGCTACGCGCCGATAATCGTGGTCGCCGAGGGCGCGCACCCGGTCGAGGGCCAGATGGCGCTGCAGACCGGCGAGCTCGACGCGTTCGGTCACGTCCGGCTCGGCGGCATCGGCGAGCGGCTGGCCAAGGAGATCGAAAAGCGCACCGGCAAGGAGGCCCGCACCACGGTGCTGGGCCACATCCAGCGCGGCGGCACCCCGACGGCCTTCGACCGCGTCCTAGCCACCCGGTTCGGCCTGCAGGCGATCGACGCCGCCCACGAGGGCGACTTCGGCAAGATGGTCGCGCTGCGCGGCACCGACATCGTCCGGGTCGGCCTGGACGAGGCGACCAAGGAGCTGAAGACCGTCCCGGCCTCGCGCTACGAGGAGGCCGAGGTCTTCTTCGGCTGATCCGTCCCCGGACCTGGGCCGATCTTTGCAAGCGGATTGCAAGCGGGCCGGCCTAGGTTCTGTGGAGTCAGCGGTCTATCCGCTCACATCCCCTCCGTGTACGGCTTGTGCCTCGTTTGAAGCGGCCCGCGAGGCGCAGGCCGTACATCTTTTTGGCCCGCGCGTCTTTCTCACCCGCTTTCTCACCCGCGCGCCGGCGGTTCGGGCCCGGCCTGCGGCACCGCGTGCCCCGGCGCGAGCAGTACCGCAAGCAGCAGCGCGAACGTCACCACGCTGATCGCCACCACCACCGGCGGCAGCAGGTCGATCGCCTCCGCGCCCGGCGGTTCGCCGCCCGCGGGACGCACTCGCACCCGCATCGCGAACATGCCCGTGTGGTGTACGCCGCTGACCGCCACGCCCAAGATGAGCGCCCCCGCCACCGCGGCGGCCGGGCCGGTCCGCCGCGCGTACCGCAGGGCGGCGGTCGCCGCCGTCACCGCGATCAGCACCGACAACGCGACGATCACAGGGTCGTAGGACACATCCGCGTTCATGTTCATCGCGGCCATTCCCAGGTAGTGCATGCCCGCGATGCCGAGCCCGGTGAGGAGCCCCGCCCCGGCGAGCGCGGGGCCCTCGCCGCCCCGCGCGGCCAGGGACAGCCCGGTGCCCACCACCACGATGGCGAAGGCCGCCGACGCGGAGGTCAGCGGCAGGTCGTAGCGGACCCGCGTACCGGAGACCCGAAAGCCCATCATCGCGATGAAGTGCATCACCCACACGCCGGTCCAGCCGGTCGAGAGCGAGCCGCCCACCAGCCACGCCGCGCGGGCGGGGCCCGTCGAGGCGCGCGCCCGCGCGATCAGCAGGAGGCCCAGCAGCGCGCCGACGCTGGAGACGAGGTAGGCGATCACCGGTGTCCACCGTTCATGCGCAAAATAATCAATATGCGACATACGCCCAGTGTTCCTATTAATTAGGGAGATTTCGGGAAGTATGGCAGCGCCGACCTGGTGACATGAGCTTTTGTCACCTATTGACCACGCGGACCGGGCGGGGACCGTCTGTAAGAGAACGCCGGCCCCTGCGGGGCCACGGTGAAGGGGAGCGCATCATGGCCGAACAGGGATGCGTGCGCTGGAAGCGCTTCGGGCTGGTCTTCGTTCCCGTCGCGGCGATGAC
>NZ_POUA01000367.1 GCF_003236385.1 Spongiactinospora gelatinilytica
GTCCATGGCCCGCCCCATGTCCAGGACGGTGGCGCGGTCTGGACCTCGACCGCGCCACCGTCCTGGACATGGGGCGGGCCATGGACAAGGGCCGCTTCGACTCCGTCACGCTCACCCGGTTCTACCTGGACCGCATCCGCGCGGTGGACCCGCTGCTGAACGCCGTCGTGCAGACCAACCCGGACGCGCTGAAGGAGGCCGAGCGCAGCGACCGTGCCCGGCGCCGGGGCGTTCGCGGGGTCCTGCTCGGCATCCCGGTCCTGCTGAAGGACAACATCGACACCGCCGGGCCGCTGCGCACCACCGCCGGCTCGCTGGCGCTGGCCGGTTCCCGCCCGGCCCGGGACGCCGTCCTGGTCCAGCGGCTGCGCGCGGCAGGCGCGGTGATCCTCGGCAAGACCAACCTGTCGGAGTGGGCCAACTTCCGCTCCAGCCCGTCCTCCAGCGGGTGGAGCGCCGTCGGCGGCCAGACCGCCAACCCGCACGTCCTGGACCGCAACCCGTGCGGCTCCAGCAGCGGCTCGGCGGTGGCCGTGGCCGCGAGCCTGGCCGCCGTCACCATCGGCACCGAGACCGACGGCTCGATCGTCTGCCCCGCGGGCATCAACGGCGTGGTCGGCATCAAGCCCACCGTCGGCCTGGTCAGCGGCGCGGGTGTGGTGCCGATCTCCGCGCGGCAGGACACCGCCGGGCCGATCACCAGGAACGTGACCGACGCCGCCGCCGTGCTGTCGGTCGTCCAGAGCGGCGGCCGTGACCATCTCAAGGCCCTGGACCGCGACGCCCTGGCGGGCAAGCGCATCGGCGTCTGGCGCTCGGCCGCCGCGGGCGAACCCGAGGTGCTGGCCACCCTGGACGCCGCCGTGGCCACCCTGCGGGCCCGCGGCGCCACCGTGATCGACGACATCGAGCCGCCGCACCTCGACCAGGTGGCCGAGGCGGAGTTCCCCGCGCTGCTGACCGAGTTCAAGCACGACCTGAACGCCTACCTGGCCGCCACGCCCGGCAGGCACCCCCGCGGCCTGGCCGGGCTGATCGAGTTCAACAAGCGGCACGCCGGCACCGAGCTGCGGTACTTCGGGCAGGAGCTGTTCGAGCAGGCGCAGGCCACCAGCGGCGACCTGAACGACCCGGAGTACCGGGCGCTTCGCGACAAGGCGACCACCCTGGCCCGCCAGGCGATCGACTCCGTGGTGAGCGACCACCGGCTCGACGCGGTGCTCGCCCCCACCAACAACGCCGCCTGGGTCACGGACCTGAAGCGCGGCGACGACTTCACCGGCTTCGTGGCCAGCTCACTGCCGTCCGCGGTGTCCGGCTACCCGGCGATCACCGTCCCCGGCGGGTACGCCAGAGACGTCCTGCCGCTGGGCGTGACGTTCTTCGCGGGCCGGCTCTCAGAGCCCGCGCTGATCTCCCTCGGGTACGCCTTCGAGCAGGCGAGCGGGGTCCGCAGGCCGCCCGCCTACCTGCCCACCCTGCCTCCGGCGGCGCGGCCGTGACCGACCCGGCGGCCGCCCGCGGTGGCCGCCGGGCCCCTTCCCCGATCGGCGGGGGCCTTAAGATGGGGGCTGGACGTGCCGGGGGTCTCGACGTTGGTGAGGACGGCCATTGCCGAACAGGTCTTTAGTCGCCATCAGCGACCTGCACGTGGGCTACGAACGCAACAAGACCGTCGTCGAGGGCATCCGGCCCGCCTCGCCGGACGACTGGCTGCTCCTCCCCGGTGACGTCGCCGAGCTGCTCGACGACTTCACCTGGGCGCTCAGCCTGCTCCGCGACCGCTTCGCCAAGGTCGTGTGGGCCCCGGGCAACCACGAGTTGTGGACGCACCCCGCCGACCGCTCGCCGCTGCGCGGCGTGGCGCGCTACGAGCACCTGGTGGAGATCTGCCGCTCACTCGATGTGGTGACGCCCGAGGACCCCTACCCGATCTGGGACGGGCCGGGCGGCCCGGCCGTGATCGCGCCGCTGTTCGTGCTCTACGACTACACCTTCCGCCCGGACGGCGCGGACACCACGGAGGCGGCCCTGGAACGGGCCTACGACGCCGGCGTGGTGTGCAGTGACGAGATGCTGCTGCACCCCGACCCCTACCCTTCGCGGGCGGCGTGGTGCGCCGCCCGGCTGAAGGAGACCGAGCGGCGGCTGGAAGATCGCCCGGACGGCCTGCCGACCGTGCTGATCAACCACTATCCGCTGGTCCGCGAGCCGACGCGGATTCTGCGTTATCCGGAGTTCGCGCTGTGGTGCGGCACGACCGGCACGGCCGATTGGCACCTGCGTTTCCAGGCGGCCACCGTCGTTTACGGCCACCTGCATATTCCGCGCACCACATGGCACGACGACGTCCGTTTTGAAGAGGTCTCCCTCGGTTATCCCCGTGAATGGGGCCCTCGCGCTACCACCCCCGGCGCTTTGCGGACCATCCTGCCGAATTGACCCGGCGACATCTGCTTGTCGTTGTCCATGCGCAACGTCAATTTCGCATGAATTCCTCCAGCTCTCCGGGCCCCGGTGCCGGTAACCGGGATCGCCCGCCGAGCATACGTTAGAGCCGTACGCGGCGCCATTGTTCTCCGCACCTCCCCATACGCGCATAAGGGGTGACGGAGGGTCGCTTAGCAGATTACGGGTTGCCACCTCGGGCGACGGCTGATTCCCTACACGTTTGTACGGGACCAACCGGCGATCACCCTTTCACCCTCCGAGGAGAATTCCATTGGGTGCCCTGCATCGGTTCAAACGTGCCCGAATTTCGATTCCCTTATCCGCGTTAATGCTGCTGGCGCCGCTTATCGTGCCCGCGGACGCGGCGGTCGCACGGGCCGCGCCGCCCGTGCCCCAGGTACGGCAGGCCGGCGCTCCCGCCGCCCGCGCGATGCCGCCGGAAGTCCGGCCGGACACCGCCGTGGACCCCGCCGAGCGGCCCCCGGTGGTCCCGCCCGGGACCAAGGCCGGCGGCGAGCCCGTCAAGCTTGCCGAACGGAAGTTCACCGCCCTGGCCGAGCGGGCGGCCGCGGCCACCGCCAAAGCCGCGGCCACCGCGACCGCGCAGCTCAAGGGCCACCCCGCGACGACCGGCCCGCCCGCGGCCAAAGCGGAGGACGGCTTCACCGGCCTGTTGCTGCGCCCCGGCTTCGTGCTGGGTGACACCTCGCTGGTGCTGTACTTCGGCTCCGGCCAGGTCGATCCGGCCTGGACGGGCGCGCGGATGCGGCTGTACGAGTCCGGATCGCAGACCGAGCAGGCGTCCACGCTGGTCTCTCGCGAGGACCTGACCGCCACCGCGCTGTCCTGTGGCGGGGCCGGGGAGTTCTGCCGGTCGTTCGGGTCCGCCGACGGATGGACGCTGACGACCGGAAAGGAGTACTTCGTCACGGCCGCGGCGGTCTACGACGACGGCCGGGAGGTCATCTCGCCTCCCTCCGACATCTCCGTCCCCCGTCAGACGATCGACCCGCCGCCGATCCCCGGCGAGCAGGCCATGGGCTGCGGCTGCGGCAACGCGCTGGCGCTCACCTCGGCCGGGCAGGCGTCCCGGGGGCTCGGGGTGAACACCGGCACCGGCGCGTACGTACGCACCGAGACCGACTTCGCGATGGCGTCGTTCGGGCCGCAGTTCGCCACGTCGCGGACGTACTCCTCGATGAACCGGGGGGCGAGCCTGTACGGGCTGGGCTGGGCCTGGTCGTATGACATGCGGATCACCGAGGGCGAGGGCGGCGTGGCCGTCGTGCGGGCCGAGGACGGCGCGCAGGCCCGGTACACCCCGCTGGCCGACGGGAAGCACAAGCGCCCGGCCGGTGTGCGGTCCAACCTGCGCAGGTCCGGCGACGGGTGGACGCTGACCACGCCGCGCCAGGTCCGGTACGGCTTCGACGCCGCCGGTCGGCTGACCTCGGTGCGCAACGCCCGCGACGTCGGGGTCACGCTGGCCTATGCGGGTCTGGGCGTGATCATCACCGACGCCTCCGGGCGGAAGGTGGAGGTGCGGATCGAGGGCGGGCTGATCCGGGAGATCCGGCTGCCGGACGGCCGCAACGTCAACTACTTCTACACCGGCAACCTGCTCACCTCGATGCTGGACGCCCGCGGCTTCACCTGGAAGTACACCTAGCATGCCAATGGCCTGCTGCATCAGGTGATCGACCCGCACCGGGTCGCCATCGTCACCAACGCCTACAGCGAGGACGGCCGGGTCACCGAGCAGCGCGACGGCCTGGGCAAGGCGACCACCTTCGGGTGGGACGCGGCCGAGCATGAGGCCGAGACCACCGACCCCGACGGCGTGGTGGTCTGGGACGGGTACCGGGGCAACACGCTGGTCTACTCCCAACGCGGCACCGGCGACTCCGACAACCACCGCTACGACCGCGACCTGAACCGCGACCTGGTGGTCAACGGCAAGCAGCACCAGCACGAGGCGATCTTCGACGCGAACGGCAACCGGATCCAGACCAACGCGCCCCGGCCGCTGGGCTACTCCGAGAAGACCACGTTCGACGAGCGCAACAACCCGACCCAGCACACCGACGCCAACGGCAAGGTGTGGAAGGACACCTACAACGAGTACAACGAGCTGGTCCGCAGCGTGGACCCCGAGGGCAACGAGATCACGCACGAGTACGACTCGCGCGGCCTGCGGACCTCCACCACCGACCAGCGCGGCAAGGTCACCCGCTTCGAGTACCTGCCGCAGGGTGGCCCGAACGCGGGCCTGGTCAAGGCGTCGGTCTCTCCGGAGGGACGCCGCGCCGAGGTCGTCTACGACCTCACCGGACGGCGGATCGCGTCGATCGACCCGCGTGGCACGGTGCCGGGCGGGGACCGGGCGGCGTACACCACCCGGTACGCCTACGACGCCCAGGACCGGCTGACCGGCACGCAGCAGCCCGGCAAGAACAACGCCTGGCGTAGCGGTTTCGACGAGACCGGCCGCCTGGTGCGCAGCCAGACCCCGCTGGGCCAGACCACGAACTACACCTACTACGCCAACGGCCTGCCGGCCAGGGTCGACGACGAGCGGCGGACCAGCGTCCACACCTACACCGACGCCGGTCGGGACGCCACCGCCCGGGTGCTGCTGCGCACCCGCGCGCCGATCGTCACCTCCTACACCTACAACGCCAAGGGCCTGCTGAAGACCGTCACCTCGCCGCTGGGCAACGAGCCGGGCGCGGACAAGGCCGATTTCACCACGACCTACTTCTACGACGCCAACGACAACCCGATCCGGATCCGCCACCCCTACCCCGGCGGCGGGTTCACCGACCGGGACATCAAGGCCGACCCGCTGGACCGCACGACCGGCAAGATCGACGAGCTGAACAAGGAATCGACGTTCGGCCGGGACAACAACGGCCAGGTCACCAACGCCACCGACAACCTCGGCCGCACCACCCGGATGGCGTACGACGACGCCGGGCGGCAGACCGAGATCACCGACGCGGCCGGCAAGACCACCAAGACCGTGTACGACCCGGCGGGCAACCCGATCAAGGAGACCAACGCGGTCGGGGGCGTCACCACCTGGAAGTACGACGACGACGGGCTGCTGATCGCGGTGACCGAGCCGCGCGGCAACGTCGAGGGCGCCGACCCGGACAAGTACACCACCCGGTACGAGTACGACCGGGCCGGTCAGCAGACCAAGGTCATCGACCCGCTGGGCAACACCACGACGGCGGCGTACGACGCGTCCGGCCGGGTGGTCGCGATCACCGACCCGAAGAACCGCACCACGCACCAGACGTTCAGCGAGGACGACCAGCTTCGCACGGTGCACACCCCGGAGACGCCGTACAACCCGTACGACCCGGAGGCGCGGTCCACGGTCTACACCTACAGCATCGACGGCCTGTTGGAGTCGGTCCGCGACCCGCTGGGCCGCTACACCCGGATGGCCTACGACGACGCCGGGCGGCTGATCACGAAGGCCGATCCGCTCTCGCGCCGGGTCGAGGTCACCTACGACGCCGAGAGCAACCCGCTCACCGCGATCACCATCAACGGCCCCGAATGGGTGCCGCCGGAGGAGCGCGCCAAGCGCACGGTCACCAGCACCTACGACATCCTGAGCCGCCGTACCAAGACCACCCTCGGCTCGCAGGGCCCGGTCTACACCTTCGGCTACGACGCCAAGGACCGCGTCACCGCCTACGGCGACCCGACCGGTGTCCGCGAGGTCGGGTACGACGACGAAGACCAGATCAAGACCGTCACCCGCAAGACCGCCGGGCTGGCGGACCAGACCTTCGGCTACGCCTACGACGAGCGGGGCAACATCACCTCGCGCACGTACCCGGACGGCACGAAGGTCTCCGCCGAGTACGACGCCGACAGCCGGCTCACCGCGCAGAGCGTCGCGGGCGGGGTCGCGGGCGGCGCGTCCGAGTGGACGTTCGGGTACGACCTGTCGGGCCGCCGTACCTCCACCACCCTGCCCACCGGCGGCCTGACCGAAAAGCGCGCCTACGACGAGTCCGGCCGCCTGACCGGCATCGCGACCGGTCGTGCCGACCAGGACCCTGTATCGGCATTCGACCTGACCCTCGACCAGGTCGGCAACCCCACCAAGGTCGTCACCCGGCGCGGCGACCGCAGCGAGTCGGTCGCCTACGCCTACGACACCGTGGACCGGGTCACCTCGGCCTGCTACTCGGCCACCTCGTGCGCCACCGGCTCGCAGATGGCCGGGCGGATCGACTACACCTACGACCTGATGGGCAACCGCCTGTCGCAGAAGCGGACCGGCACCGCCGGGAACGACACCACCACCTACACCTACGACGTCGCCGACCAGCTCTTACGCGAGACCGTCGCCAAGCCCGGCAGCACGATCTCCAAGAACTACACCTACGACGTCAACGGCAACCAGATCACGGCGGGCTCGGACAAGTTCACCTACAACCTGGACAACACCCTGGCCACCGCCAAGGTCGGCAACAACACCACCAGCTTCACCTACGACGCCACCGGCCTGCGCCTGTCCGCCTCCACCACCGTGGCCGCCACGACGGGGGCCGGGACGCCGACTCGCGTGACGGCGGCCGGCACCCAGCGCTGGGCGTGGGACGTCAACGGCACCCTGCCGCAGATCGCGCTGGACACCACCACCAACGCCTCCGGCGCGGTCGTGGAAAGCCGCGGCTTCACCTACGGCCCCGACGACGAGCCACTGGCCCTGCTGACCGGCGGGGGCGCGCACGCCTACACCCACGACTGGCTGGGCGGCGTGGCCAACATGCTCTCCCCGACGGGCCAGGTCGAGGCCGGCTACGACTACGACCCCTTCGGCAACCCCCGTACCGGCACCACCCTCACCCCGGCCATCGCCGGCAAGCCCGGAGCCCCGGAGGTCACCAAGCCAGAGGAAGCGGCACCAGAAAACCCCCTCAAATACACCGGCGCCTATCAGGACGAGACCACCGGCAGCGGCAACTACTACCTGCGCGACCGCAACTACAACCCGGGCACCGGCCGCTTCACCAGCATCGACCCGATGCCCACCGGCAACAACGCCACCTCCGCCTACACCTACGCGTCCAACAACCCGCTGGTGTTCACCGACCCCACCGGCATGCGCGACGAC
>NZ_POUA01000368.1 GCF_003236385.1 Spongiactinospora gelatinilytica
GACCAGTGGACGGGGGTGGGGGCGGGGGCGGCCAGCGTACCGACCCAGCGGCGGGCGTCTTCGCGCACGTCGGCCAGCGCCTTCGCGCACCCGGGCCTGCCGGTGCAGGCGCTCACCCCGTTCCATGGCGAGGCGGGGTCGGTGACCAGACCGGCCCGGGTGAGTTCCTGTTCCACCTGGTCGGCCTCGGCGGGGTCCAGGTCGAGCAGCACAATGGTCCGCCACGGCGTGAGGCGTACCGTGCCGGTGATCACCCGCGCCTGGGCGGCCGTCAGCCGTCCCAGCGGTACGACCGCCGACAGCGCCACCCGTCCGTCACGCTGGGTGATCCGTCCGGCCCGGAGTTCCCGGCCCTCCGGTGCGACCGGCGCATCCGCCGCCGTGCCGCCGAGGTGGCGGGCGATGCGGGCCGGGCCGTCGGGGAGTTCGGCGATGCGCCAGGAGTCGGTGCGTTCGGCCAGGAACGCGCAGGCGGCGGCGATCATGAGGCCGGGCGCTTCGTCCGTGGTGGCGGTGAGCCCCGCGTCCATGCCCGCCAGCAGCAGCCGCCCGTCCCAGGTGATATCCGCGCCGAGGTTCGGGACGTCTCCGGTGCCGTCGTCCACCGCGAACAGGAAGCGGCCCGGCAGGGACGCCAGTTCCGGCACCGCGCACAGTTCCCGGTCAAGGGCCTCCACCACGGGCTGGGTGTCCAGCCCGGTCCGACGGCCGCCGAGCGGGGAGGCGACGATGTTGCGCACCCGCTCGTGGGCCGCCGACGGCAGCAGTCCGGCGGCGGCGATCTTTTCGGCGAAGGCGGCGGGGGAGCGCAGCCCGCGTACCTGGACGTTGGCCCGGGAGGTCAGCTCGATCACCCCCGCGCCCAGCTCCGCCGCGCCGTCCGCCAGCTCGGTGAGCTGGGCGGACGTGACGGCACCGCCGGGCAGGCGCACCCGGGCGAGCGGCCCGTCGGCCGCCTCGTGCACCTGGAGCGCCCCCGGACACGCATCCGGCCGCATACGGCCAGAAAAGTCGGCTTTGGACACGATCTGGATGGTAACGCCACTTCTATCGTAGGCTTCCGGTAGGCGATGGCAATGGGAGGAAGCCGGTGTGAAACCGGCGCGGTCCCGCCACTGTGACCGGGGAGCGACCCCCAACCGCAAGGCCACTGCCCGGCGACGGGTGGGAAGGCCGGGGTGAGCGCTGATCCGGGAGCCAGGAGACTCCTGCCGTCGCGACACCCGCGACCGGGGCGAGGACCCCGAGGGAGGACCGTGCTGTGCCTGGCGACAGCCGTACCGTTCTGCTGCTCTCGACCTCTGACACCGACCTGCTCAGCGCCCGCGCCAGTGGCGCGGCCTACCGGCCGGGCAACCCGGCCAGGCTGACCCCGGACGACCTGCCCGCGCTGCTGGAGGGCACCGACCTCGTGGTGGTCCGCCTGCTCGGCGGGCGGCGGGCCTGGGAGGAAGGGCTGGATGCCCTGCTCGCCGGGCCGCGCCCGGTCGTCGTACTCGGCGGCGAGCAGGCCCCCGACGCCGAACTCATGGAACTCTCCACCGTCAGCGGCGGCGTCTGCGCCGAGGCGCACGCCTACCTGGCCCACGGCGGCCCGGCCAACCTGGCCGAACTGCACGCCTTCCTGTCCGACACCGTGCTGCTGACCGGCCACGGATTCGCCCCGCCCGCCCCCGCTCCCACCTGGGGCCTTTTGGAGCGCGTCGCCCGGTCCAAGAGCGGCCCCGTGATCGGCGTCCTGTACTACCGCGCCCACCACATGGCCGGGAACACCGGATTCGTCGAGGCCCTGGCCACCGCCATCGAGGACGCCGGCGGCCAGGCCATGCCGATCTTCTGCTCCTCGCTGCGCACCGCCGAGCCCGAACTGATCGACACCCTGCGCGCCGCCGACGCGCTCGTGGTCACCGTCCTGGCGGCGGGCGGCTCCCACCCGGCCACGGCGGGCGCGGGCGGCGACGACGAGGCATGGGACGTCGGCGCGCTGGCCGCCTTGGACGTACCGATCCTGCAAGGGCTCTGCCTGACCTCCACCCGCCGGGCCTGGGAGGACAACGACGACGGCCTGTCCCCGCTGGACGCGGCCTCGCAGGTGGCGATCCCGGAGTTCGACGGCCGGATCATCACCGTGCCCTTCTCGTTCAAGGAGATCGACCGGGACGGCCTGACCGTCTACGTCGCCGACCCCGAGCGGGCCGCGCGCGTGGCGGGCATCGCCGTACGGCACGGCCTGCTCCGGCACACCCCGCCCGCCGGACGGCGGATCGTGGTGATGCTGTCCGCCTACCCCACCAAGCACTCCCGGATCGGCAACGCGGTCGGCCTGGACACCCCCAGGAGCACCGTGCGGTTGCTCGCCCGGATGGCCGAAGCGGGCTACGACCTGGGCGAGGGCTTCCCGGGTGTGCTTCGACAGGACGGCGACGCGCTGATCCACGCGCTGATCGCGGCCGGTGGCCAGGACCCCGACTGGCTCACCGAGGAACACCTGGCGGGCAACCCGGTCCGCATCCCCGCCGCCGTCTACGAGACCTGGTACCGCACCCTGCCCGGCGACCTGCGGGAGGCGATCGAACGGCACTGGGGGCCGCCGCCCGGCGAGCTGTTCGTCCACGAAGGGGACATCGTGCTCGCCGCGCTGCGCGCCGGGAACGTGGTGGTGATGGTCCAGCCGCCGCGCGGGTTCGGGGAGAACCCGATCGCCATCTACCACGATCCCGACCTGCCGCCCAGCCACCACTACCTGGCCGCGTACCGGTGGTTGTCGGCGGAGTTCGGCGCGCACGCGATGGTGCATGTGGGCAAGCACGGCAACCTGGAGTGGCTGCCGGGCAAGGCCGCCGGCATGTCGGCCGCCTGCGGCACCGACGCCGCGATCGGCGATCTGCCGCTGGTCTACCCGTTCCTGGTGAACGACCCCGGGGAGGGCACCCAGGCCAAGCGGCGGGCGCACGCCGTACTGGTGGACCACCTGGTGCCGCCGATGGCCCGCGCCGACACCTACGGCGACATCGCCCGGCTGGAGCAACTGCTGGACGAGCACGCCACGATCGCCGCGATGGACCCCGCCAAGCTGCCCGCCATCCGCGCGCAGATCTGGACGCTGATCCAGGCCGCCCGGCTCGACCACGACCTCGGGCTCGACGACCGGCCGCACGACAGCGAGTTCGACGACTTCATCCTGCATGTGGACGGCTGGCTGTGCGAGGTCAAGGACGCGCAGATCCGCGACGGCCTGCACGTGCTCGGCGAGGCCCCGGCCGGGGAGCAGCGGGTCGATCTGGTGCTGGCCATGCTGCGGGCCCGGCAGATGTGGTCCGGCCGGGAGAGCCTGCCCGGCCTGCGCGAGGCGCTGGGCCTGGCCGAGGACGGTACGGCCGGGCTGGCCGCCGTGGACGACGCCGAGGCCACCGCCCGCGCCCTGGTCACCGGCATGGACGAACGCGGCTGGCGGCCGGAGGCGGCGGCCGAGGTCGCCGCCGGACTTCCCGCCGAGGTGACGCGCGTGCTGGCCTTCGCCGCGACCGAGGTCGTACCCCGCCTGGCCCGCACCACCGACGAGATCGGCAACGTGCTGCACGCGCTCGACGGCGGTTACGTCCCGGCCGGGCCAAGCGGTTCGCCGCTGCGCGGCCTGGTCAACGTGCTGCCGACCGGCCGCAACTTCTACTCCGTCGATCCCCGGGCGGTGCCCAGCCGGTTGGCCTGGGAGACCGGGCAGGCGATGGCGGACTCGCTGCTCGCCCGCTACCGCGCCGACACGGGCGAGTGGCCGCGCTCGGTGGGCCTTTCGGTGTGGGGGACCAGCGCGATGCGCACGGCGGGCGACGACGTGGCGGAGGTGCTGGCCCTGCTCGGCGTACGCCCGGAATGGGATGAGGCGTCCCGCCGGGTGACCGGGCTCGCGCCGATCCCGCTCGCCGAGCTGGGCCGTCCTCGCATCGATGTGACGGTACGGATCAGCGGGTTCTTCCGGGACGCGTTTCCGCATGTGGTGGCCATGTTGGACGACGCGGTACGGCTGGTCGCTTCTCTGGAAGAAACGGATGGGGAGAATTTCGTGCGGGCGCATGTCCGGGCGAGTGGCGGGGACGAGCGCCAGGCGACCATGCGGATCTTCGGGTCCGCGCCGGGGGCGTACGGGGCCGGGCTGCTGCCGCTGATCGACAGCCGTAACTGGCGGGACGACGCCGACCTCGCCGAGGTGTACGCGGTGTGGGGCGGTTACGCGTATGGGCGTGACCTGGAGGGCGTCGCGGCCCGGCCGCAGATGGAGGACGCCTACCGCCGGATCGCGGTGGCCGCCAAGAACGTGGACACGCGTGAACACGACATCGCCGACTCCGACGACTATTTCCAGTACCACGGCGGGATGGTCGCCACGGTACGGGCGCTGACCGGCAAGTCGCCGGCCGCGTACGTCGGTGACAGCACCCGCCCTGACGCGGTTCGCACCCGCACTCTTTCCGAGGAGACCTCCCGGATCTTCCGGGCACGGGTCGTCAATCCGCGCTGGGTGGCCGCGATGCGCAGGCACGGCTACAAGGGCGCGTTCGAGCTGGCCGCGACCGTGGACTACCTGTTCGGCTACGACGCCACCACGGGTGTCGTGGCCGACTGGATGTACGACAAGCTGACCGAGACCTACGTGCTGGACCCGGAGAACCAGGAGTTCATGAGCAGGTCCAACCCGTGGGCGCTGCACGGCATCGCCGAGCGCCTGCTGGAGGCCGCCGACCGGGGCATGTGGCAGCATCCCGACCCGGAGATCCTGCGCGGGCTCCAGGAGGTCTACCTCAAGGCCGAAGGGGACCTGGAGGACGACACCAGCCGGTGAGCGAAGGCGGGCGCGCCCGCCCAGTGAACGTGCAGGTAGGAGGCGGTCACGCGGGCGTCGCCGTAGCCGTCCGCGCCGCCGTCCCAGCGGTACAGGGGGTCGGCGGCGAGGCGTACGGCGGTGCGGTGGAACTCGTGGCCGCGTACCCGCTCGCCTGCCCTGGTCAGTGGCGAGTCGTGCAGCGCGACGGCGTCGCGGTAGCCGAGTGTGAGCGTGTCGGTCATGCGGGCCCGGCCGGGGATGCGGGCGCACATGGTTCGGCCGTCCAGGTCTTCGCACAGGTAGAGCAGGCCGGCGCACTCGGCGGCGATGGGGCCGGGGAAGGCGGCGACCTGAGCGCGCAGCGGCTCGTTGGCGGCCAGCTCCGCCGCGTACAGCTCGGGGAAGCCGCCGCCGATGACCAGGGCGGCGGTGCCGTCGGGCAGCTTCTCGTCGCGTAGCGGGTCGAAGGGGGCGACCTCCGCGCCTGCCGCGCTCAGGAGCTCGGCGTGTTCGGCATAGCCGAAGGTGAACGCTGCTCCGCCTGCTACGGCGATTATGGGTTTTTGCTGGGATCCGTGGTGCGGTGGCTCCCAGGGGGTGGCCGTCAGCGGGGGTGCCGAGTGGGCCAGTGCGAGGAGCGCGGTCAGGTCGCAGGAGCGGTCGATGAGCGCGGCCAGTTCGTCCACGGCCGCCAGCGCGTCGGCGCGGCGTTCGGCGGCGGGCACCAGCCCGAGGTGTCTTGAGGGCGTGGCCACGTCGTCGGCGCGGCGGATCGCGCCGAGCACCGGCACCCCGGCCGCGGCCATCGCCTCCCGGCACACCTCCTCGTGCCGGTCGGAACCGATCCGGTTCAGCACCACCCCACCGAGCCGGATTCGGGGGTCGAAGGTGGCGAAGCCGTGTACCAGGGCCGCGACCGATGCGCTCTGCCGGGCCGCGTCCACGACCAGCACCACCGGGGCGGCCAGTAGCCGCGCGACGTGCGCGGTGGAGGCGAAATCGGTCGAACCCCGGCCGTCGAACAGGCCCATCACGCCTTCGACGACCGCTATGTCGCAGTCCGCGGCGCCGTGCAGGAAGAGGGGAGTGATCAGGTCCTCGCCGACCAGCCATGGGTCCAGGTTGCGGCCGGGACGCCCGGCGGCCAGCGTGTGGTAGCCCGGGTCGATGTAGTCGGGGCCGACCTTGTGCGGGGAGACGGTGAGGCCGCGCTTTCGCAGCGCGGCCATCAGGCCGGTGGCCACCGTGGTCTTGCCGCTGCCCGAGGCCGGGGCGGCGATGACCAGGCGGGGGGTGGTCAGGGCTACCACTCGATGCCTTTCTGTCCCTTCTGTCCGGAGTCCATGGGGTGGCGGATCTTGCCCATTTCGGTGACGAGGTCGGCGGCCTCGATGAGTTCGGCGGGGGCGTCCCGGCCGGTGATCACGACGTGCTGGTCACCGGGGCGTTGGGTGAGGGTGTCCAGGACGTCGGTGAGGTCCAGCCAGCCCCATTTGAGGGGGTAGGTGAACTCGTCGAGTACGTAGAAGCGGTAGGTCTCGCTGGTCAGGTCGCGCTTTATCTGCGCCCAGCCCTCGCGGGCCTGGGCGGCGTGGTCGTCCTCGGTGCCGGCGCGCTGGATCCACGACCAGCCCTCGCCCATCTTGTGCCAGGTCACCGGGCCGCCCTCGGGGCTGTCGCCGAGTACGCGAAGGGCGCGTTCCTCGCCGATCCGCCACTTGGCGGACTTCACGAACTGGAACACCCCGATCGGCCAGCCCTGGTTCCAGGCGCGCAGCGCCATGCCGAAGGCGGCGGTGGACTTGCCCTTGCCAGGGCCGGTGTGGACGATCAGCAGCGGGCGGGTGCGGCGCTGCCTGGTGGTGAGTCCGTCGTCGGGGATGACGGCGGGCTTGCCCTGCGGCATGCTTCTCAGCTCGCCTTTCTGGGGTGGCCTAGTTCGGACAAGGCTTCTATGGGGAGGAGGCGGGCGTCCAGGCGGGCCGCCAGGCGTACGGCGAGGCCCAGCCGTACCGGGCCGCTCTCGCAGTCCACGACCACGGCGGCGGTGCCCTTCAGGAGGTCGGCGGCGCGGTCCACGTCGTTGCCGTTCGTGGTGGCGCGGCCGTCGGTGACCAGCACCAGCAGCGGACGCCTGGCCGGGTCGCGCAGCTTCTCCACGCGCAGCACCTCGGCGGCGCGGGCCAGCCCGGCCGCGAGCGGCGTGCGCCCGCCGGTGGGGAGTGAGCGCAGCCGGGCCGCGCCCGCCTCCACGGAGGAGGTCGGGGGCAGCGCGACCGTGGCTTCCGTGCCTCTGAAGGTGACCAGGCCGATCTTGTCGCGCCGCTGGTAGGCGTCGAGGAGGAGGCTGAGCACGGCGGTCTTGACTACGGTCATCCGGCGGCGGGCGGCCATCGAGCCGCTGGCGTCCACGACGAACAGGACCAGATTGCCCTCCCGGCCCTCGCGTACGACCTCGCGCAGGTCGTCGGCGCGTAGTACCAGGCCGGGGCCGACGCGTCCGCGGTCGTGCTGGTGGGGGGCGGCGGCCAGTACGGTGGCCGGGATGTGCAGGTCGTGGACCTGGGCGCCGCGCGGGCGGCGGGAACCGGTGCCGCGGCCGTGCGCGGACCTTGATCGTGAACGGCGTCCGGCCGCACCGGCGCCGACGCCGGGGGCGGCCAGCAACGGCACCCGGTACGGCGCGGCCACCTCGGCCACCTGCTCCTTCGCCCTCGCCTCCGGAGAGCCCGCCCCCGCGTCCGGCTCCCCAGAGTCCCGCTC
>NZ_POUA01000369.1 GCF_003236385.1 Spongiactinospora gelatinilytica
GGGCCCCCCCCCCCGCGGGCCCCCGCCAGGGGCAAGAGGTACCGGTCCACGGGCCGCCTGCCAGGAGCCGCAGCCGCGGCACCGGTCACCGGGGCCCGTGAGCGGGTCAGAAACAGCCACCGCCGGGACTCAGCACCGAGGCGGCCATCAGGGGGCGCCTTTCGCACAGCCCGGCACGAGTCAGGGACAGGCGCTGCCGGGGCTCGCGATCGGGCGCCGCGGCGATACCGGATGGCCTTCCACCTGGATCACGGTCGTACCGTCGGAGGTGGGAATCGGGGCGCTGTGTCGGGAAGCGTGGCGGCGGTGTGCCGGGCGATGGCGTGGCACCACTCGATCTCGGCCGAGCGCCGCCACATGGGGCCGATCCGGTAGGCCGTGGACTCCTTCCCACCGAACAGCCGCTTCGCCGGCACGGGGGCAGGCTGTTAGGAGCAGCAGCCTCCGCCGCAGCAGCCTCCGCCGGCGCTGGGGCCTGGGGTGGGGGCCGAGGTGCCGGAGGTGCCGGTCACGGCGACCGTGGACAGGAGCTTGACGGTGTCGTCGTGGCCGTGGGGGCAACGGGCCGGGTCACCTGCCTGCGCCATCGGCCGGGACATCTCGAACGTGCTCCCGCAGGCACGGCACCGATACTCATAACGCGGCATGCCTGGATGTTATCGCACCACCGCCGCCCCGGCGCGGGCACCGGCCCCGGGGCGGGGCCGGTGTGCGCGTCCAGGCCGGGCCGTCAGGCGGCGTTCTCCGAAAGGTAGGGCGCCCATTGCGGGTCACCGATCAGCTTGGCGCCGATCAGCCGCCAATGGGCGCCTCGTGGCACCACCGGGGCGACCCGAAGGTTCCACCCCAGTTCCTCCAGCATCTTGTCGGCCTTGCGATGGTTGCACCCCATGCAGGACGCCACGCAGTTCTCCCACGTGTGCGTACCGCCCCGCGAGCGCGGGATGACGTGGTCGATGGTCTCGGCCCGCTGCCCGCAGTAGGCGCAGCGGTAGTCGTCGCGGCGCATCAGCGCCGCCCGGGTGAGCGGAATCCGTGACCGGTAGGGGATACGGACATATCTCCTGAGCCTGATGACCGACGGCACGTCCACCGTACGGCTGGCGGAACGCAGTACGGCTCCCCGTCCATCACGATGCACGACGTCGGCCTTCTCCCGCAGCACCAGGACCACAGCGCGGTGCAGCGAGAGAGTGGTCAGCGGCTCGAAAGTGGCGTTGAGCAGTAAGACCTGGCGCATCAGCGGGCCCTTCTCGCTGTGCGCGGCATGTCAAGGGCCGTACCGCAGCACGACCCGCGTTGTGGCCCACTTTCTTGGGGCCCGGTTACTTCCGTCACATGGACCTCCGCCGGACGGCCCAGCGGATGGTCACCACGGCACCGTCCTCCACCCAGTCTGGCGTTTCACTCCGCTCCTTCGCCACCCCATAACAGCAGGCGCGAATGTCAGGAGAGTCACCTGATCCGTTTTATCCCCGCGCGGACCCCTCTTTACTCCGTCCACAATGCGGCGGACGGATGGGTTCGCCACCATCAGCGATCATGAGCGGCTTGTGTCCCTGGAGGAATGTAGTGTGCGATCCATGACGCCAATGCCGTACCCACCCGCACGCCGCGACGACCAGGCCGAGGAGCTGCACGGCATCAGGGTCCCCGATCCCTACAGGTGGCTGGAGGACCCCGATGACCCGGCCACCAAGGAATGGCTGGACGCACAGCAGTCGCTGTTCACCGCGACCCTTGACACTCGCCCCGCATTCCGCGATCGGATCGCCGAGCTGCTGCGTTCTGGGTCCGTCGGCGTGCCGGTATGGCGGGGGAAGCGCAGTTTCTTCATGCGCCGCACGCCCGATCAGGAGCACTCCGTCCTGTACACCGTCGATCCCGACGGCACCGAACGCGTGCTGATCGACCCCATGGCGCTCGACCCCTCCGGCCTCACCACGCTCGACTCCTGGCAACCGGACAAGGAGGGCCGGCTCCTCGCCTACCAGATCTCGGTGGGCGGCGATGAGGAGTCCAACGTCTACGTGCTGGACATCGGGTCCGGCGACCGGATCGACGGCCCGATCGACCGCTGCCGCTACTCGCCGATCGCCTGGCTGCCCGGCGGCGAGGCGTTCTACTACGTGCGCAGGCTCCCGGCCTCGGCGGTCCCCGCCGGCGAGGATCAGTACCACCGCCGCGTCTTCCTGCACCAGGTGGGCGCGCCGAGCGACGAAGACGTCGAGATCTTCGGGCACGGCATGGAGAAGACCAACTACTACGGCGTCGGCGTCTCACGCGACGGCCGGTGGCTGACGATCTCGGCGTCCAGGGGCACCGCGCCCCGCAACGACCTGTGGATGGCCGACCTCGCGGCCTCCCGGCCCGAGAGTCCCGCGCTGGTCACCGTGCAGGAGGGCGTGGACGCGCAGACGTCGCTGCACTTCGGCCGGGACGGCCGGCTCTACGTCTTCACCGACCGCGACGCCCCGCGCGGCCGGGTTTGCGTGACCGATCCGCAGCGGCCGGGCCACGAGCACTGGCGCGACCTCATCCCAGAAGACCCCGAGGCGGTGCTGTCCGACTACGCCATCCTGGACGAGCTCGGCTCCCCGGTCATGCTGGTCGGCTGGACCAGGCACGCGATCAGCGAGATCACCGTCCACGACCTCGCCACCGGCGCGAAGACCGGCGATGTGCCGACCCCCGGGCTCGGTACGATCGGGGGGATCATCGAGCGCCCGGAGGGCGGCCACGAGGCGTGGTTCAGCTACACCGACAACACCACGCCGCCCACCATCCAGCGCTACGACGCGCGCACCGGCCAGACCACCCTGTGGGCGTCCTCGCCGGGGGCGGTGGAGGTCCCGGCCGTCAAGACCGAGCAGGTCGTCTACACCTCGGCCGACGGCACCGAGGTCCACATGCTGGTGATCTCGCGCCCGGACACCACCGGCCCGCGCCCCACGATCCTGTACGGCTACGGCGGCTTCGGCATCTCCATGACGCCGGGTTACTCGGCGAGCATCCTGACGTGGGTGGAGGCGGGCGGCGTCTACGCCATCGCGCAGCTTCGCGGCGGCGGCGAGCAGGGTGAGGAGTGGCACCGGGCGGGCATGCTGGCCGGCAAGCCGCGCGTCTACGAGGACCTGCACGCCGCCGCCGAGCATCTGATCGCCACCGGCGTCACCACCTCGGCCACGCTCGGCATCTCCGGGGGTTCCAACGGCGGTCTGCTGGTCGGCGCGGCCCTCACCCAGCGGCCCGACCTCTACGCGGCGGTGGTCTGCTCGGCCCCGCTGCTGGACATGATCCGCTATGAGCGGTTCGGGCTGGGCGCGACCTGGAACGTCGAGTACGGCTCGGCCGACGTCGTCGAGGAGTTCGCCTGGCTGTGGTCCTACTCCCCCTACCACCACGTGCGCGAGGGGGTCTCCTACCCGGCGACGCTGTTCTCGGTGTTCGCGTCCGACACGCGGGTGCATCCGATGCACGCGTGGAAGATGTGCGCGGCGCTGCAGCACGCCCAGGCCGACCCGGCGCGGCCGATCCTGCTGCGCAACGAGACCGAGGTCGGGCACGGGGCACGGGCGGTCAGCAAGTCGGTCGATCTCGCGGCCGACCAGCTCAGTTTCCTGGCCCAGCACACCGGGCTGCGCGAGGGCTAGCGCGTGCCCGCGCCGGAGGGGATGACCGCGCTGGAGGGCACGCCGGGGCCGGCGCTGCGCCCCTACGTGACGCAGGTCACCGCCTACCGGGAGGACCACCCGGTGCCGTTGCATCGCAGGCAGCCGCCGTTCGGCGGGGTGGTGCTGATCCTCCGCTTCACCGGACGGCCGGGCCTGCGCGACCCGCGCAGGCCCGGCTCGCCGTACCGGCTCGCGTCGTTCACCGCCGGCCTGGCCGACGCCTACACCGACATGGTGACCCAGGGCAGCGCCGAGGGCGTGCAGGTCAACCTGACCCCGGTCGGGGCCAGGCGGATCTTCGGCGTGCCGATGAACGAGCTGCCCAACCGGTTCGTCCCGATCGACGACGTGCTCGGCCGGTGGGGCACCGAGCGGGTCGAGCGGCTGGCGGACGCCCCCGCCTGGCCCGTACGCCTGACGCTGCTCGACCGGCTGCTCACCCGCCGCCTGGCCGAGGCCCCCGAGACGGGCCCGCAGATCCCGTGGGCGTGGGGCCGGCTGCTGGCCACGCACGGCACGGCAGGCGTCGGCGAGCTGGCCGACCGGCTGGGCTGGAGTCACCGTCACCTGGTGTCGCGGTTTCGTGACCAGGTCGGCCTGTCGCCCAAGACCGCCGCCCGCGTGCTGCGCTTCGATCACGCGCTGCGCCTTCTCATGTCCACCGCCGGGCCGGGGGCCTCGCCGGCCGAGGTCGCGGCCACGGCCGGATATTTCCACCAGGCGCACATGAACCGCGATTTCCGCGCGATGGCCGGGTCGGCTCCGGCCCGCCTGCTCGCGACCTACCGGGCGGGCGGCTTCGCCGTCCCGGAGGCGGACGTGCGGGGCCTGCCGGTCAGATGTGCGCGATGATCTGGCGTACCGGGTGGCCGAGGGCTTCGGCGAACGTGGTCAGCTCGTCGTCGGTGAAGGGCTCCCGCACGGTGTTCCAGATGGCGATCTCGAAGCGGGCGAACACGCACGGCCAGTGGTAGTTCAGCGCGTCGAGCGTCGAGGCGGTGCCGCAGCAGGGCAGATCGGCCGCAAGGGGGTCGAAGCCGTGCGTGGCGTGGGCCTCCGCCACGCCGGTCCACCACCCGGGGTCGAGCATGCCCGAGCAGTGCGGGCAGGTGATCCACTCCAGGTACGCCCCGCAGTCGACGAGGTTGGGCCGGTCGTGCCAGTTGACCTGGATCTCCGGGGCGAGCCCCCCGCGTCTGCCGGGCGCGAGGGCGGTGGCGAGCGCCGCGGCGCGGTCGGCGGCGGCCCGCTCGGGCTGCCAGTAGGGGTCGGTCGGGATGACCGACAGGACGTCATCGCTCATGGGGGTCACCTGATCCG
Organism: Spongiactinospora gelatinilytica; assembly: GCF_003236385.1. Classification (GTDB taxonomy): domain Bacteria; phylum Actinomycetota; class Actinomycetes; order Streptosporangiales; family Streptosporangiaceae; genus Spongiactinospora; species Spongiactinospora gelatinilytica. The sequence continues at coordinate 4,995 of NZ_POUA01000369.1, forward strand.
GGTCACGTCCGCGCCTTGGCCCGACGATGTCACCGAAGTGAGGGGTCGCACAATGTTCGTTACAGGCACTAGGGTTGGTGATAGGCCTTAACGTCCGAAGGGAGGGGTACCGGCAATGACCGAGTCCCCGACATCTCCCCGCGAACGGTACCGCTCACAGGTCCGCGCGGAGATCATGGAGCGCGCCTGGGAGCAGATCGCGACCGCGGGGGCGTCCGCGCTCTCCCTCAACGCCATCGCCAAGCAGATGGGGATGAGCGGCCCGGCGCTCTACCGCTACTTCGCCGGCCGCGACGACCTGATCACCGAGCTGATCAGGGACGCCTACCGCAGCCTGGCCGACACCGTCCAGGCCACCGCCACGGACGGCCCCGACCTCGCCGCCATCGGCCACGCGATCCGCCGGTGGGCGCTCGACGACCCCAACCGCTACCTGCTCATCTACGGCACGCCCATCCCCGGCTACCACGCGCCGGACGACATCACCGGCATCGCCAACAAGATCATGGCGGTGCTGCTCGCCGCCTGCCGCCCCATAGCGGAAGACGACTCCCCCGGCGCTCCCATGGAGGTCGGATGGTCCGAGCCGACTCCGGCGATGCGGCTGACGCTGAGCTTCTGGACGCGCGTCCACGGCGTGCTCTCGCTGGAGCTGGCCGGGCACTTCACCGGGATGAAGCTCGACCCGGCCCGCCTGTTCGAGACGGAACTGGGCAGCCTGGCACACCCCTGACCCACGGCGTTCCGGCAGGCAGAGGTCAGATTATTCCAAGCCGGACCCCCCTGAGCCGAGCCATCGTGGGGAAGGACACGGGCAAGCACGAAAGGGGAGCGGCAGATGCGCACGATCTACGCGCTGGCGCGCAGCGAAGAGCCGGGGGCGACCGTCGACTGGCTGGTGAACGTGATCGGCTTTTCGGCCCACTCGGTGGCGAAGGGAGATGACGGCCAGGTTTCGCACGCCGAGCTGGTGCTCGGCGATGACATGATCATGGTCGGGCAGGGCAGGCCGGGCGGCCCGGGGATCTACATCGCGGTGGACGACCCGGACGCGCACCACGACCGGGTGGCGGCGGCCGACACGGAGATCACCCAGAAGCCCACCGACCAGCCGTACGGTTCGCGGGAGTACGCCTGCAAGGACCCCGGCGGCAGCGACTGGTACTTCGGCACCTACCGCCCCTGAACCGGGCGGCGAGGTCAGCGGGGTTCAGCTGGGTTCAGCGGGGGAAGATGACGGTCTTGTGGCCGTCCAGCAGGATGCGCTGCTCGGCGTGCCAGCGGACGGCCTTCGCCAGCGCCTGGCACTCCAGGTCGCGGCCGATGGCGGCCAGGTCGTCCGGCGAATGGGTGTGGTTCACCCGGGCGACCTCCTGCTCGATGATCGGCCCCTCGTCCAGGTCGGGCGTCACGTAGTGGGCGGTCGCACCGATCAGCTTCACCCCGCGCGAGTACGCCTGGTGGTACGGCTTGGCCCCCTTGAACGACGGCAGGAAGGAGTGGTGGATGTTGATCACCTGCCCGGCCAGCTTCCCGCAGAGGTCCTCTGACAACACCTGCATGTACCGGGCCAGCACCACCATGTCCGCCTGGTAGTGCTCGACCAGCGTGAGGATCTCCGCCTCCTGCCGCGGCTTGGTCTCCGGCGTGACCGGCAGGTGGTGGTAGTCGATCCCGTAGGACTGGGTGAGCGGGCGCAGGTCGGGATGGTTGGAGGCCACCGCGACGATCTCGATGTCCAGCAGCCCGGACCGCACCCGGTAGAGCAGGTCGTTCAGGCAGTGCCCGAGCTTGCTGACCAGGACCAGCGCCCTCGGCTTGACCCCCAGGTCACGGAGCCTGAACTCCATCCCGAACTCCGGCGCGAGCGCCGCGAACGCCGCGCGCAGCTCGTCGTCCGGCAGGTCCGACAGGAACTGCACGCGCATGAAGAAGCGGTCGGCGACGCGGTCGCCGTACTGCTGGCTCTCGGTGATGTTGCAACCGCGCCCCGCCAGCAGCCCGGACACCGCCGCCACCACCCCGGGGCGGTCCGGGCACGACAGGGTCAGCACGTACTCCGCGGTCATCGTCCGCTCCTCCCGGGTTCCGGGCAGAGTTTACGGTGCTCAGCGGGTGAACGCGGCCGGTCGCCCGCCCGATCGGAGAAATCACGCCGTTTTCGGGTAGAACCGCGGCTAGAAACCGCTTTCGCCGCCGAAGGGGGACGCTGAACGACCATGACGATCGCGCTGCTGACGCTCGCCTGCGTCTTCGCGGTCGTCTCCGGCGTCAACGACGGCGGCGCGCTGCTCGGTACCGGGCTCAAGCTGCCCAGCGTGCGGCCGGTGACCGGGATCGCCCTGCTGATGGCCGCCGTGGCCGTCGTGCCGCTGGTCACCCACCGGGTCGCGGTGACCTTCACCACCCGCCTCGCGCCCATGCGCGACCCGGGCGGGCAGGCCGCCATGGCGCTGGCGGTGCTGGCCGCCCTCGTGGTGGTGACCGCGCTCAGCGCGCGTGGGCTGCCGACCAGCCTGACGCTGGCGGTGGTGGGC
>NZ_POUA01000036.1 GCF_003236385.1 Spongiactinospora gelatinilytica
GTCGGGGGCAGGGCCGGGATCGGTGGCGGGGGTGGTTCAGCGGCGGCGGCGCCAGAGCATGATGGCGGCGCCGACCACCAGGACCGCGCCGACGCCGATCAGGACCGGGGCCAGTTCGCGCGCCCGCTCGCGATCGACCCAGAGGTCGTCCGGCCCTTCGCCCTCGTCGGGACCGAGTGCCGGGCGGGGCGGCCCGGCCAGGCCCACCACGTCGCCGACCGTCGAGCCGACCGTGGAGAGGAGGTGTTCGGCGTTCGCCCGCACTCTCGCCACGCCGCGCTCGGCCACCCGGCGCGGGCTCACCCGGTCGGCGATGGCGTCCACCGTGCGGGCGAGGTCGGCGCGCGTGCGCTCGATCGTCCGCTCCAGCTCATCCGGGTCGATGTCCGCCATGGCTCTCCTCTCGTCGCCGCCGACGGCGATCAGTCTTTCAGGTGGCACCCCCACCCGGCACGCTGGGCGTGCCGGTAAGTTGGCCTCGACCTCATTCCATCCATCTTCCCGCGTCCGGCCCGTCCGTGACGCGCCCCGCCAAGGAGGACCCGTGGCCGACGACAACCGGCTCGCACCGGGCGACGCCGCACCCGAGTTCACGTTGCCCGCCGCCGACGGCTCCAGCGTGTCCCTCGCGTCCCTGCGCGGAAAAAAGGTGATCCTCTACTTCTACCCCGCCGCGATGACCCCTGGGTGCACCAAGCAGGCCTGCGACTTCCGCGACAACCTCGGTTCGCTCGCCGACGCCGGGTACGAGGTGCTCGGCGTCTCCAAGGACAAGCCCGCCAAGCTCGCGCAGTTCGCCGAGCGCGACGCGCTGACCTTCCCGCTGCTGTCCGACCCGGAGCTCGCGGTGCACAAAGCCTATGGCGCGTACGGTGAGAAGAAGCTGTACGGCAAGACCATGGTCGGTGTGATCAGGTCCACATTCGTCATCGACGCCGACGGCAAGGTGGCCACCGCCCTGTACAACGTGAAGGCGACGGGGCACGTGGCGAGTCTTTCCAAGAAGCTCGGTGTTTCCTGAACCCACCCTATTCGCTGCGTTTTCGTAGCCCGGAATTAGCGGCCCGCCGGCGGCCCTCGCCGGTCGCCGGCCCGGCCGCGCGGCAGGGTGCGCCCCCATCGGTATAGTAAGGGTCTGACCTGCGTCGATGCGCTCTGACAGCGGGCGGTGTGCCACTGGTGGGCCTGGCATGTAAGATCGAGGGGGATCTTCGGTCAACGACGGAGATTTTCCGGGAAACCACAACTGAGAAAGGGGCCGTAGCCCAACGGCAGGAGGCGGCGATTTTAGGTGTCGTACAGTCCGGGTTCGAATCCCGGCGGCCCCACGACGAAGTGAGAAAACGCGCCTTCCCGGCCCTTCCCGGCGACGTCGGCCATCCCCCGGTGCCTTTCCCGACATACCCGGCCGGATTGGCCGGGCCGCACGCTGGAGCACATGCCGGCCCGAAGCGCATGTCGGCCCGAATGCGGTCCGTGACCGGCGCACTCAGACCACCGGTGAAGCGGCAGAAGCAGGCCGGCCCGGCCTGTGGGCGGATCTCAGCTCATGATCGCCGTGGGTCGCGCGGCGCGTCCTCACCGCCGCGCGACCCGGCATCGGCGCGCTCCGCCATTCAGAACTCCCTTTACCGCCCCGAAGAGGCGCTCCCGATGACCACTTTGCCCGACTGGCCATAAGGGCCGTGTAAGGGCCGGTGACATGCGACCTAGGTCGTATCCCAAAGGTCCGCCGCAAGGGGGAACGCGCGGTCTCGGACGCTACGTATCGTGGGGATGTGTTCGGCGGACTGCGCGCATGGGGCGAACGCCACCCCATGGTGTACGACTTCATCTGGGTGGCGCCCCTGGCGTTCTACTGTTACCTGTCGGCGCCGATCCACACCCTCACACCGGCCGGTGGGCGGGCGTTCGTGCAGGTCGGCTACCTGGCCCTGACCACGGTGCTGCTGCTCCCGCTGTTCTGGCGGCGCAGGTGGCCGCGCGTGGTGTTCGCGATGGTGGCGACGCTCAGTTTCGGGCAGTGGGCGGCGGGCCTCGACGCGGTGGTGGGCAACATCTCGGTGCTGATCGCGATGTACACCGTCGCCGTGCGTCACACCCTGCGGTGGTCGGTGGCCGCGGCGGTGGTGGCGGAGTTCGGTGTGTGGCTGGCGATGGGAGGGTGGAACGACCGGGGCGTGACGGCGTTCGCCAGCGGGTCGGTGTTCGTGGTGGCGATCTGGCTGGCCGGAATCTACGCCAACACGCGCAGGCGTTACCTGGAGGGGCTGGAGGAGCGTGCGGAACGGGCCGAGCGGGAGCGCGACCAGCAGGCCATCATCGCGGCGGCGGCCGAGCGGGCCAGGATCGCGCGGGAGCTGCACGACGTGGTGGCGCACAACGTGAGCGTGATCGTCGTGCAGGCCGACGGCGCGGCGTACACGATCGACGGCGACCCCGAGCAGGCGCGGCGGGCCGTGCAGACGATCTCGGCGACCGCGCGGCAGGCGCTGGCCGAGATGCGCCGGCTGGTCGGCGTGCTGCGCCAGGACGGCGGGCCGCCGGAGGAGTACGCGCCGCAGCCGGGGCTGGACCAGATCGGGGAGCTGATCACCCAGGTCCGGGCGTCGGGGCTGCCGGTGGAGGTGCGGGTGTCGGGCGAGCCGGGCGCGGTGCCCGCGGGCGAGCAGCTCGCGATCTACCGGATCGTGCAGGAGGCCCTGACCAACACCCTCAAACACGGCGGCCCGGGTGCGGGCGCGACCGTGGCGATCGAGTACGGCCCGCGGGAGATCACCCTGGTCGTGTCCGACGACGGCAGGGGCGCGGGCGCGCCGCCCGCGGGCGGCGGCAACGCCGGCGGTCACGGCCTGGTGGGCATGCGCGAGCGCGTGACGATGTACGGCGGGCAGGTCCACACCGGCCCCCGCCCCGGCGGCGGATTCCATGTCCACGTCACCCTGCCGGTGGCCGACACCACGACGGCGGGGGCGGCATGATCCGGGTGATGCTGGTGGACGACCAGGAGTTGCTGCGGGCCGGGTTTCGGATGGTCCTCGGGGCGCAGCCGGACATCGAGGTGGTGGCCGAGGCCGGTGACGGCGCGGCCGCCGTGGAGGCCGCCCGGCACACCGAGGTCGACGTGGTGCTGATGGACGTCCGGATGCCGGTGATGGACGGCGTGGAGGCCACCCGGGCGATCTGCGCGGCCGACGGGCCGCGGGTGCTCATCCTGACGACCTTCGACCTCGACGAGTACGCGTTCGCCGCGCTGAAGGCGGGCGCGTCGGGGTTCCTGCTGAAGGACGTGCCGCCGGCGGACCTGGTCAGCGCGATCAGGTCGGTGCACGCCGGTGACTCCGTGGTCGCCCCGAGCACGACCCGGCGGCTGCTGGAGCGGTTCGTGGCGCAGTTGCCCGACGACATCAGCGAGCGGCCGGCCGCCGCCGGGCTGACCGCGCGCGAACGCGAGGTACTCCTGCTGGTCGCGCGCGGCCTGTCCAACGCCGAGATCGCCGACCGGCTGACCCTGGCCGAGGCGACGGTGAAGACGCACCTGGGCCGGGTGCTGGCCAAGCTGGGGCTGCGCGGCCGGGCGCAGGTCGTGGTCTACGCCTACGAGTCGGGCCTGGTCGTCCCCGCCGAACCGACGCGCGATCAGCCGAAAGGCTGACCCCGGACTGCCCCTAATGTCGCAACGGGGGCCCGAAAACTCCCCGAACGGCGCACCCGAGGTCCATCCGCGCGGCCCATGGCGGGCGTCGTTCCCGCTCATAGCGTTGTTTCTCGGTTTCACAGATCCGAGGAGTGATGTCGTGAGCACGACCGAAGCCCGTACGACGGCGGCCGCCGCCGTGACCGCGAGCGGGCTGACCAAGGTGTACGGCAGGAGCGACGCAGCCGTGCACGCGCTGCGCGGAGTGGACGTCTCCTTCGACGCCGGGGCGTTCACCGCGATCATGGGGCCGTCCGGGTCCGGCAAGTCCACCCTGATGCACTGCCTGGCCGGGCTGGACACGGTCTCGTCGGGCTCGGTGCGAATCGGCGGTACGGAGATCACCGGCCTGGACGACAAGCGGCTGACGATGCTGCGCAGGGAGCGGATCGGGTTCGTTTTCCAGTCCTTCAACCTGCTGCCCACCCTCACCGCCGAGCAGAACATCCTGCTGCCCCTCCAGATCGCCGGGCGGCAGCCGGACCGGACGCTGCTCGACCGCGTGGTGGAGACGGTCGGGCTGCGCGACCGGCTCGGGCACCGCCCGGCCGAACTGTCCGGCGGGCAGCAGCAGCGGGTCGCGGTGGCCAGGGCGCTGGCCGCCCGCCCGCAGGTGATCTTCGCGGACGAGCCGACCGGCAACCTGGACTCCCGCAGCGGCGCGGAGGTGCTGTCGTTCCTGCGCACGTCGGTGCGCGAGCTGGGGCAGACGATCGTGATGGTGACCCACGACCCGGTGGCCGCCTCCTACGCCGACCGGGTGGTGTTCCTGCGTGACGGCCTGCTGGTGCGTGAACTGGCCGCGCCGACGCCGCAGACCGTGCTGGACACGCTGGTGAGCCTGGAGGGCGCGCCGTGCTGAGGACGACGCTCGCCGGGCTGCGCGCGCACCGGCTGCGGCTGATGCTGACCGCGGTGGCGATCACGCTGGGCGTGGGGTTCATCGCGGGGACGTTCGTGCTGACCGACACCATTCAGGCCGGCATCTCCCGGTCCTTCGGGGCGGCGGCGGACTCGATCGACGTGGTGGTACTGCCGCCGCCGGGCGACAAGCCCGTGGTACTGCCCGACCGGACGCTCGCGAAGGTCCGCGAGGTGGACGGCGTCGCCTCCGCCGACGGCCTGATCCGCGGCACGGCCGCGCTGGTCGGCAGGGACGGCAAGACCGTCGGTGACCACCCCACCCGCGGCATGTCGATCGACTCCCGGGTCTCCATCACCAAGGGGGCCGCGCCGCGCGGCCCCGGCGAGGCGGTGCTGGACGAGAACACCGCCCGGCTGCGCGGGTTCGCGGTCGGGCAGGCCATCACGGTCCTGGACCAGATGGACGCGCCACACCGGTTCCGGCTGACCGGACTGTTCGACGTGGGGGTGGACCAGGAACTGGCCTACTTCGGGGCGGTCGGCTTCGACGCGGCGACCGCGCGGGCCATGACCGGGGTCAAGGGGTACGCCGAGATCGACGTCAAGGCCGCCCCCGGCGTGGCGGCCGACCGGCTGCGGGCCGCGGTGGCATCCGCGACCGGGGCCGGACCCGAGGTGCTGACCGGCAAGGCGCTCGCCGACCGCCTGATCGCGGCCAACGGCGCGAGCGCCGAGTTCATCGCGCTCGGGCTGCTGCTGTTCGGCGTGGTCGCGATGCTGGTGGCCGCGCTGGTGATCTACAACACGTTCGCCATCCTGGTGGCCCAGCGGACCAGGGAGATGGCGTTGCTGCGCTGCGTGGGCGCCACCCGGCGGCAGGTGTTCGGGTCGGTGCTGCTGGAGTCGGCGCTGGTCGGGGTGGTCTGCTCGGCGCTCGGGCTGGCGGCCGGGCTGGGGATGGGCGGCGCGGCGCTGGCCGTACTCGAAGGCATGGACGTGCCGCTACCGACCGGCACCGTGGCGCTGGCCCCGCGCACGATCGCGGTGGGCCTCGCGGTCGGCGTGCTGGTGACGGTCGGCGCGGCGGTGCTGCCCGCCCGGACCGCGACGCGGGTCCCGCCCGTGGCGGCGCTGCGCACGCAGCCGGAGGCCGCGGTGGACGGGCCGGGGGCCGGTACCGTACGGCGGGTCGCGGCCGGGCTGCTGCTCGCCGCCGGGGCCGCGATCACGGCGGTGGCGGTGACCGTGCTGGGCCCTGGCGAGGTGGCGCTGTTCACCGTGATGGGCGGCGGGATGGTGACGTTCCTCGGCGTGCTGGTGATCGGGCCGGTGCTGGTCCGCCCGCTGAGCGCGGTCGCCGGGTGGCTGCCGGCCCGGATGTCCGGCGTCCCCGGGCGGCTGGCGGTGGACAACTCCCGGCGCAACCCCAGGCGCTCGGCGACGACCACGATCGCGCTGACCATCGGGGTGACGCTGATGACCATGATGGCCGTGCTGACCGGCAGCATCCGGGCGAACTACAACCACAAGCTGGAAGAGCAGTTCCCGGTGGACTTCATGCTGAGCACCCAGCGGGAGGGTTCGCACATCCCCTCAGGGGTCGGCGACGGGCTGCGCGGCCGTCCCGAATTGGCCTCGCTGGTGCGGGTCCGGCAGGCGGAGACGGCCGTCACGCTGGGCGGCCGGGAGGCCAGGCGCACGGTGGGCGCTTATGAGGGGCCGCTGGAGGTGTCGGCGTCGTCCGGCTCGGCGCGCGGCCTGGCCCCCGGGTCGGTGCTGGCCGCCGAGGGGCTCGGCGTACGGCCGGGCGGCACGCTCACGCTGACCCCGGACAAGGGCGGCGAACCCGGCGAGCCGGTCACCCTCCGGGTGGCCGCCACCTTCGACGCGAACGCGACCCCGCTGCCCCCGCTGGTCGTGCCGCCCACGGAGTTCGCCCGGTACTTCGACGTGGCCGGTGACGCGCAGATCATGGTGGACGTCGCCCCCGGGGCCGACCCCGACCGCGCCAGGAAGCTCCTTGAGGAGGCGGCGCGGCCGTATCCGACGGTGCGGGTGGCGGCCTCGACCGACATACGCGGCCAGTTCGACGAGGCGCTGGACACCCAGTTGATGGTGGTGACCGGGCTGCTCGGGCTGGCGATCCTGATCTCGCTGCTCGGCATCGCCAACACGCTGTCGCTGTCGGTGCACGAGCGGACCAGGGAGTCGGCGCTGCTGCGCGCGCTCGGCCTGACCCGCCCGCAGTTGCGGCTCATGCTCTCGGTGGAGGCGCTGGTGCTCGGCCTGATCGGGGCGCTGGTCGGGGTGGCGCTCGGGATGGTCTTCGGCTGGGCGGCGATCCAGACGATGTTCGCCGATCCGATCTACGCGCCTCCGGTGGGACAGGTGCTGACCTTCGTGGCGCTGTCCGGGCTGGCCGGGGTGCTGGCGGCGGTGCTGCCCGCCCGCCGCGCCGCGCGTGCCCAGATCACCGCCGCGCTGTCGGAGACGTGAGCCGCGGCCCTCAGCGTGGGCTGCGGCCCGGCCACTGCTCGGCGACGGTCTCCGGGCTGAGCAGCGGCCGGATCACGATCTCGCCGGTCGCGCCGTCGATGACGATGCAGCCGCCGCCCGCGCTGTCGGGCAGCACGCTCGGGTCAGCGGCCTCCGGCTCGCGGACCCACGCGACGTAGCCGTCGCGGAACGCGTGGATGGCCACCTCGCGCGGCCGGTCCAGGGGGTGGCCGCCGTTGAAGTAGTCTTCGGCCACGGCCCTGGCCAGGTCGAGGTTCACCGCCGCCGCCCCTCACGGTCGATCACCACGCAGAAGACGCCGGTCACGTCGGCGTAGGGCGGCTCCACCGCCATGTGGCCGCGCTGGGCGTCGATCCAGATCACCTCGCCGCGCGAGTTGACGGCGTTCCAGGCGTGCGCGCCGCCGCTGGTCCAGCGGGTGATCAGCATGGCGGCGGCGCCGTGGCCGCCGGTCAGCAGGCTGCGCCCGATGGCCGCGTAGGCGCGGCGGCCCTGCCCGACGTACTCGAAGCGGTGGCCGAGCCACGACTCGGCCCGTACCACGCCCCTGGTCTCGCCGGTGAGGACCGGCCGGCCCGCCGGGCCGTACTCCGGCCTGCGCGGCGCGGCGACCTCGGGCTCGCCGTGCCAGGTGGACAGCGTGGCGAGGGCGCAGTCGACCGCGTTGGTGGTGCGGAACGGGTCGTCCACGGGCCCGTCGCCGTTGATCAGGCGGATCCAGGTGCCGCGCGGGTCGGGAAAGCGCCTCGGCCTGCCCGTCTCGTCGGTGGGCACGGCCGCGCGCAGGTCGTGCTGGGCGGGCGCATCGGGCCTGGCCAGCCCGCCGGGCGCGCCGTACGGCCGGGCGGCGGGCAGCGGCGGCGGCCGGGTGGCCCGGTCGAACCAGTCGGGCCCGTGGCGCGGGGCGGTGGCGGGCGGCGGCCCCGTCCTGGACGGGCCCGCGTCGAGGACGTCGGCCTCGGCCGGCGGCTCGTACTCGCGCCAGGTCTCGGCCGCCGTCTCGTAGTCGCGCCAGCGCCGGCCGTCGGCGGTGACGACCGGATTGTAGCCGCCCGGAGGCAGCCGCCAGGCGTGCCTGCTCCGGGTGCGCGGATCACCGAACACCGTTCCCCCTCCGTCACGCTGACCGGTCCGCAAAGGCCGATGGTAGGGCGACGGCCCGGCCCGGCGTGGGATGTTCGGCCGATCCGTGGCGTGTGGTGGTCAGCCGGTGCGGTGGTCGGCCCGTGTGGTTTCGGCCGGGGGCGAGACCTCCCCGTTCTGGCCGCCGACCAGCGGCCCGAGGGCCTGGTTCGCGCGTTCGGCGACGTCGTGTTCGGCGCGTTTGGCGGCCCGCAGGACGGCCTGCGCCAGGGCCTCCGCGCCCAGCCCCAGCGCGCCCGGCTCGATCCGCACGCCGACCAAGGTGCCCGAGGACGACACCTCCACCCCCACGAGTCCATCCGCCGACTCGCCGTTGCCGCGCGTCTCCGCCAGATCCCTGCCGACCCGGCCGAACCTCGCGGCCTGTTCGTCGAGCGAGGACATCATCCGGGTCAGGTCCGCTTCCGCCGGCGGTACCGGCTCGTAGCCCATCGGCGCGGCCTCCCTTCCTCCCACGTCTTCACCAAGCGGACCTTCCACAATTTCCCGGTTTCCGGCCTGGCCTAACATGGAGTTCAGGTTGCGGTAATTTCGAGCACATGGTAACCGGAGGCACCGTCCGGGACCGGCGGGGCGGTCTCGGCCGGCTGGGTGCGGCCGGTGCCGTCGGTGGCGCGGACCGCGATCGTGTGCCCGCCCGGCCGCAGGTCCGCCTCGATCGACCACTGCCGCCAGGTGTCCGGGCCGGGAGTGACGGCGAGCCGGGCCGCCCGCCACTCGCCGCGGTCCACCCTGACCTCCACGCCCGCCACGCCCCTGTGCTGGGCCCAGGCCACTCCCGCGATCACCGTACGACCGGCCGGCACCGCCGCGCCCGCGGCCGGCACGTCGATCCGCGACTGCGTCTTGATCGGCCCCTCGGCCGCCCAGCCGCGCGAGGTCCAGTAGGCGGTGTCCCGGTCGAACCTGGTCACCTTGACGTCCACCACCCACTTGGTCGCCGAGACGTACCCGTACAGGCCCGGGACGACCTGGCGCACCGGGAAGCCGTGCTCGGTGGGCAGCGGCTCGCCGTTCATGCCGACGGCGAACAGCGCGTCCCTGCCGTCCAGTACGACCTCAAGCGGCGTGCCGCAGGTCCAGCCGTCCGCCGAGGTGCTGAGCAGCATGTCGGCCCCGGCGTGCGGCCGAACCTCGCGCAGCACGTCGGCCATCCGGACGCCGAGCCAGCGGGCGTTGCCCACGTAGGGGCCGCCGACCTCGTTGGAGACGCAGGTGAGCGTGACGTCGGCCTCGGCCAGGGGCCGCCGGAGCAGGTCGGTGAAGGAGATCTCGACCGGGCGGTCCACCATGCCGTGGACGCGTAGCGTCCAGTCCCGCGGATCGACCCTGGGCACGACGAACGCGGTGTCCACCCGGTAGAAGTCGGCGTTCGGCGTGACGAACGGCGACAGCCCGGGGATGCGGAGGTCGGCGCCCCCGGGCAGCGGGGTGGCGGGGCGCACCGCGCGGGGCAGGGCGAGGGTGTTCCGTGCGGCGTCCACCGCCCGGTGCCCGCCGAGCAGCGCCCCGGCCACGCCGCCCACGCCCGCCAGTACGACGCCACCGGCCGCGCCGCCGAGCAACGCCCGCCGGTCGAACCCGGGGGCCGGTCCACCGGCCCGCATCACCGCGGGCCGTTCGCCCTCGTGATCGGGCTCGCCGAGTCCATCGGGCCTGCCGGGCTCGTCGGACGCCGTAGGCGCACTGGGCATGGGCGCCACGGCGGCCAGGGCGCGGCGGTCCAGGAGTGCCAGCGTCAGGCCCCCGGCGAGTACGCCGAGCAAGGTGGGCAGGGCGTCCACGGCGGAGGCGCCCGGGCGGGTGAACACCGCGGCCAGGCCGAGCGCGCCGAAGGCCGCCAGCCCCGCCAGGCCGTACGGCAGGCCGCGCCGCCGGACCAGCCGGCCGACGCCCGCCGCGCCCAGCGCGAGCAGCACGAACACCCCCGCGGTCACCACGGCCTTGTCGCTGCTGCCGAAGGTGCGGATGGCCCAGTCCTTCAGCGGGCCGGGCGAGACGTCCACCAGCGTGTTGCCCACCGCGGCCACCGGGAACGCCGCCGGATCGACCAGCCCGGCCGCCGTCGCGGCCACGCCCAGCGCCACCGCGCCCGCCGTGAGGCCGCACAGCGCCGCGGCCCATGCGGGCACGGCGGCCCGCCTCTCATCGCTACGCACGACACCGACGTTACGCCCGGCGCCGGGAGAAGAACCTTACGCGGTGGTTACAGCAGTTCGGCGACGACCGGGGCGAGCGCCCTGAACGCGCGGCCACGGTGGCTGATCGCGTCCTTCTCGGCGGGCGACAACTCGGCGGTGGTGCGCGTCTCCCCCTTGGGGACGAAGATCGGGTCGTAGCCGAACCCGCCGCTCCCCCGGGGCGCGTCGATGATCACGCCTTCCAGCGTGCCCTCCACGACCCGCTCCTGCCCCGAGGGCAGCGCCAGCGCCGCGGCGCAGGCGAAGTGGCCGCCCCGCCGTCCGTCCGGGACGTCGCCGATCTGGGCGAGCAGCAGGTCGAGGTTGGCGGCGTCGTCGCCGTGCCGCCCCGACCAGCGCGCGGAGAACACGCCGGGCATGCCGTTCAGCGCGTCCACGCACAGGCCGGAGTCGTCGGCGACGGCGGGCAGCCCCGAGCCGCGGGCCACCGCGTGCGCCTTGATCAGCGCGTTCTCGGCGAAGGTCAGCCCGGTCTCGGCGATCTCGCCGATCTCGGGGAAGTCGTCCAGCCCGACGAGGGTCACCCCCAGCCCCGCGTCGGCCAGGATGCGCCGCAGCTCGGCGATCTTGCCGGGGTTGCGGGTGGCCAGGACCAGGCGGCTCACGCCAGGGCCTGCCGCTGCAACTCGGTCAGCTCGGCGCAGCCGGCCACCGCCAGGTCGAGCAGCCGGTCGAGCTGCTTACGGTCGAACGGCGTGCCCTCGGCCGTGCTCTGCACCTCGACGAAGTCGCCGGTGCCGGTCACCACGACGTTCATGTCGGTGTCGGCCGCGACGTCCTCGGTGTAACAGAGGTCGAGCATCGGGACGTCGTTCACCACGCCCACCGACACCGCGGCGACCGAGCGGATCAACGGGTCACCGGGGGTCATCCGGCGCTTGCGCATCCACCGGACGGCGTCGGCCAGCGCCACGTACGCGCCGGTGATCGCCGCGGTGCGGGTGCCGCCGTCGGCCTGGAGGACGTCGCAGTCCAGCAGGATGGTGTTCTCGCCGAGCGCCTTGGTGTCCACACAGGCCCGCAGGGAACGGCCGATCAGGCGGGAGATCTCGTGGGTCCGGCCGCCGATCCGGCCGCGCACCGACTCGCGGTCGGAGCGGGTGTTGGTGGCGCGGGGCAGCATGGCGTACTCGGCGGTGACCCAGCCGCCCAGGCCGCTGCCCTTGCGCCAGCGCGGCACGCTGTCCTGGACGGTCGCCGCGCACAGGACCCTGGTGCCGCCGAACTCGACCAGCACCGAGCCCTCGGCGTTGTCCAGCCAGTTGCGCGTGATCTTCACCGGTCGGAGCCGGTCGGGTGTGCGTCCGTCTGCGCGTGCCATAACGCTCACCCTAGGGGATAGGCGGCGCCGCTCCGCGCCAGGTCGATCTTTCCGTCGAAGCCGCCGCGCGTCGCGTCCTCGGCGATCCTGGCGTGGTCGAACCACGGCACCAGGTGGGTGAGCACCAGCGTGTCCACCTCGGCCCTTGCGGCGTGCTCGGCCGCCTGCCGACCGTTGAGATGCAGCCCGCCGGGCGCCCCCGGCTGGTCCAGGAACGACGCCTCGCAGAGCAGTACGTCGGCTCCGGCGGCCAGTTCGACCAGCCCGTCGCTCTCGCCGGTGTCGGCGGAGTAGGCCACCGCGTGGCCGCCGTGGGCGACGCGGAAGCCGTAGGTCTCGACCGGGTGGTTCATCAGCGCGGTGGACACCTGGAAGGGCCCGATCTCGCGTACGCCGGGGCGCAGCGACACGAAGTCGAAGGCGGTCTCCAGGCCGGGCTCCTCGGGCATGCCGTAGGCGGCGGCCATCCGGCGCGGGGCGTCGGCGGGGGCGTAGACCGGGACGCGGGCCAGCGGGCCGCGCGGCGAGTAGGTGCGGACGACGTGGTAGGAGCAGAGGTCCAGGCAGTGGTCGGCGTGCAGGTGGGACAGGCAGATGGCGTCCACGTCGTACAGGCCGATGTGGCGTTGCAGCGCGCCGAGCGCGCCGTTGCCGAGGTCGAGCAGCAGCCGGAAGCCCTCGGCCTCCAGCAGGTAGCAGGAGGCCGGGCTGTCCGGCCCCGGGAAGCTCCCCGAGCATCCGATGATGGTCAACTTCATGGCGGCGGTCTCCTAACGAGGAGCGGTGCGTCGCTCCGGTTGCGGAATGACCCCGGCGGCGATCTCCCCGCCGATGCTCGCGGCCTCGACTGAGGTGATCTCCGGCCCGAGGAACCTCTGGCCCAGCCGCCCGAACAGCCTGGCGTCGCCGGTCGTCTTGAACCGGTGACGCGGGGTTTCGGCGTCGCCGGCGAGGCCACGGTCGTGCAGTGTGCGATAGACGTCCTTGGCGGTCTCCTCGGCGCTCGACACCAGCGTCACCGCGTCGCCGGCCACGTAGGCGATGGCGCCGGTCAGCAGCGGATAGTGGGTGCAGCCGAGAATCAGCGTGTCGCAGCCGTCCGCGAGGATCGGCCGCAGGTATCCCCTGACCACCTCGATCAGGCGGTCGCTCATGGTCTCGCCGCGCTCCACGAACTCCACCAGCCGCGGGGCGGCCACCCCGGTGAGCCGGATGTGCGGCGCGGCGGCGAAGGCGTCGTCGTAGGCCATCGACTCGATGGTGGCCCGGGTGCCGATCACGCCGACCTTGCCGTTCCTGGTGGCCCGCGCCGCGCGCCGGGCGGCGGGCTGGATGACCTCCACCACGGGCACCCGGTAGCGCTCCCTGGCGTCGCGCAGCACCGCGGAACTGGCGCTGTTGCAGGCGATGACCAGCATCTTCACATCGTGCTCGACGAGGTGGTCCATCACTTGCAGGGCGAACTCACGCACCTCGGCGATCGGCCGCGGGCCGTACGGCTGACGGGCGGTGTCCGCCACGTACAGGATGGACTCCCGGGGAAGCTGATCGATGATCGCCCGTGCGACCGTCAGCCCGCCCACACCACTGTCGAAGATCCCGATGCTCTGGCCCGCCACGTTTCCCAAGGTTAGGCCAGCGGTGGTGATCCCTCAGTGAATTAGTGCGCAGTACGGGTGTGGTCCTCGCCTCATTTCGGACCGGTCCGGGCCGATCTTGACCCCATTTGAGGTTAGATGCGGCGATCAGAAAGATAGTTCACTGCAAGTGGATCGCTACTGATGTGGGCTACCGTCTGTATCGCCCAGAATCCAGACGTGTGAGTGAGTATGTCTGCCAACTACCCCTCAGGTCCGCCGTCACCCGACGAGCAGGATCCCCAACGAACCGTGGCGTACCGCCCCCAACAAGGACAGCAGCCCCCATACCCGCCGCAACAGGGCTACGGGCAGCAACCGCCCTATGGGCAGCAGAGCCAGCCCGGCCGGCAACAGCCCTCTGGACAACAAGGCCAGCAGGGCCAGCCGTACTCTCAGCAGCCCCATGGACAGCAGCCCTACGGGCAGCCGCAACAGCAGTACGGCCAGCAACCGTATGGTCAGCAGCAGCAGCAGTACGGCGGGCAGCAGCAGCCCTATGGCCACCAACAGCAGCAGTACGGCCAGCCGTCCTGGCAGGGCAACGCCGAGGTGATGGGCCCCGCGCAGGGCGGCAAGGGGGGCGGTAAGAGCAAGAAGACCTGGCTGATCGCCGCCATCGCCGCGCTGGTGGTGGCGCTGATCGGCGGCGGCGGTGTCTACGCCGCCAGCCTGCTGAGCGGCGGCGGCAAGCAGCCGCACGAGGTGCTGCCCCAGACCGCCATCGGCTACCTGCGCCTGGACCTCGACCCGGCGGCCAACCAGAAGCTGGCGCTGTTCGGCATCGCCAGGAAGTTCACCGTCACCAAGGAGAGCTTCACCGGCGAGGACCCGCGCAAGGCGCTGTTCGAGTCGCTGAAGAAGGACGACTCCGACCTCGCCAAGCTGGACTACGCCAAGGACGTCGAGCCCTGGCTCGGCTCGCGCATCGGGGTCGCCGCGCTGCCCCCGGCCGCGGGCTCGGAGACGCCGACGCCGGTGATCGCCGTGCAGGTCACCGACCAGGAGGCCGCGCGTACGGGCATCGAGAAGCTGATGGCCGGCGACAAGTACGGCATCGCCTTCCGCGAGGACTACGCGCTGCTGGCCGAGTCGCAGGAGACGGTCGACCAGTCCGCCCAGGCTCCCACGCTGGCCGACAACGCCAACTTCACCGGCGACATCGGCGCGGTGGGCGAGCAGGGCGTACTGTCCTTCTGGATGGACGTCGAGCAGGCCGGCAAGCTGTCCGGCCAGCTGGACGGAAGCGAGCAGGAGGTGCTCAAGCAGCTCGCGGGCACCCGGATGGCGGGCGCGCTGCGGTTCGACTCGCAGTACGTCGAGCTGGCCGGCCTGCTGCGCGGCGCCAAGGACCTGATGCCCGCCGAGAGCGAGGCGGCCCGGGTCGCCGACCTGCCGGCCTCCACGCTCGGCGCGGTGTCCATCTCCGGGCTCGGCGACATGTTCACCAAGCAGTGGCCGAAGTACCAGTCCATGCTGGCCTCGACCCCGTCCTTCCAGCAGATGCTGACCGCCGCCCAGCAGAGCGGCGTGACGCTGCCCGACGACGTCGCCACCCTGCTCGGCAAGAACCTCACCGTGGCGGTGGACGAGAGCGGCCTCGACAACAACCAGCCGAAGGTCGGCGCCCGCATCGTCACCGACACGGCCAAGGCGCAGGGCATCGTGAGCAAGATCGAGCAGTTGCTCGCCGCGCAGGGCGCGGGCGCCCCGCAGCTCGGCAAGGCCACCGGCGACGGCGTGATGGTCCTGGCCTCCACCCAGGAGTACGCCCAGCAGCTCGCCCAGGCGGGCACGCTCGGCGACAGCGAGAGCTTCAAGCTCGCCGTCCCCGACGCCGGCGCGGCCGGCTTCGCGATCTACGTGGACCTCGACAAGGCCGAACGGCTCTACCTGCCCACCCTGCAGGGCGACGACCAGGCCAACGCCAAGGTACTGCGCGCGGTCGGCCTGAGCGGCAAGACCACGGCGGAGGAGGCCACCTTCTCCCTCCGCGTCCTGTTCAACTGACCCGCCCCTGACAAAGGGAAGATCCCCCGCCCGGCCCCGGCCGGCCCGGGGGATCTCCTTTTCTCACAAGGCTGTCGCACCACAGCGCGCTACACAGGGTTCGACCAGTCCCGCCTTCGGCGCAGCCCGTCCAGCACGAGGGTGATGACACCGTCGGCTTCGGCCCGCCAATCGGGGCGGTCATGAGCCGCGCTGATGCCGTGCAGCGCCATCATGACGGCGCCGGCATCCACGTCGTCGCGTACGGTGCCGTCCCGCACGGCGGCGGCCAGCAGGTCGGTGACGGCCCGCTCCAGAGCCCGGCCGCCCTCGGCGCGGGCGCCCGAGCGATCGGCCATGAGCGTGGCCAGTGTCCGGGCCAGGCCCTCGTGGGCGGCTATGTGGTCGACCATGCCGCGCAGGAAGGTCGCCAAAGCCTCCGCCGCGGGCAGCGTGGCCTGTAGCCGACGGGCGCGGTCGCACAGCGCGGCGACTTCCCCGTGGTAGACCGCCTCGGCCAGTGCCTCCCGGGTGGGGAAGTGGCGGTACAGCGTGCCGGTGCCCACTCCGGCCAGGCGGGCGAAGTCATCGAAGCGCAGGTCGAAGAAGTCGCCGGCGTCGAAGACCTCTCGCGCCTTGGCGATCAGGACATCGCGGTTGCGCTGGGCGTCGGCCCGCAGCGGCTTGTCGGCGGTCATGCGCTACCTCGCATTGACAAATGGAGATGGCCTCCATATTTTCGAAAGTGGAGATAGCCTCCAAATCGATCGTACCCCACGAGGTGCAGCGTGAAGATCCTGATGTTCGGCCGAGGCGTGATCGCCACCATCTACGGCTGGGCCCTGCAACAGGCGGGACATGACGTCGAGTTCTACGTCCGGCCGGGCCGGACGGCGACGTACGGAGACGCAGTGGACCTCGACCTGATCGATACGCGGCGCCGGATGTGGGGGCAGCGTGTGGTCCAGAAGTGGCCGGTGCGCTACCGCGAGGCGCTGGAACCGGACCACGACTTCGACCTGATCGTACTCAGCGTGCCGCACCGCCGCCTCGCTGGGGCGACGGCCTTCCTTTCCCCGCGTGTCGGGCAGGCCACGGTGCTGATCTTCGGCAACGTCTGGACCGAGCCGCCGGCCGCGATCGGCGCACTCCCTCTCGACCGGATCGCCTGGGGCTTTCCCCAGGCCGGTGGCGGTTTCGGCGCGGACGGCGTACTCCGCGGGACACTGCTGCCGTCGGTCGTCTTCGGCACCCTCGGCCGGCCCCCGGCCGAACGCGAGCGGGCCGTGCGCCAGGCGTTTCGCGAGGCCGGGCTCCGGCTCAAGGAGCAGCCTGACTTCCGCGGCTGGCTGTGGATTCATTTCGTGTCGGATGCCGGCCTGTTCTCGCAGGGCCTGCGGCTGGGTTCCCTGTCCAAGCTGGTCGGGGCGACCGGCGACCTGCGCGAAGGGTTGCTGGCCGGCCGCGAGCTTCTGCCGCTCCTTGCGGCGCGCGGCGTTGACCTGCGACGTCACCGGGGCGGTGTGCTCATGTTCCGTGCGCCCACCTGGCTGACGGCCCCCGTGCTCGCCTGGCTGACCGCTCATTTCACGCCCGTGCGCGTGAATTTCGCGGCGCACTCCGACCCCGAGGCCGAGGAGCCGCGCGAGGTCTGCCGGGACGCCCTGGAGGAAGCACGACGGTTGGGCATCTCGGTACCGCGACTGGAAGCGGCGGAACCGAACTTCGCCCGTGAGGGGACGAGTCGAGCCTGAATTCACCGATGTGCCGGCCCCGTCGATCCATTACGGCTCCTTGGCCCGCAGCATCCCAGAGCCGAACCCGGTCGCACCGGTCCAGCCTCTATCGCCTGTCCGTGACGTCGTGGAAGGAAAGTCATGACCACCGCCGAGAAGTACGAGTTCCCCATGGCCCGTACCTGCCCGTTCGCGCCACCGCCGGCGTACGAAGAGATCCGCGAAGAAGAGCCGGTCTCGCGGGTTCGTCTGCCCGACGGCGGATGGGCCTGGGTGGTCAGCCGCCACGAAGACGTGCGAACCGTGTTGAACGACCGGCGGTTCAGCGCCGACCGGCAGCATCCGGACTTCCCGCAACTGGTCAAGGGCGAGGCTGCGTCCCGGCGGCCGGACGAGGAGCGCCTCCTGATCGCGATGGACGCGCCCGAGCACGGGCCGGCGCGCAAGGCCGTGCTCGGCGAGTTCACGGTGCGCCGGTTGGCGGCGCTGCGACCGCGGATCCAGGAGATCGTCGACGGGCAGATCGACGCGCTGCTGGCCGGGCCGCAGCCCGGTGACCTGGTGGACTCGCTGTCGCTGCCGGTCCCGTCACTGGTGATCTGCGAAATGCTGGGTGTGCCCTACGCCGACCATGAGTTCTTCCAGGAGCACACGGTGAAGGTGATCAAGCAGTCAACGCCGCCCGAGGAGCGGGGGGCGGCCATGGAAGCCATCCAGGGCTACATGACCGACCTCGTCGCGGAGAAGGAAGAGAACCCGCCGGACGACCTACTCGGGCGGCAGATCGTCAAGCTGCGCGCGAACGGCACCTACCGGCGGACGTCACTGGTCGGCATGGGCTTCCTGCTGCTCGTGGCCGGCCACGAGACGACGGCGAACATGATCTCGCTGTCGACCGTGGCGTTCCTGCGTAACCCGGAGCAGCTCGCGATGATCAAGGCCGACCCGGGCAGAACGCTCAACGCGGTCGAGGAGATGCTGCGGTACTTCACGATCATCGACGCGGCGACGGCCCGGCTGTGCGTCGAGGACATCGAGGTCGGCGGGCGGCTGATCCGCGCCGGCGAAGGAGTGCTGGCGCTCGGTCATTCGGCCAACCGGGACCCGCGGGCGTTCGAGAACCCGGACGAGCTCGACATCGAGCGCGGCGCGCGCCACCACGTCGCGTTCGGGTTCGGGCCGCACCAGTGTCTGGGCCAGAACCTGGCCCGGATGGAGCTGCAGATCGTGTTCGACACGCTGTTCGGCCGCGTCCCCACGCTGGGGCTGGCGATGGACATCGACGAGCTGCCGTTCAAGGACGACGCGAACATCTATGGCCTGTACCGGCTCCCGGTGACCTGGTAGCGGACGAACTGCCATCCCACCTCAGGAGGAGAGGGCCATGAAAATCATCGCGGACACCCGCAGGTGCGTCGGTGCCGGACAGTGCGTGCTCACTGAGCCCGGGCTGTTCGACCAGAGCGAGGAGGACGCCACGGTCATCGTGCTGAACGAGACACCAGAGGACGAGCTCGTCGAGAAGGCCCGCGAAGCGGTGCAGGTGTGCCCTGGCCAGGCCCTCTCCCTGGAGGAGTGAGTCAATCCGTGGCTGCCTCGCGGCGGGCGAACGCGGTTGTGCGCAGGGGTGGGGGCGTCGCCCCGGCCGCGGTCGGCATGCGCGGTGCCGCGCATGCCGACCGCGGCCAAAGCGGTCAGGCCCAGAGTTGCCCTTCCAGGCGGTCTTCAGCCTCGTCGAGGGTGCCCTCGTAAGCACCGGTGGAGAGGTACTTCCAGCCGCCGTCCGCGACCACGAAGACGATGTCGGCGCGGGTGCCGGCCTTGACCGCCTTGGCGGCGACGCCGAGCGCCGCGTGCAGCGCGCACCCCGTGGAGATGCCCGCGAAGATGCCCTCGGTGGCCAGCAGTTCGCGGGTGCGGCGCAGCGCGTCGGCCGAGCCGACGGAGAAGCGGGTGGTGAGCACGTCGGGGTCGTACAGCTCGGGGACGAAGCCTTCGTCCACGTTGCGCAGGCCGTACACCAGCTCCCCGTACCGCGGCTCGGCCGCCACGATCTGGACGCCCGGCACCCGCTCACGCAGGAACCGGCCCACGCCCATCAGCGTGCCCGTCGTACCGAGCCCCGCCACGAAGTGGGTCACCGACGGAAGGTCCTCAAGGATCTCCGGGCCGGTGGACTCGTAGTGCGAGCGCCAGTTGGCCGGATTGCCGTACTGGTAGAGCATCACCCAGTCGGGATGTTCGGCCGACAGCTCCTTGGCGACCCGGACGGCCTCGTTGGAGCCCCCGGCGGCGGGCGAGGAGATGATCTCCGCGCCCCACATCCGCAGCAACTGCCTGCGTTCTTCGGAGGTGTTCTCCGGCATCACGCAGATCAGCTTGTAGCCCTTGAGCCGGGCCGACATGGCCAGCGAGATGCCGGTGTTGCCGGAGGTCGGCTCCAGGATCGTGCAGCCCGGGGTGAGCAGGCCGTCCTTTTCGGCCTGCTCGATCATCCACAGCGCCGGGCGGTCCTTGATCGATCCGGTGGGGTTGCGGTCTTCGAGCTTGGCCCAGATTCGCACGTCGCCCGAGGGGGACAGTCTGGGCAACCCCACCAGCGGGGTGCGCCCGACCGAGTCGATCAGCGAGTCGAAGCGCATGCCGGCTCAGCCACCGGCCACGGCGGGGAGCACGGTCACGGTGTCGCCGTCGGCGACGGGGGTCTCCAGACCGCCGAGGAAGCGGACGTCCTCGTCGTTGAGGTAGACGTTGACGAACCGGCGCAGGCCGGCGCCGTCCACCAGCCGGTCCTTGATGCCGGGGTGGCGCGCCTCCAGGTCGCCGATCAGCTCCTCAAGCGTGCCGCCCTTGCCCTCCACGGCCTTCGCGCCGTCGGTGTAGGTACGCAGGATGGTCGGAATGCGAACTTCGATGGCCATCGCGATCGATCTCCTTGATGATCAATAAGTCGTCGTCGGGCACCCCATCCGATCGAACACGGACAGGCGCGCGGGTGTTCCGGAACGGTCCGGGCGGGCCGGGGGTCGGTCGGCCGGATCAGCGGCCAGGACAGTCGTAGACGACCACCAAGGGCGTGTGCGCGAACAGATAGCTCTGCACCGGCGGCGCGCCGGGCAGGCCCCGGCCGCGCAGGTGCGGCGCGGTGTCGGCGACCGCCTTGAGCGCCCCGCGCGGGGCGCGCGGAACCGGTGAGTCGAAGGTCGGCACGGTCACCAGCTTACTGAACGATGGTGATCTCTTCCTCTGTGACCACCCCGTCGAGGATCCGGTAGGACCGGAACTCCACCTTGTCCTCCTCGCGGGTCGAGACCAGCACATAGTGGGCGCCGGGCTCGGAGGCGTAGGAGATGTCGGTGCGCGAGGGGTAGGCCTCGGTGGCGGTGTGCGAGTGGTAGATCACCACGGGCGTCTCGTCACGGTCGTCCATCTCCCGCCAGACGCGCAACTGCTCCATGGAGTCGAAACGGTAGAAGGTGGGCGAGCGTTCGGCGTTCTCCATCGGGATGAAGCGCTCTGGCCGGTCGGAGCCCACCGGACCGGCGATCACGCCGCACGCCTCGTCGGGGTGATCGGCCCGCGCGTGGGCCACGATCCGGTCCACAAGATCCTGCGAGATCGTCAGCATGCCTGGAAGCTACCAAAGAGCGCGGACGAGGCTGTCCTGCAGGTAGGTCAGCCAGTCGTACATCATGTAGGCCGGGTAGCGAGGGTCGTCCTCGGCCATGTCGGCCAGCTCCTCGTGCACCTCTTCGGTGATCTCCAGGCGGGTGCCGAGGGCCAGCCGTACGTCGTTGAGGGCGCGCAGCCACGCCTGGGCCTGGTCGGCGGACAGCTCCGCGCGGCCGGAGGCCACGCTGTCGAGCACGGCCCGCGCGTCGGCGCGCTTGCCGTCGCGCAACGCCGCCTCGGTGTAGCGGCGGAACTCGGCGGCCTGCTCCTCATCGGCGTAGGCGGACGGGAAGAGCCTGGCCAGCACCGGGTCGTCGGGGACCTTCGCGGCGCCGATGCCGA
Organism: Spongiactinospora gelatinilytica; assembly: GCF_003236385.1. GTDB lineage: Bacteria > Actinomycetota > Actinomycetes > Streptosporangiales > Streptosporangiaceae > Spongiactinospora > Spongiactinospora gelatinilytica. Next base: position 21,120 of record NZ_POUA01000036.1, read on the forward strand.
GCGCGCGCTCCAGCGGGTCGCTGCCGGTCTCCCCCGGCTCGACCATCCCCAAGATCATGCCGACCAGTGAGCGCAGGATCGACACCTCGGCCGGGTCGAACTCGACCACGACGCCGCCCTCGGCCCCCGGGCTGAATCCCGTGCTCACCGCGCTCCCCTCACGAATCCTGCTGGACGGTCGCCCACAGGCCGTAGGAGTGCAAAATCTGGGCGTCGCGCTCCATCTCCTCGCGGGCGCCGCTGGACACGACGGCCTTGCCCTTCTGATGCACGTCGAGCATCAGCCGCTCGGCCTTCTCCTTGGGGTATCCGAACACCTTTTGGAACACATAGGTCACATATGACATCAGGTTGACCGGGTCGTTCCAGACGATCGTGAGCCAGGGTACGTCGGGCCGCACGTCCGTCGTCGGACGCTCGGTCTCGATCGGAGCGATGCCGGGCACGTTCACCAGTCTGCCCTACCTCCCCCATAGTCTTCGACACGTGAACGACCCCATGAGCACCGCGTTGCTCACCGATCACTACGAGCTGACGATGATCCAGGCCGCGCTGCGCAGCGGGGCCGCCGGACGCAGGACGGTCTTCGAGGTGTTCGCCAGGCACCTGCCCGGCGGGCGCAGGTACGGCGTGGTGGCCGGCGTCGGACGACTGCTCGACGCGCTTTCGAGCTTCAGGTTCGCCGATGACGAGCTGGCCTTCCTGGCCGAGCGGGACGTGGTCGACGCGGCCACGCTCGACTTCCTGGCCGGCTACCGGTTCTCCGGCGACGTGTACGGCTACCGCGAGGGCGAGTCCTATTTCCCCGGCTCCCCGATCATGGTGGTCCATGGGACGTTCGCGGAGAGCGTAGTCCTGGAGACCATGATCTTGTCCATCCTCAACCACGACAGCGCCATCGCCTCCGCCGCCGCCCGGATGTCCCACGCCGCGGGCGAGCGCCCGCTCATCGAGATGGGCACCCGCCGCACCCACGAGCGCGCCGCCGTGGCCGCCGCCCGGGCCGCCTACATCGGCGGGTTCGCGACCAGCTCCAACCTGCGGGCCGGTTTCCTGTACGGGGTGCCCACCCGGGGCACCAGCGCGCACGCCTTCACCCTGCTGCACGATTCGGAACGGCAGGCGTTCCAGGCCCAGATCGCCTCCCTCGGCCCCGCGACCACGCTGCTCATCGACACCTACGACGTGGCCGAGGCCGTGCGCACCGCCGTCGAACTGGCCGGGCCGGAGCTGGGCGCGGTCCGCATCGACTCCGGCGACCTGGCCGAGGCCGCGGTCGCGGTACGCGAGCAGCTCGACTCCCTGGGCGCGGACAAGACCCGGATCATCGTCACCGGCGACCTGGACGAGTACTCCATCGCCGCGCTGGCCGCCGCGCCCGTGGACGGCTACGGCGTCGGCACCTCACTGGTGACCGGCTCGGGCGTGCCCACCGCCGCGATGGTCTACAAGATGGTGGCCAGGGCCGATCCGGACGGCGAGCTGCGGCCGGTGGCCAAGCGGTCGGTCGGCAAGCCGAGCCGGGGCGGCGCCAAGGCGGCGTTCCGCAGGATCGGCCCGGACGGCTGCGCGCTGGCCGAGATCATCGTCCCGGACGGGCCGCACGCGGCGCAGGCCGCGGTGACGGTCACGGTCAACGGCGGTGGTACGAACGCGCGCGACACCCACCGGCCGCTGCTGGTCCCGCTGGTCAAGGACGGCGAGGTCGTCGGCGGGGAGAGCCTGGCCGCGGCCAGGGAGCGCCGGGCCGCCTCGGCGGCCGAACTGCCGTCAGAGGCGCACCATCTGTCGCGCGGTTACGCCGCGATCCCGACCGTCTTCGCCGGGCCCTGGGGCGCGCCGTAGGATCGAGTCATGAGCACCGCTCTGATCATCGTGGACGTCCAGAACGACTTCTGCGAGGGGGGCAGCCTCGCGGTGAACGGCGGCGCGGAGGTGGCCGAGGCGATCTCCCGCCACATCACCGCGCGCGACTACGACCATGTCGTGGCGACCCGCGACTACCACATCGACCCGGGGCCGCACTTCGCGGACGAACCCGACTTCGTCGACTCCTGGCCGCCGCACTGCGTGGCGGGCACGCATGGGGCGGAGTTCCACCCCGCCTTCGACACCACCGGGGTGGAGGAGGTCTTCAGCAAGGGCGCGCACTCGGCCGCCTACAGTGGCTTCGAGGGCGCGGCCCCCGACGGCACCACGCTGGCGGGCTGGCTGACCGCCAAGGGGGTGCACGCGGTCGAGGTCGTCGGCATCGCCACCGACCACTGCGTGCGCGCCACGGCCATCGACGCGGTGGAGAACGGCCTGGCCGTACGCGTGCTTCTCGACCTCACCGCCGGAGTCGCCCGGGTCACCACCGACGCCGCCCTGGCCGAGCTGTCCGCCGCCGGCGTCCAGCTCAGCGGCACCCCGATCAACCGCCCCTGACCCGAGCGGCGCGCGTGGTGGTGGGTCAGCGGGAGCGTTGGGTGGCCCATTTGCGGATTTGGGCGATGCGGTCGCGGATCTGGTCGGCGGTGGCCTGGGCGATGGGCGGGCCGCCGCACAACCGGCGTAGCTCGGCGTGGATCACGCCGTGCGGCTGGTCGGTGCGGTGGTTCCAAGCCCCCACCAGGCCGTTGAGCTCCTTGCGCAACGCCGCCAGCTCCTCGTGCGGCGACCGCTCGGGCGCGGCCTCGGCGGTGCCCGCCAGCTTGCGCTTGGCGGCCTGTTGCTCGGACTGGCGCTTGCGCAGCAGGGTCGCCACCTGGTCGGGCTCCAGCAGACCGGGCAGCCCGATGAAGTCTTCCTCCTCGGGTGACCCGACATCGCCCCCGGTGCCGAACTCGCCCCCGTCGAACAGCACCCGGTCGAAGGTGGCCGACGCCTCGACCGTCTCGAACGGCAGCTCGTCGCCCAGGACGTCGGGGTTGTCCTTCTTCTGCCTGGCCTCCTTGAGCAGGTCGTCGTCAAGGCCGTCCTCGGCCTGCCGGCGCCCCAGGACGTGGTCGCGCTCGGCCTCCATCTCCCCGGCCAGCCCCATCAGGGTCGGCACCGAGGGCACGAACACCGAGGCGGTCTCGCCGCGCTTGCGGGCCCGCACGAAGCGCCCCACCGCCTGGGCGAAGAAAAGCGGCGTGGAGACCGACGTGGCGTAGACGCCCACGCACAGGCGCGGGATGTCCACCCCTTCGGAGACCATCCGGACCGCGACCAGCCAGCGCTCCTCCGAGGCGGCGAAGCCCTTGATCTTCTTGGAGGCGTCGGGGTCGTCGGACAGGACGACGGTCGCGCCCTCCCCCGTGATCGTGCGGATGTGCCGGGCGTACGCCCTGGCCGTCTCGTGGTCGGTGGCGATCACCAGGCCGCCCCCGTCGGGGACGCCCCTGCGCACCTCGGTCAGTCGCCGGTCGGCGGCCCGCAGGACCTGCCTGATCCAGTCGCCCTTGGGGTCGAGCGCGGCCCGCCACGCCTGGGAGAGCTGGTCCTTGGTGAGCGGCGTGCCCAGGGTGGCGGTGATCTCGTCGCCCGCCCGGGTGCGCCACTTCATCTCACCCGCGTAGGCCAGGAAGATCACCGGCCGGACCACGCCGTCGGCCAGCGCCGGGCCGTAGCCGTAGGAGTAGTCGGAGACGCTGCGCAGCCCGCCGTCGCCGTCTTCGACATAGCCGACGAACGGGATCGGGTTGTCGTCGGACCGGAACGGCGTGCCGGTCAGCCCCAGCCGCCGGGTCGCGGGCTCGAACGCCTCCCTCACCGCGTCGCCCCAGGACTTGGCGTCGCCCGCGTGGTGGATCTCGTCGAAGATCACCAAAGTCCTGCGGCCCTCGGTGCGCGCCCTGTGCAGCGCCGGGTGCATGGCGACCTGGGCGTAGGTGACGGCGACGCCGACGTAGTCGCGGGAGGTGGTGCCCTGGCTGTTCTTGAACTCGGGGTCGATGGCGATGCCCACCCGGCCCGCCGCGTCGGCCCACTGGCGCTTCAGATGCTCGGTGGGTGTGACGATCGTCACCGTGCGCACGATGCCTCGGGACAGCAACTCGCTGGCGATGCGCAGCGCGTAGGTGGTCTTGCCCGCCCCCGGTGTGGCCACGGTGAGGAAGTCGCGTCGCTCGGCGGCGAAATAGAGGTCGAACGCCTCCTGCTGCCAGGCGCGCAGCTTGGGCGCGGTGCCCCAGGCGGCCCTGTCGGGATAGGAAGGGGAAAGATGCGATGCGGCGGAGGTGCTCACACCACGCTCCTTGCCGTGCGTCTCGTCAGGCCGCCCGCGTCGCAGGCGTCTCTTTCGGTTGGGGCCCTCACAAGGACACCAGGGTAATCCCCGGCACCGACAAGACGTGCCGTACGCCCGGATCCTGGCCAAGGTCGGCTCCGCGTGCTAGGCGGCCGCGCGGCGCGGTCATCCGACCGTGGCGCCCTTGATCACATGGCCGATCGCGGCCCGGGCGCGGGCGTCGTCGGGCTGCGCGATGGCCACCAGGAGCAGGGTCCTCGGGCCGCGGTCCACCACGATCACCCGCAGGTAGGCGGGGCGGTTCACCACGTCCTTGTACTGCGCGACCACGGCCCGCGCGTGCCCGGTCGCGCCGCCCACCGCGATCGCGGCGTCCTCGGCCACCGAGACCGTGTCGCCGTGCAGCAGCAGTCTGCCGTACAGCTCGGACGCCTTCAGCGCCGCCTCGCGCGGCGACCCGCCGCCCAGCGGGGGCCCCGGCATGGCCATCACCATGGCGCCGCCCGCCGCGTCGGCGGCGGCCGAGGTGAAGGCCGTCACCGGGGCGACGGGCCGCTGGGCCCACCCCTCGGGCAGCCGCAGCCGCACCCCGGCGAGCGCGTCGGAGACGACCTGTACGGCCGGCTCCGGCGACACCGCGCGCAGCACGACCACCACCGCCCCGGCGATCAGCGACAGGCCGACGGCGAGGCTCCCGGCGATCGTGAAGGACCGGACGACCCAGCGGGGCAGGCGGCGCGGATGCGGGTCGGCGGGCGTGCCGTACCAGCGGGCGGACGGCGGGAGCGGGTCCTCCCCCGCCGGTTCGGGCGTCTTCGGCGTCCTGGCCGGGGGCCACGACTGCCGGGCGTAAGGCCGCCGGGTGCCCGGTCGTTCTTCCACGACGCCTCCTCCCGCACGGCCACCGCTCCCTTGTCCTACCACGACCGCCGCGCGGACTCAGGAAATCAGTGATCACAGATACGGCTGGGAAGAACGGAGATCTATGTCCGGACCCGGACACGTCCCGCGACGATCGCGGCGAACGTCCCGAGTACCGCCATCACCAAGGAGATGGCGACGAACCCGGTCGCGATGTCGTCGTGGCCGACGAAGTTGATCAGCGCGCCGCCGAAGCCGATCGCCAGGGAGGCCCCCAGCGTGTCCGTCACCTGCAGGGACGCGGAGTTGGCACCCTGCTCCGCATCGCTGGACTGGGCCATCGTGGTGACGTTGACGCTGCTGATGCCCATCCCCATGCCGAGCCCGGCCACGACCCAGGCGGGCACCGCGATCCATCCGGGCACGGCCGGGATCACCGCGAGCGCGGTGAGCAGAATCCCGGCGGTGACGGCCACCGCGCCGAACATGATCAGCCGCTCGCGCCGGACGACACCGCGGCTTTGCAGGTACGCTCCCGCCGACCAGCCCAGCGCGCCGGTGGTGAGCGCCACCCCCGCCGCGGTGTCGGAGAAGTCGCGCACCTCCTGGAGCATCAGCGGAATGAAGGAGTTCACGCAGAAGAACGGGCCGGACAGCAGACCGCGCATGACCACCGTGGTGGGCAGCCCGCGGCGCAGCCGCAGCGACCCGGCGGGCAACAGCCTGGGCAGGCTCAGCCCGAGCAGCAGGAGCCCGGCCGCGCACGCCGCCAGGCCGATGGGCGGTTGGCGGTGCAGGACGCCCACGCCGTAGAGCAGTACGCCCGCCCCCACGGCGGCCCCGGCCGCGGCGAGGGTCATGGCCACGGGCCCGGCCCGCCGTACGGCGTCCCCGGCGGCGGCCTTGGGCTCGTCCTTGGCGCGCAGGGCCGGGAGCAGCATCAGCAGCGCGGGGATCACCAGGGGCACGATCCCGTAGAACACCCAGCGCCAGCCGACGGTCCCGGCCACCAGGCCGCCGACGCTCGGCCCGATCAGGGCGGGCACCACCCAGGCGCTGGACAGCGCCGCGAAGATCTTCGGCCGGGCGTCCGGACGGTAGACGCGCGCGATCATCACGTAGCTCGCGACGATCACCGCTCCCCCGCCGAAACCCTGCACCGCGCGCGCCGCGATGAACATGCCCTTGTTCACCGCCGCGCCCGCGATGATCATGCCGGCCACGAAGACGGCCACGCCGAGCAGGAACGGCAGCGCGTGCCCGCGCCGGTCCGACCACTGTCCCGCCATCACGGTCACGAACAGACCGGCCATCAAGAACGCCGAAAAGCTCCACCCGTACAGGTCGATGGCCTGGAGATCCTTGGAGATCGCGGGCATCGCGGCCCCGATCGACATACCCTCGAACGCGATCAGAGTGATCACGAGCAGGATGCCGGAGGTCGCCGTACGGTACCGGGGGCTGAAGATTCCTGGGGTGGAGTATGGAGCGTCTACTGTGGTCGGTGCTGTCACCTGCTAAGCGTAGAACTCCGCCCAACCATGCGGTAAGCCGCCCATGCAGTGCGAATCCGGACAGCCTGCCCCTGGGTGAACTCCGACATGCACCGATCGTGGGCATAGTCCATGAAGTTGTGGAACGGGTCCTTGCCGGACAGCGGGCAGGTGTCCTTGGTGTCCGGGCAGCCCTCGGTGGCGTACGCCTCCGGCGGGGTGTCGGCCACGCCGTCGCCGGGCTCGGCGCAGCCGTTCTCGAAGGTGTGCAGCAGGCCGAGCCAGTGGCCGATCTCGTGGACCGCGGTGAAGCCGCGGTTGAAGGTCCGCATCGTGCCGCCCGGCATGCTGCGCCAGTCGATCACCACGCCGTCCAGCACCGGGTTGGTGCGATACCAGTAGGGATAGGTGCCATAGCCGAGGACGACCTCGTTCAACTCGGCGATATAGAGGTTCAGGGCGGACGGGCCGCCCCGGCGCAGGGCCTGCTTCATCTCCTGCTCGTGGCCGAGCGGGTCGCGAAACCAGGCGGGATTGGCGGTCGAGGTCATCCCGGCGAGCTTGAACCTCACGCGGGTGTCCGCGCCGCCGAACCGGCCGCCGTACGCGGCGTTCAGCGCGTCGATCTGGTCGCGTACCGACTCCCTGCTGATCCGCCGCCCGCCGTCGATCACGTGCACCCACAGCGGCACGTTGATCGCCCCGGTGGGGACGACCCGCAGCCGCCGGGCCCGCGCGTCGAGGTCGGCGACCATCCGCCGGGCCTCCTGCGGCGACAGCTCACGCACCCCGGCCCGGGCGCCCGGCCCCGGGACGCGCGCCGCGTACGGCGGGCAGTCGTCACCATGGGCATGGACCTCGCCCGGCCCCCTCTCCGCGTGGCCGGCCACACCCGATCCTGACGTGCCGAACGCGAACAGGCATACCGCAATAGCGGCGATCGAACGCCGGGCCATGCACTCCCCCGAGTCTCACCCGTGCCGGACCTGGCACGTGCCGGTCAGATCCGCCGCACCGCGGCGCTATCCAGACCGTAACGGCACGGCCGCGCACAGTAGGCGAGCAACACTCCCGAGGGGCCCGAGTCATCGGCGAAATCCGGGCGGACGCCCCCGCGTCCGCCCCCGGGCCCGGGGCATGGCACACGACGGACCGGGACCGCGGCACTGCGCGATCCCGGCATCGTCACTCGGACTTTTCCGGCTCGCCCTTGGGCAGGCCCTCGTATATCTCCTTGCACTCCGGGCAGACCGGATACTTCTTCGGGTCTCGGCTGGGCACCCACACCTTGCCGCAGAGGGCACGGATCGGGGTCCCGGTCACCATGCTTTCGGTGATCTTGTTCCGGTCGGCGTAGTGGGCGAATCGCTCGTGGTCTCCGTCGTGGGAGAGCTCCTGGCGGACATCGCCCTCGGGAAGGATCTTCGTGCTCACCTCAACGAGTCTATGCGCACGAGGGGCCCCGTACTCAGCCGACGTGCACGGAAGGCCCATCGATCTTACGCCCCGCCCGGACGAAGACGACAAGCAGGGCGGCCAGCACGGCCACCGCGGCGCTGACCGTGTAACCGAGGTGCATGCCGTCCAGGAAGGACAGGTGCGACGCGGTGGTGATCGCCTGCACCGCCTGGTCGGGCAGGCCCGGCGGCACCGGCGCCTGGCCGTACGCCACGGCGTCCTTCATCAGGTCAACCTGACCGGCGGTCGGGGCGGGCAGCCCCTGGGCGGTGAAGTGGCCGGGAAGCACGTCTGCGACCTTGGCCACGACGATCGCGCCGAGCACCGCCGTACCGAGCGAGCCGCCGACCTGCATGGCCGACTGCTGAAGACCGCCGGCCACCCCGCTCAGCTCCACCGGGGCGTTGCCCACGATGATCTCGGTCGCGCCGACCATCACCGGGGACAGCCCGAACGCCAGCAGCGCGAACGGGATCGCGGTGTCCGCGAACGCGGCGTCGATGCCGAGGCGGGAGAGCAGGAACATGGAGACCGCGGTGATCAGCATGCCGCCCGCGATCGGGATCTTCGGCCCGAGCCGGCCGATCAGGAACCCGGCCGGCGGCGACGCGACGATCATGCCCGCGCTCATCGGCAGCATCCGCAGCCCCGCGTCCAGCGGCGTCAGCCCGTGGACGCCCTGGAAGAAGAACGTGAGGAAGAACATCGCCCCGAACATGGAGAACGCGGTCAGGATCATCAGCACCGTGCCGATGGACACCGAAGCGTTCCTGAACAGGCCGAGCGGCAGCAGCGGCTCGCGCGCCTTGGTCTGCCACCAGGCGAACAGCGCGCCGAGGACGAGGGTGGCGGCGCCGAACGCGATGGTCTTGGCATCGCCCCAGCCGTACTCCGGCGCCTTGATGATCGCCCACACCAGCGAGAACATCGCGCCGGACAGCAGGAGCACGCCCAGCCAGTCGATGCGCGACAGCGCCCCGGCCCGGCTCTCCTTGATCACGACCAGCCCGACCACCAGCGCCACCAGGCCGACCGGGACGTTGATGAAGAAGACCGACTGCCAGTTGACCTTCTCGACCAGGACGCCGCCGACGATCGGGCCCGCCGCGCTGGAGACGCCGATCGCGGCGCCCCAAATCCCGATCGCCATGTTCAGCCGCTCACCAGGGAAGGCGGCCCGCAGCAGGGCCAGTGCGGCGGGCTGGAGCAGCGCGCCGAAAAGCCCCTGTAGGACGCGGAAGGCGATCAGCCAGCCGATGCCCTGGGACAGCCCGATGGCGAGCGAGGTCAGCGCGAAGCCCGCGATGCCGACCATGAACACCCGCTTGTGCCCGAACAGGTCGCCGAGCTTTCCCGCGGTGATCAGGAAGACCGCGAGGGCGAGCAGGTAGCCGCTGGTCACCCACTGGATCTCGGCGAGCGACGCGCCCAGCTCGGTGGCGATCACCGGGTTGGCGATGGCGACGACGGTGCCGTCGAGCATCACCATGATCACGCCGAGCGACACCGCGATCAACGTGAGCCACGGTGCCCCTGCGCCCGTCTTCCGGTCGGCGAGCCGGACAGTGGGCCGTCCACTGTCTTCGCATGCGCCATCACGAAACGTCCCCCTTAACTCAGCAGGGCACCCCATGCTCTGCCATCCCCTTAACCTGAAAGATCTTTCACCATAGTGACAGTCACTGACAATCGACAAAGCCCCGCAAGTGTCACATAGTGATTGATGGCACACTGTGTCATGAAGGTGGCGAAGGGATGACGACCATGGGTCAGATCGGCCTGCGCGAGCGGAAGAAGCTCAAGACCCGCCACGCCCTCATCGACGCGGGACTCGACCTCTTCCTCGCGCAGGGGTACGAACACACGACGATCGAGCAGATCGCCGCGGCGGTCGAGGTCTCCCCCAGGACCTTCTTCCGCTACTTCGCCGGGAAGGACGACCTTGCCCTCTACCACATGGCCGATCTGGAGATCGCCGTGACCGAGGAGCTTGAGTCGCGCCCCGCCGGGGAGTCACCGGGGACCGCGCTGATCAACACCTTCCGTACGGTCACCCGCGGCCTCACCGCCTCGGGCCAGGCGGACAAGGAACGCTACACGAAGACCCGCAGGCTGCTCGACGCCACTCCCGCCCTGCTGAGCACGGCGGTCGGGCGGGCTGCGGGGCTGGAGAGCCGGCTGGCCGGCCTGGTCGCCCGCAGGCAGGGCGCCGAGGGGCCGCCCGATCGGCGGGCCTGTCTGGTCGTGGCCTTCGTCACGGCCGCCGCCCGGGTCGGCTTCGAGTGCGCGGGCGCGCACGAGGAGGATCTGGCCGCGCTCGTGGCACGGGTGGACGAGACCCTGACGCTCGCCGAACGCTCCTTCCGCCCGGGCTGGGACACGCTCGACGGCATCTAGGGAGCCGGAGGGTCAGTTGAGGGTCGGGTCGTCCGGGCAGGTCGCCACGAAGGCCAGTTCCCCGGGCTGGCGGCGCAGTACGGCGCGCCAGAGCGATTCGGGGTCGGAGAAGAAGGTGTCGCCCTGCTCGGCGTCCACGACGTACCAGGCGCCCTCGGCGATCTCCGACTCCAACTGCCCCGGAGTCCATCCGGCGTAGCCGGCGAAGATCCGCATCTGCGCGATCTCCCCCGCCAGGATCTCCGGGGGCGCGTCCAGATCGACCGTGCCCAGCCTGGAGACCGCGGGAATGCCCGCCTGCAACCGGCGCCACCCCAGCGGCTCCTCCCCGCTCGGCACCGCCGCCAGCGCCAGCGCGCTGTCGGTCTGCACGGGCCCGCCCTGGAACAGCACGGACGGCCCGCTCACCAGCGCGTCCCAGGTGGGCAGCACCTGAGTGACCGAGATGTCACTCGGCCTGTTGAGGACCACCCCGAGAGTGCCGCTGTCCTGATCATGCTCCAGGACCAGCACCACACTACGCCGGAAGTTGGGGTCGTCGAGCCGTGGCGTCGCCACGAGCAGCCCGCCGACGTAGATCGCCTCCGCCATACACACCATCATGGAGGGTGAAGCACAAATCTCGCGCCTCCCCCCGATACATTCGAGGAAGTTACTCCTCGGAGCCAGGCGGGCACTCCAGGGAATATCGATCACTCGCACCATCCGGGGGAGCCCACGATGTCATCACTCCCTGCCCGCACCCGCACGACATCAGGGGGCCGGCTCCGGGCCCTGGGAGTGGCGGTGGGGG
>NZ_POUA01000370.1 GCF_003236385.1 Spongiactinospora gelatinilytica
ACAAGACCCCTCGCCACTGAAGACCACCCAGCGTTCGACCCGCCCCATGGGGCGCGGCCCCGGGCCCGTAGAGGGGGCGGGCCCGTGGCCGCTCATACGCGCACACGGCCCCCGGATGTGGGCCGGCTCCTGGAGGCTTCCGGCATCGAGCCGCCCCTGTTCGGGGTCAGGCGCGTAGCCGCAGGCCGCGGGGGGTGGGGTGGAAGCCGGCCGCCTCCAGTGCGGCGGCCAGTGGGGAGTCGTTGATCGAGGCGCCGTCCGCGCGCTCGACCGTGAGCTTGCCGAGCGCCCCGTCGCGTACGGCGAGGGCCAGTGCGTCCACCGCGGACTGCACCCGGTCGTCGCCCGCGAACGACAGCAGCGTCTTGCCGCCGCGCTCGACGTACAGCACCAGGTGCCCCTCGACCATCACCACCAGCGCCCCGGCCTTGCGCCCCGGCTTGTGGGCGACCTCGCCGGGATGGACCGGCCAGGGCAGCGCCGCGCCGTACGGGTTGGCCGGGTCGGCGGCGGCCAGCACCACCGCCCGGCGCGCGCCCGTCTCGCCCGCCGACCGGCCGGAACCGCCCGCGGGCGGGGCCATCGCGCGCATCCGGTCGACCGCGCCGGGCAGCGCGAACTGGGCTCCGCCGAGCCCCTCCACGAAGTAGCCCCGCCGGCACCGGCCGCCCTCCTCGAACGCCCGGAGCACCTGGTAGACGGCCGAATAGCCGCCGGGCGACCGCTCGCCCGCGACCGCGCCCCTGGTGACCACGCCGTGCCGTTCGAGCAGCACCTCGGCCTGTGCGTGGGCGCGCTGCGTGCCGTCTTGTGAGGGGGCGGGCAGCGCCCACCACCGGCCGCCGACGGTCGGCGGCCCGCTGCGGGTCGGCAGCACCGCGCGCCGCCTGCGCCCGCCTGCCGGGCGATGGGCGGGCCGCCCGGTGCCGAGCGTCGCCCGCAGCGGGGCCAGCGTGTCGCCGGTCACCTGACCGGACCACACGAGGTCCCACAGCGCCCTGGACAGGGCCGCGTCATCGGGCACCGCCTCGGCGCCGTCGGGCAGCGCCCTGCTGAACACCTGATTGGCCAGCTCACGGAAGAACACCGCCCCGCCGCCGCCCAGCACCGCGAGGATCTGCTCGTGCACCGGCGTGCGGGTGATCTCGGCCGGCTCGGGCAGCAGCAGCGGGGCCGTGTCGGCGAAGTAGAGCGACACCCAGCCGTCGCCGCCCGGCAGCGCGCCCTGCCCGGCCCAGATCACCTCGCCGGACGCGGTCAGCTCGTCCAGCAGCGCGGGGGAGTAGCCGGGCACGCGGGACGGCAGCACCAGCGTCTCCAGCGCCGACGCGGGCACGGCGGCCCCCTGCAACTGCTCGATCGCGTTGACCAGCGCGTCCATCGCCCGGCCCGGCCCATGCCCGCCGCCGGGCCGCCGGAGGTACGCCGCACCGTCGGGTCGCTCGGACCGGTCGGCGACCGCCGAACCGGCGATCCCATGCCACACCGGAGCAAAAGCCGCGAAGGTCTCCGGTGCGACCGGCTCGACCTCCCTGCGCAGCCGCGCGAGCGACCTGCGGCGCAGCAGCCGCAGCACGCCCGCGTCGCACCACTCCTCGCCCCGCCCACCGGGCCGGAATTCGCCGCCCACCATCCGGCCGCTCGCCGACAGCCGGGCCAGCGCGTCGCTCACCACGGCGACGCCCAGCCCGAACCGGGCCGCCGCCGTGCTCGCGGGGAACGGCCCCCGGGTGCGGGCGTGCCGCGCCACCAGGTCGCCCAGCGGGTCGGCCACCGGCTCAAGGAAGGCGACCGGGACCCCTACCGGCAGCGGCGCGCCCAGCGCGTCGCGCAACCGGCCCGCGTCTTCGATGGCCGCCCACTGCTCCACCCCCGCCACCCGCACGCGGATCGCCCGGCGGTCGCGCTCCAGGCCCGTCAGCCAGCCCGGATCGCCCTCCCGCACCCGCACGTCGTCGGCCAGCAGCGGCCCGTGCGAGCGAAGCAGGTCGGCGAGGTCTTCGGCGTCGCGCAGCGGCCGGTCGAGGCGGGCCAGCTCGCGCTCGGTGTCGGCGATCACGTCGGGGTCGAGCAGCTCCCGCAGGTCGGCCTGGCCGAGCAACTCGGCGAGCAGCCGGGTGTCCAGCGCGAGGGCCTGGGCGCGGCGCTCGGCCAGCGGGGCATCGCCCTCGTACATGAACGCGCCGACGAAGTCGAACATCAGCGACGCCGCGAACGGCGACGCCTGGGAGGTCTCCACCTCCACCACGCGCACCCTCCTGGCGGCGATGTCACGCATCAGCCGCACCAGGCCGGGCACGTCGAAGACGTCTTGCAGGCACTCGCGCATCGTCTCCAGCACCACGGGGAACGAGCCGTAGGAACCGGCCACGCCGAGCAGGTGCGCGGCCCGCTGCCGCTGCTGCCACAGCGGCGTACGCCTGCCCGGACTGCGCCGGGGCAACAGCAGCGACCGCCCCGCGCACTCCCGGAACCGGGAGGCGAACATCGCCGACCCGCCCAGCTCCTCGACCACGATCTGCTCGATCTCCTCCGGGTCGAAGGCCGCCACGTCGGAGGGCGCGCCCTCGAAGGTGTCGGGCACGCGCAGCACGATGCCGTCGTCGGAGTGGACGGCCTGCACGTCGGTGCCGTAACGCTCGCGCAGCCGCCGCCCGATCGCCAGGGCCCAGGGGGCGTGCACCCGCGCGCCGTACGGCGTGTGGACCACCACCCGCCAGTCGCCCAGCTCATCATGGAACCGCTCGACCAGCAGCGTGCGGTCATCGGGCACGTAGCCGGTGGCCTCCCGCTGCTCGTCGAGGTAGGCCAGCAGGTTGGCGGTCGCGTGGTCGTCGAGCCCGGCCGCCCTGACCCGCTCCTCGCCGTCGCCCCCGGCCATGCCGCGCAGGAACTCGCCGATCGCCCGGCCCAGCTCGGCGGGCCGGCCCGCCGTGTCGCCGTGCCAGAACGGCAGCTTGCCCGGCTGCCCGGGGGCGGGGGAGACCAGCACCCGGTCGGTCGTGATGTCCTCGATCCGCCAGGAGGTGGCGCCCAGCACGAACACGTCGCCGACCCGCGACTCGTAGACCATCTCCTCGTCCAGCTCGCCCACCCTGGACGACTTCTCCCCGACCAGGAACACCCCGAACAGGCCGCGGTCGGGGATCGTGCCGCCGCTGGTGACCGCCAGCCGCTGGGCCCCGGGACGGCCGCGCAGCGTGCCGGTCACGCGGTCCCACACGATGCGCGGGCGCAGCTCGGCGAACTCCTCGCTGGGATAGCGCCCGGCCAGCATGTCGAGGGTCGCCTCCAGCGCGCTGCGCGGCAGCGTGGCGTAGGGGGCGGCCCGCCGCAGCACCGCCTCCAGGTCATCGACCGTCCAGTCGTCCATCGCGGTCATCGCGACGATCTGCTGGGCCAGGACGTCGAGCGGGTTGCGCGGATAGCGCAGCTCCTCGATGGCGCCCGCCTTCATCCGCTCGGCCACCACCGCGGTCTGCACCAGGTCGCCGCGGTACTTGGGGAAGATCACCCCACGGGACACCGCGCCCACCTGGTGCCCGGCCCTGCCGATGCGCTGCAGGCCGCTCGCCACGCTCGGCGGGGCCGCGACGCACGCCACCATGTCGACCGACCCCATGTCGATGCCCAGCTCCAGGCTGGAGGTGGCCACCACCGCGGGCAGCCGCCCGGACTTCAGCGCCTCCTCGATCTGCGCCCGTTCCTGCTTGGACACCGACCCGTGGTGCGCCCGCACGATCTCCGGGATCGCCCCCTTGCTCGCCCCCGCCTGGGCCATCATCTCGGCGGGGATCGGCTGTGCGGCGGCCAGCACGCCGCCGGCCCGCGTGTAGGCCAGCTCGTTGAGCCGGGTGCACAGCCGCTCTGCCAGCCGCCGGGAGTTGGCGAAGACGATCGTCGAGCGGTTGGCCTCGATCACGTCGAGCAGCCGCTCCTCGACGTGCGGCCAGATGGAGCGCTTGGCCGAGTCGGGCTCCGGCGCCCACGACTCGGGCTCCTCGCCGGTCGTCGCCCCGCCGCGCGCCGGGGCGTCGAGCTCCGTCATGTCCTCGATGGGGACGACCACATCGACGTCGATCACCTTGTCGGACGGCGGCTGGACCACCGTGGCGGGGCGCGCCCCGCCCAGGAACGCCGCCACCTCCCCGACCGGCCGGACCGTCGCGGAAAGGCCGATCCGCTGCGCGGGACGGGGCAGCAGCGCGTCGAGCCGCTCCAGGCTCAGCGCCAGATGGGCCCCGCGCTTGGTCGCGGCGACCGCGTGGACCTCATCGACGATGACCGTCTCCACGTCGGCGAGCGCGCTCCTGGCCTGACTGGTGAGCAGCAGGAACAGCGACTCGGGGGTGGTGATCAGGATGTCGGACGGCTTGGCGGCGAACCTGCGGCGGTCGTCGGCGGGCGTGTCGCCGGACCGGACGGCGACCGAGATCTGCGGGGCGGGCACGCCCAGGCGCACGGCGGTCTGCCGGAGGCCGGTCAGCGGCGCGCGCAGGTTGCGCTCGACGTCGACCGCCAGTGCCTTCAGCGGCGAGACGTAGACCACCCGGCAGCCGCGCCCGCCGTCTTGCGGCGGGTCGCCCGCCCGCTCGGCGGCGAGCCGGTCGATGGACCACAGGAACGCCGCCAGCGTCTTGCCCGAACCGGTGGGGGCCACCACCAAGGTGTTGTCACCCCGGGCGATCGACGCCCACGCCCCTTCCTGCGCGGCGGTGGGCGCGGCGAACGCGGCGGCGAACCACTGCCTGGTCAGGTCGGTGAAATGGACGAGCGACGAACCGGTCATGGCCCCATGATGCAACGTGCCACCGACAATTCCGCCGGGCGCCCTGCCGCCGGTCCACCGGCTCTGATCAGCAGAATGTCGCCTTCGTGGGGGATTGAGGGGGGATAGCGGCGGAGATAGAGGACGGATATGAGCATCGACCACGCGGCGATCGAAGCGGCCAGGGCCCGGATCAGATCCTCGCACGTGCGCGACCACCGCCCGCCGAGCAGCGCGCGCGGCCTTCACCACGTCGCGCTCCTGTCCTCCGACGTGGAGCGCACCATCGCCTTCTATCAGGACCTGCTGGAGTTCCCGCTCACCGAGATCGTGGAGAACCGCGACTACAAGGGGTCCAGTCACTTCTTCTTCGACATCGGCAACGGCAACCTGCTCGCCTTCTTCGACTTCCCCGGGCTCGACCTCGGCCCCTACCGCGAGGTGCTGGGCGGGCTGCACCACATCGCCATCTCCGTGGACCCGGCCACCTGGGAACGGCTGCGCGGCAGGCTCGAAGCGGCCGGCGTGCCGCACGACATCGAGAGCGGCGCGTCGATCTACTTCCGCGACCCCGACAACGCGCGCCTCGAACTCCTCGCCGACCCCCTCGGCGAGATGTACGGCTCCCGCGTGCTCTGACCGCCTCTACCCATGCGGCCCGGCCGCCGTGCCCCTCATCCGCCGCATCGGCGGCGGGTGCCCTTGGGCCGGCGCGGGCGGACGCGGGTGAACGGCTCTGCGGTGGCGCCGCGCCGCTCGGAGCGCGCGGCCTTCTCCTGCTGGACGGCGGCGCGGACCTGCGAGAGCAGCGCACGGCGGCGGGCGCGGCGGGCGGTCTTCTGAGCGGGGGTGAGCGCCAGGACGGTCGCGGCGAGCACGCCGGCGACGACGCCGATAAGGGGGAGCTTCGCCATGGCGGGGTTCTACCCAAGCGCCGCCGTACCTCAAGCGCGGGCCGAGGGCCCAAAGGGACGTGCCACCCGTTGCTTGCCCCATACTGGGGTGATGCGTCTATCCGACTTCTGGGACCGCATGCGCCGGCACTTCGGCGAGGCGTACGCCGAGTCGTGGGCACGTGACTACGTCATCGCCGAGCTGGGCGGGCGGACGGTCACCCAGGCGCTGGCCGAGGGCGTGGCCGCGAAGACCGTGTGGCGGGCGGTGTGCAAGGTGACCGACGTCGACGCCAAGCTCCGCTGACCTTCGCCCGGCCGTTCAGCGATCCTCCGCCAGCAGCTCCTTGACCATGTCGGCGGCCTGCTCGGGAAGGTCGGCCCCTTCCTGGCCGCCGGGGGACCACAGGAACAGCCAGCCGTTCTTGGACGGCGTGGCGAACACGATGGTCTGCTTGCCCGTGGTGGGATGCCAGATCCACAGCATGGGGTCGGAGCCCCCGAGCATCCTGCCGATCAGCCCGCGTTCGGGCAGGCGGGCGGACAGCTCGTCAAGGTAGGCGCGGCGTTGCTCGGCGAACGTGCTTGTCACGGGGCACCTCGCAGTCGTCTCCCTCCAGGATCACTCCAGGTCAGCACAGTGACAACAGGTCGACCGGAATGCCCGGGAATGTCGCCCGGAGGATGGGTGCGGGACGCGTGTTCGCGGGCGATCGAACAGCCGTTCGGCTATATTGGAGCGACCGACTACGGCCGAGCGCCGGAAAATGTCGGTGGCAGCGCGTAGCTTTCACGCGACGATAACGACACACCACGACACCCTTCCAGGGGGCATCCATGGCACCCAATGACCGCGAAAAGGCCCTTGAGACGGCGCTCGCCCAGATCGAGCGCCAGTTCGGCAAGGGCTCGGTCATGCGCCTCGGCGACGACACGCGTCCCCCGGTCGAGGTGATTCCGACCGGTTCCATCGCGCTCGACGTCGCCTTGGGCATCGGCGGGTTCCCGCGCGGCCGGATCGTAGAGGTCTATGGTCCCGAGTCCAGCGGTAAGACGACCGTCGCCCTGCACGCGGTGGCCAACGCGCAGCGGGCGGGGGGCATCGCGGCGTTCATCGACGCCGAGCACGCCCTCGACCCCGAATACGCACGCAAGCTCGGGGTCGACACCGACGCGCTGCTGGTCTCCCAGCCCGACACGGGCGAGCAGGCGCTGGAGATCGCCGACATGCTGATCCGCTCCGGCGCCGTCGACCTCATCGTCATCGACTCGGTCGCGGCCCTGGTGCCGAAGGCCGAGATCGAGGGCGAGATGGGCGACAGCCACGTCGGCCTCCAGGCCCGCCTGATGTCCCAGGCGCTCAGGAAGGTCGCCGGCGCGCTGAACAACACGGGCACGACCGCGATCTTCATCAACCAGCTCCGCGAGAAGATCGGCGTCATGTTCGGCTCGCCCGAGACCACGACCGGTGGCAAGGCGCTGAAGTTCTACGCCTCGGTCCGGCTCGACGTCCGGCGCATCGAGACGCTCAAGGACGGCACCGAGCCGGTCGGCAACCGCACCCGCGTCAAGGTCGTCAAGAACAAGATGGCCCCGCCCTTCCGCCAGGCCGACTTCGACATCCTCTACGGCGTGGGCATCTCCCGCGAGGGCGGCCTCATCGACATGGGCGTGGAGCACGGCTTCGTCCGCAAGTCCGGCGCCTGGTACACCTACGAGGGCGACCAGCTCGGCCAGGGCAAGGAGAACGCGCGAAACTTCCTCAAGGGGCACCCCGACATCGCCAACGAGATCGAAAAGAAGATCAAGGAGAAGCTGGGCGTGGGCCCGCGCCTCGACGCCCCTGCCGAGCCTCCCCCCGCCGCTCCTC
>NZ_POUA01000371.1 GCF_003236385.1 Spongiactinospora gelatinilytica
GCGGGGCCGAGGCGCGGGGGTTTGCTGAAGGTGCCGATGCCCCAGCGGAGGTCGTGGCCTACTGAGGTGGCCTCGACCTCGGCCATGAAGCGGCGCTCGCCCTCGGGGCCGAACTCGCGGATGCGCAGGCGGCCGTGGACGACGACCGGCTGGCCCATGCGGATGGACTGGGCGACGTTGTCGGCGAGGGCGCGCCAGCAGCGGACGGCGAAGAAGATCTTTTCGCCGTCGCGCCACTCGGAGGTGCGTTTGTCGAAGTAGCGGCTGGTGGTGCAGACGCGTAGTGAGGTCACTCGGGAACCGTCGGAGAAGGTGTACAGGCGTGGGGCCGCGACCACATGGCCGTTGATGGTGATCTGAATGTCATTCATGAGGATGCCTCCTGGATGGCGGGCCTCATGCCCGCCCTACGGCAACCACGGTGGCCCAGACGGCTTGGGCGGGGAGCGGCCGAATGCCGTTCTGTGGATGACAGGCCCCAGGCCGTCCGCTTGTGGATAACCGCTCGCGCGGCCCAAAGGGAAACCGATAGGGAATCGTCACCGTAGGCGATGGTTGGTGACTGTTCGCAAGGGAGACCTAATCAGGCGCATACCGAAGCGGACGAGGAGAGGTCAATGACGACCCGTAGACGGCTTCCTCGACTGGCGGTGGCGTCGGCCGCGGCGATGATCACGCTGTGCCTCGCGGTGACCGGCACCGTGACCAGCACCCCCGCCATCGCCACCCCCACGGGCGGAACCCCCACGCCCGGAACCTCCGCAGGCACGCCGGGCCGCGGGGACTGGCCGATGTGGCAGCAGGGCCCGTGGGGCCTGCGGCACAACGCGGCCGAGCGCGACATCACCCCCCGCAACGTCGCCGGCCTGGAACTCAAATGGGCCTTCACCTACCCGAAGGCAGCGGGCAACCCGCGCAGCCAGCCCGCCGTCGTCGGTGACACCGTCTACTTCGGCTCCCCCGAAGGCAAGATGTACGCCAAGGACGCCGCGACCGGCGCCCCCAAGTGGGAGTTCGACCTGGCCACGGTCGGCCAGGGAGAGGTCAAGGTCCAGGACGGCCCCGCCGTCGCCAGGGGCAAGGTCTTCTTCGGCGACACCCGCGGCTACTTCTACGCCCTGGACCAGCGCACCGGCAGGCTCGCCTGGTCCAGGAGGCTGGATGACACGCTGTCGGCCGAGGTGACCAGTTCCCCCCTGGTCCACGGAGATCGGGTCTACGTGGGCGTCGCCAGCGGGGAGTTCACCTTGGGCAAGGACCACGACTGCTGCCGGTTCCGCGGCCACCTCAACGCCCTGGACGCCGACACCGGCGAGCAGGTGTGGCGGTTCTACACCATCCCCGAGCCGGTCCAGGCCGGCACCTGGCCGAACGGCAGGACCCGCTACGCCCCTTCGGGCGGCGGCGTGTGGAGCAGTCCCGCCATCGACCCGGCCACCCGCACGGTCTACGTCGGCACCGGCCAGAACTACACCGGCAGCGCCGGGCACTACGACTCCGTGCTGGCCATCGACGCCGACACCGGTCGCCCCCGCTGGACCCGCAAGATGACCGACGTGGACACCTGGCGCCTCGAATGCTTCTATCCCGCGCCGGGAGACCCCGGATACTGCCCCAACCTGCCCGACGGCACCGCCCTCGACTTCGACCTCGGGGCCGCGCCCAACCTGTTCAGGGCCGGCGGGCGTGCCCTGATCGGGATCGGCCAGAAGTCCGGCGTGTACCACGTGCTGGACGCGCGCACCGGGCGGATCGTGTGGCAGCGGGCCCTCGCCGCCCCACGGCCCGGGGGAGCGAGCGGGATCCCGTGGGGCTCCAGCCACGACGGCGAACGGCTCTACGTGGCCACCAACCTGGCCGATCCGGGCACGCTGTTCGCGCTCGACCCGGCCACCGGCCGCCTGCTGTGGAAGACGCCCAACCCGGCCGACGGCTGCACCACCGGCGGCGCGGCGCAGTATCCGGACGTCTGCCTGCTCGCTCACACCCCGGCCGTCTCCAGCACGCCCGGACTGGTGTGGGAGGGCAGCACGGACGGCAAGATCCGCGCCTACTCGGCGGAGACCGGCGAGGTGCTGTGGGCGTACGACACGATGCAGGCCGTCCAGGGGGTGAACGGGCTGACCGGCCGCGGCGGGCAGATCGCCGCAGGGGGCGGGGTCGTGGTCGCGCACGGCATGCTGTACGTCCAGTCCGGCTACGGCCCGTGGCCCCTGCCCACCTACCCGAACCCGTACGGCGCGGTCTTCATGGCCTTCGGCCCCCGCTGACGTGCGTACGAGAGCTACGGTGCAAGGCTGCGAAGGGCCTCGTAGAAGTCGTGGTGGCGGCCCAGCTCGTGCTCCAGCGGGGCGATGACCAGGCTTTCCGACAGGGCGGCGACGCGGCGGCGCATCTCGCGTTCGACGTGTTCGCGTTCCTTGCCCGCGGCCAGGACCACGAAGTTGCGGGCGGCCACGGCGGACAGGACGCCGAGGCCGAGGGCGGAGGCCATGATCAGGCCGACCCAGGGGAGGGCGCTCGCGTCGGACAGGGCGCCGAGGGCGGACGGGGGCGCGCCCGCGCCCAGCACGCCGTACGCGAGGGTCGCGCCGCACCAGGCCACGCCCACGACGAAGATCACTACCAGCAGCCACTGCCACAGTTGCAGCAGCCGCCAGGAGCCGGGGACGCGGTCCAGGCGCGGGGCGATGAGGGAGAGTTCGTCGGCCATCGCGCGCGGGATGTCCCGTACGTGCGAGCGCGCGGCCTGCCGTACGCGGCTGCGCCACGACTCGTGCATGCCCGCCGACAACCCGTCGGCCAGTGCCTGTACGGCGTTGTCCACCTCTGCGGGCTGGGCGCTCACCTCGCCGCCCGGCACGCCGCCGATCTCGGCGCGCAGCTCGCCCAGCCGGAGGTTCTTGAGCGGGTCGCCCTGGAGCCGGGCGGCCCAGCGGGCGTACGGCCAGCCGACCCAGGTCGCCGAGCGGGCCGCGTAGACGTTCTCCATGGCCTCGCCGATGGCCGGGACGCCGATGGCGTCGCACAGCGCGTCGGTCAGCCCCACCCGGCGGGCGGCGTCGACCGTGGCGGGGCTCGCGGCCGGGTCGCTTCCCGGCAATAGCTCGTTCACGGCGCGGGTGACCCGCTCGACGTCTGCCTCCAGGCGCTGGATCGCGGCCCTGCGCCGGGAGACGGTGTCGGCGAGGACGGCCTTGAGGTCTTCCGAGCCGCGCGGGACAACCGCGGAGGTGGCGACCACGCGGGGGTTGTTGACGCCTTCCTTCTCCAGCAGCCGGGTGAGGTCGGCGACGCACTCGGCCAGCTCTTCCGGGGTCAGCCGGTCGGCGTGGTTGAGCGCGTAGACGGTGACCGCGTCGTGGCCCGACAGTTCGGCGATGTAGCGCAGGTGGGTGGAGGCGTCCGCGTACTTCTGCGGGTCGAGCACCCACACCACCAGGTCGGCGACGCCGATGAGCCGGTCGGCCTCGTGGTCGGTGAGCGCGCGGATGGAGTCGTGGTCGGGCAGGTCGAGCAGGATCAGGCCGTGCAGGTGCCCGTCGCCCTTGTCCAGCGCGCTGGCCCTGGCGAAGCGGTGCCGCCACTCGATCTGCAGCCAGTCCAGCAGCGGGCCGGCGCCTTCCAGGCCCCACACGCACGCGTGGGTGCGGGCCGTGGTGGGCCGGCGTACGCCGATGGGCGACAGCTCGAGCCCGGAGACGGAGTTGAACAGCGAGGACTTGCCGCTGCCGGTGCCGCCCGCGAGCGCGACCACGGTGTGCTCGGAGGAGAGCTTCAGCCGGTCGCCCGCACGCAGCAGGACCTGCGTCGCGTCTTCGAGCAGTCCGGGATCGACCGTGCCCGCGCCGAGTTCGACCAGGCGGGACAGGGCGGCCAGGCGGGAGCCGAGGCCGGGCCTGGCGCGTCCGCCGCCCGCGGGGATCGAGGGTGTGCCGGTGGTAACAGTGCTCATCGTGCGGCCTCAAGGTTGTACGTCGCCTGGTACAAACGTGACGCGGCGGTCTCGTCGGGGATGCCCGCGCCGTCCAGTGCCCTGGCGTAGCGCAGTGTCTCCTCGTCGAACAGTGTGTTGATCCTCGCCCGCAGGTCGTTGCGGGCCTTGACGCTGATGTTGCGCAGCGACTCGGCGCCGAGCAGGGCGCGCAGCAGCCGCTGCGGCATCGGGCCGGGACCGCCCTCGATCTCGGGCATGCCGTACCCGAGTAAGCCCACGGTGAAGACCAGGCCGAGCGACTCCTCGTCGAAGGAGGTGGTCTTGGCGACCGTCCGCTTCGTCACGCCCTCCTTGCGGATCATCGCGACGAGGTGGTCCTGCCAGGCGGTGATGGCCCGCCCGGTGCGGCGCGCGAGATCGTCGGTGGCGTCGCCGAGGCCGGGGGTGGCGGCCAGCCGTTCGCCGTGCGGGCCGCGAACGGCCCAGCGCGCGGCCACGCCCTCCGCGGCGCGCTGCGCGGAAGAGATGACCACGGCCTCCAGTCCGGCCCGCAGCGCGGACTTCAGCGCGCGCTGCCGTTCGGGGGCCTGCCGGGCGGCCTTGCCGCCGAACCTGCCGGGCTTGCGCATGCTGAGCGTGCGCACCAGGTCGCCGGAGCCGGTGAAGTCCTGCCAGCGGGCCAGGACCTCGCCGCGCATCAGCGCGCCGTTCCGGGTGACCTCGTCGATCTCGGCGAGCGCGCCGCTGTAGGCGTCGTCGACGTCGGCGCGCAGCCCGGCGCGGAAGGCGACCTGGGCCTCCACGTGGCGGGCGAGGGCCGGGACACGGGTGCGGAAGCTGTCCAGGACGGTGCCCAGCATGGCGCGTACGGCCTGCTCGCGCCGCTCCTCGTCCACCGAAAGGCCGGTCAGCCACATCCGCAGCTCGGCGATCTCGGCCTCCGGCAGCCGGCCGTCCTCGACCGCGCACTCGCTGATGACGAACCGGTCGGCCTCGCCCAGGCCGTACTCGGTGAGCATGCGGACGAAGTGCTTGACCACGACCTCGCGCGCCCGCGGGGGCACCCGCGAAAGGACGATGGCCAGCCGCGCGCCGCGCTCCTTGGCCATCCGCAGCAGCCGCCAGGCGGGCGCGTCGGCGTAGCGGGCGGCGGTGGTGACGAAGATCCACAGGTCGGCGGCGTCCAGCATGCGCTGTGCCACGTCGTGGTGGGTCTCCCGCACGGAGTCGATGTCGGGGCTGTCGAGCAGCGCGATGCCCTGCGGCAGCCGCTCGCTGGCGGCCACCACGAGGTCGCCGGGGCCGGTGTCGGGGCCGGGGGCCTCGACCCTGGTGAGCCCGCCGAGCAGGCCGCCCTGGTCGAACCGGCCGCGGTCGTAGGGGTGGCAGGCGAGCACGGGGGTGCCGGTGGTGGGACGGCGTACGCCGGTGGCGCTGACCCTGGCCCCGGCCAGCGAGTTGACCAGGGTGGACTTGCCCGCGCCGGTGGACCCGGCGACGACCACGAGGGCGGGGGCGGTGCTCATCCGCACCCGGGGCACGACGTAGTTGTCGAGCTGGGCGATGATCTCCTCGCGCGCCTTGGCGGCCTCCTGCGCGCCTGGGGCGTTCGCGCCGAAGCGCAGGCCGGCGATGGTCTCCTTGAGGGAGCCGAGGGCCGCGGCGAGGACTTCGGCCGCCTCGTCGGGCAGCGGGATCTCCTTCTCGGAGCCGGTGGGGCCGGTTGGGTCGGTTGGGCCGTCGGGATCGACGTCGGAGGCGGCGGCCCACGCGCCGCCCCATGAGCCCGCCCCGCCGGTCTCGTCAGCCTCGTCCGAGGCGGCGCCGTCACCGGGGGCCTCGGCAGGGTCGCCGGTCCCGGCGTCCTGCGCTCCCGGGTCCGGCTCGTCGTCGCGGATCGGCCGGAATGACACGGTCTGCTCGCCGACGTTCTCCGGCTCGGCCGTCTCGGGCACGCCGGAGTCGTCGTCGGCGGAGTCCCCGAGCCCGGGGGGCCTGTTGGCTGCTGACTTCACGGAATCCGCTCCGCTCGAACCATCTCGACCTCCTGCCCGACCTTCACGACATCGCCGACGAGCACGATCGCCGGCGGCCGTATTCCAGCCGCGGTCACGCGCTCGGCCACAGTGGACAGTGTGGCGAAAAGAGCGCGCTGCGTCGGAAGAGTACCGTCCTGTACCACCATTACGGGAGTTTCCGGCGAACGTCCTTCTTGTTGCAATGCGTCGGCCACGTCGCGGATTCGTTCGACGGCCATCATCAGCACCAGCGTTCCGCCCGACCTCGCCATCGCCGCCCAGTCCACCGTGGAGCGCGGGTCGCCCGGCGGGACGTGCACGGAGATCACGTGGAACTCCTGGCTGACCCCCCGATGGGTGACCGGTACGCCCGCGGCCCCGGGCACCGCGACTGCGCTGGTGATGCCGGGGACGACGGTCACCGGGATGCCCGCGCGGGCGCAGGCCAGCATCTCCTCCCCGCCCCTGCCGAAGACGAACGGGTCGCCGCCCTTGAGCCGGACCACGAACTTCCCGGCGCGGGCGCGCTCGACCAGCAGCTCGTTGATCTTCTCCTGGGCCAGCGCCCGGCCGTAGGGGATCTTGGCGGCGTCGATCAGCTCCACGTCGGCAGGCAGCTCGTCGAGCAGCACGCGGGGCGCGAGCCGGTCGGCCACCACCACGTCGGCCTGGGACAGGAGCTGCCGCCCGCGCACGGTGATGAGCCCCGGATCGCCGGGGCCGCCGCCGACCAGCGCGACGCCGACGGGCTTGGTACGGCTGCGCCGAGCGTCGACCGTGCCGTCGCGCAGCGCCCCGGTCACCGCGTCCCTGATGCCGGCGGCCCGGCGCGGGTCGCCGCCGGCGGTGACCGCGACGGTGATCTCGCCGACCCTGCCGGAGGCGGGGGTCCAGGCGGCGGAGGCGTCTCTGTCGTCGGCGCGGACGCACCACACGCGTTTGGCCTCCGCCTCGGCCGCCACGGCGGTGTTCACCGCGCGGTCGTCGGTGCAGGCGTGAACGAGCCAGGCGCCGTCGCAGTCGCCCACCGCGTACGGCCGGGCCAGCCAGGTCACCCGCCCGGCGGCGATCAGGTCGTCCAGCGCCGGTGTGACGCTCGGGGACACCAGCGTGACCTCGGCGCCGGCCTCGATCAGGGCGGGAATGCGCCGCTGGGCGACCCGGCCCCCGCCCACGACGAGCACCCGCCGCCCGGAGAGGCGAAGACCGAGCAGGTAGGGGGACATGGCGGCCGATCTCCCATTCGCGAGACTTGCATGTTAGGAGGTAAACCTACCGGCTGAGTCCGCCGGATTTCGCTGCCCGTGCGTTAACGCCCGTCCAGCAGCGGCTGACGTGGGTCCCACGGCGGGTGCCCGGACGCGTCGCGCCTGCGGCGCGCCATCGCGGACAGGGCTTCGAGCACGACCCGGTTGCCGAGCGCGGCGGTGATCCCGGCCTGGTCGTACGGCGGCGCGACCTCGACGACGTCCATCCCCACCACGGGTAGTTCGTAGCAGATCCGGCGGACGGAGTCGAGCAGCCCGCGGGCGGAAAGCCCGCCGGGCTCGGGGGTTCCGGTGCCGGGGGC
>NZ_POUA01000372.1 GCF_003236385.1 Spongiactinospora gelatinilytica
CGGTCGGGATCGGGGCCGGGGGGCGGCCCTGTGCGGTGAGGCTGGACGCGCGCGGCCTGATCGACGGCGCCGAGCCCACCGCCACCGTCCTGTACGGCTGGCGGCTCCAGCGCTGGAGCGCGTCAGCGCGCGCCTGGAAGTCCTACGCCACCGCCGCGGCCGGTTTCACCGGCGGCCGGTTCGAGGCCCGCTGGGCACCCGATGTCGTGAACAACCCCGGCTGGTACCGCGTGGAGCTGACCGTCGAGAACGGCGGCCGCCCGGCCAAGGCCGCGCTCAGCGAGCGGTTCCAGCTCAGTTGCTGAGGAGCCGCGCCCCCGGCGGCCCCCATGTGGGGTGGGGACCGCCGGGCGAGGCGCACCGGCTACAGGTTCGCGGCGAGCGCCTGCCTGGACGCCTCCACCCACCGCGACACCCCGACGCGCTCGGCGACCGCCACGGCCTTCTGGTAGTGCGCCCTGGCGGCGTCCGGCAGGCCCAGCCGTACCGCCAGATCGCCCAACGTGAGCGCGACCGGCCACAAGGCCACCACACCCGTGCCCGCGCCCGCGATCCGGTCGGAGAACGGCGTCAGCGTGTCGTAGGACTCCTGCATCCGCATGCGGTCCTCCAGCAGCATCCCGGTCAGCGCCCGCCAGGTCATCGCCAGCTCGTACAGGAAGTCGAGGCGGACGGGCGTGCGCACGGCGGCCACCGCGCGGGCGTCGCGCTGGTGCCCCGCCGAGGCCAGCGCCAGCGCGTAGGCGTCGAGAGTCCACTTCGCGCCGCGCTGGTGGGCCTCGGCCAGCGGCTCGACCATGTCGGCCGCCCTGCCGTCCACCAGGTGCAGGCAGAACGAGGTGATCAGCGGGAGGTCCTGGCGGCCTTCGAGCATGCCCGCCCGCGCGGTCTGCCTGGCCGCGTCGCGGTAGGCCCGCTCCGCGCCCGCGTAGTCACCGCTGATCATCCGGCGCTGGCCCGCGTACCACGCGCCGACCGCGGCGGGCGCCGGCAGGTCGTACTGCCTGGCCAGCCGCTCGGCCGTGGCCACCTCGGCGTCGGCGGTGGCGAAGTCGCCGCGCGCCGCCGCGCACTCCATCAGCACCAGGTGAGCCAGCGCCTGCACGGCGACCTGCCCGGACGCCTCGCCCACCGAGAGCAGCTCGCGCCCGATCGCCTCCCGTTCGCCCACCGCCGGAATGCCGTAGGACTGCCGCAGCCGCCCGCTGAGGGCCACCGCGAGCAGCGCCGGGTCGCCGCTCATCCGGGCCAGCTCCTCGGCCTCCAGGGACGCCTCGTGCCCCCTGCCGCCGGCCGACCCCTCCAGTTCCAGGGCCAGCGTGGCGAGCAGGCTGGCGCGCAGCGCCTGCTCCTCGGCGGGGAGTTCGATCAGCGCCCTCTCGGTGACGTCGACGATCTCCCAGGCGGTGCGGGTGAAGTCGCGGGCCATGCCCTTGTGAGGCACCGCCAGGGACGCGGCGACCCTGGCGGTCAGCTCCAGGTCGCCGAGCGGCAGCGCGGCGTCCATGGCGGCGCGGCGCTGCCTGCGGGCCGCGGCCATGTCGCCGCACAGCCCGAGGGCCTTGATCAGCCGCAGCGACAGGCGCAGCCGCTCGCGTACGCGCTGCTCGTCGTCGGCCCGCCCGGCCCGGTCGAACGCGTCGATGGCCTGCTGCCACAGGTCGGCCGCCTCCCGGTGGGCGAACCTGCGTTCGGCCTGGTCGGCGGCCAGACTGGCGTAGTGGACGGCCTTGGCGGCGGTCTCCGCCGTGCCGGCCGCGTCGAAGTGGTGGGCGAGGGCCGCGACGTCGCCGGGGTTGCGGCGTTCGACGGCGGCGGCCACCGCCGCGTGCAGCCGGGTGCGGCGCAGCCGCGAGGCGTCGGAGTAGAGCGTGCCGCGTACCAGGTCGTGGTCGAACCGGAGCATCCCCGGCCCCGGCTCGGTGACCAGCCCGGCGAGCAGCGCGGCCTCGACGGCCTCCACCACCGCGTCCTCGTCGCCCGCCACATCGACCAGCAGGTCCACGTCGACGTCCCGGCCGATCACCGCGGCCTGGAGCAGGATCTGCTGGGCCGGGCCGGGCAGCCGGGCGATCCGGCGGCGCAGCACGTCGCGCACGCCCGAAGGGACGCCGGTCAGCACCTCGGCCGAGGTGGTGCGCCCTCTGGTGTACTCCGAGTCGAGCAGCCGGACGGTCTCCCGCACGAAGAAGGGGTTGCCGCCGGTGCGTTCGGCGATCGTGCTGA
Source organism: Spongiactinospora gelatinilytica (assembly GCF_003236385.1). Classification (GTDB taxonomy): domain Bacteria; phylum Actinomycetota; class Actinomycetes; order Streptosporangiales; family Streptosporangiaceae; genus Spongiactinospora; species Spongiactinospora gelatinilytica. The sequence continues at coordinate 2,227 of NZ_POUA01000372.1, forward strand.
CCGCGTCCTCGTCGACCTCGCGCACGCAGGTGGCGCGGACCAGCTCGGCCACGCTCTTGGCGTCGAGCCCGGAAAGGCCCACCCGGACCGGGCCGAGCCTGGCCAGGGCGGCCAGCACGTCGGCCTGCTCGCCGGTGATCTCGCTCTCCCTGGCGGTGACCACGAGCAGCACCCGGCTGGTGGCCAGCAGGCTGGGCAGCGCCCGCAGCAGCGCGAGGGTCTGCGCGTCGGCCCAGTGCAGGTCCTCCAGGATGATGACGAGCGGGCACTCCTTGGCGATGCCCGCCAGGTAGCCGCCGACCGCGCGGTGCAGCCGGAAGCCGCCGGAGGCGATGTCGTCGTCGGGGACGGGGGCGGTGTCGTCCAGCAGCGGGGCGAGCAACTGGCCGTACTCCCCGGGGCCGATGCCCGACACCAGCGTGCGCAAGATCTCCACCCAGGCCCACCCGGGCGGCGTGGCGCTGCTGTCCGGGCAGGCCCCGGCGGCGGTGATCCAGCCGTCCGCGGCGAGCGTCAGCGCGAGCCTGCGCACCAGCGTGGACTTGCCCTCGCCCGCGTCGCCGCTGACCACCGCGACCGTGAAGTGACCGGTACGGCCCGCCGCGGTGACCAGCCTGGCCAGCTCCGCCTCCCGGCCGACGAACGGCTCCGGCTCCAGCGGGGGCAGGTCGGGGGGCGTGGACGTCGGCCGCGGCGGCCAGGTGTCGCCCACCGCCGGGACCTGGCGGCCCTGCCGCAGCGGTGGCCCGGCAAGCTCCAGATCGGGCGACTGCGCCAGGATGTCGGACTCCAGCTTGCGCAGCGCGGGTCCGGGGTCGATGCCCAGCTCGTCGGCCAGGATCGTGCGGGCGCGGCGGAGCGCGGCGAGCGCGTCGCCCTGCCGCCCGCTGCGGTAGAGGCCGAGGGCCAGCAGCCGCCAGCCCTCCTCGCGCAGCGGGTGTTCCGCGGTCAGCGCCTCAAGGTCGGGCACGGTCTCGGCGGGCATGCCGAGCCGCAGGCCGGTGTCGGCGTGCCGTTCCCTGGCCACCAGCCGCAGCTCGGTGAGCCGGTTGACCTCGGCCTCGGCCCACGGCTGGTCGGCGAAATCGGAGTAGGGGGTGCCCCGCCAAAGGCCCAGGGCCTTGGTCAGCCTCGCCCGTGCCGCCCCCGGGTCGTCGGCCTCCAGGTTCTCGCCCGCGGTGCGCACCATCTCCTCGAAGCGCAGCGCGTCCACCTGGTCGGGGGTGACCCGCAGCGCGTAGCCCGAGGCCACGGTGACCAGCAGCCGATTGGGGCCGCCGCGCGGCCTGCCGGGTTCGAGCACCCGGCGCAGCCGGGAGATGTAGACCTGAAGGCCCGACTGGGCGCCCTTGGCGGCGTCGTCGTCCCACAGGTCGTACAGCAGTGAGTCGACGGGCACGACCTGCCCGCGTGCGACCAGTAACCGGGCGAGCACGGCGCGTTGCCGAAGCCCGCCGAGGTCGAGTTCGTCATCGCCGTCGTATGCCTCGACCGGCCCAAGTACCCGGAACGCCACCATGTCAGCCGCCACGCTATGCGTGCTCGCGAAGGGGGCACAAGCCGTACCGCCGCATTGCGGTACGGGCGTGGCCTGCGACGCCCATGTGATGGAAAGCCGGTATGGGGACGAGGGCGGGCCGCCGGGACGGCACGCTACTCTCGCGCCGCGGCGCCGTCACCGTGGACCTCGCCGTGAACCTCACTGTGGACCTCACCGCGGGCCTCAATGTGGGCCGCCTCCTCGACCTTCCGACCTGCCTGCCGATCCGCTCCGCCGTTGCGCCTGCGCAGCAGTGCCCATGCGCCGAGCGCGAGCCCGCCGATGGGGATTTCGATAGTGTAGGTCCAGAAGCCGAAGAGCAGTGCGGCGGCCGTCGCGGCGGGCAGCGGCACGCCGAAGGCGTTCAGCAGCGCGAGCACCCCGAGTTCCATGATCCCGGCACCGCTCGGGGTGACCAGAGCCGTGGTGAGCACGCGCGAGAGGGCGAACACCGCGATCGACTCGGCCAGCCCCGGATAGGCCCCGGTGGCGTACATGCAGCAGAGCATGATGAGCCACTGGAAGCCCAGGAAGGCGATCATGCCGAGGCTCAGCCCGGCCCAGCGCCGCCGCACGATCGCGGCGATGTCCGTGCGCAGCCGGGCCAGCGCCTCGGAGGCCGCGTGCTCGCGCGGGCGGATCCGGTGCGGCGCCAGCCGTACCACGCCGTCCAGCCCGCGGCCCAGCACGGCCGCCGCGCGGTCCCAGTACAGCGCGGCGGCGGCCACCGCCACCAGCGCCAGGATGGACAGCGCGCCCACCCAGCCGGCCTGCGCGATCCGCTGGTCGGGCACCCGCCCGGCGAGCAGCAGCGACACGATGCCCACCGCGGGCAGGATGAACCGGAACAGGTTGTTCCACACGCCGGTCGTCAGCGTGGACACCACGACCGCGCGGAACGGGAACCCCCAGCCCTTCGTCATGGCGAACGTCAGCGCCACGCCGAGCGCGCCGCCGAACGGCAGCAGGTTGCTGACCGCGCTGCTGCCCGCGTTGAGCGTCAGGGCCTGTAGGTGCGTCAGGCCGGGCAGTGACCGGGTGAGCACCACCGTGTACGCGCCCAGGCTGGCCATCCACGCGGCCGTCATCAGCCCGACCATCAGCGGGCTCATCTGCGCGAACTCCGCGCCGATCTGGGCCCAGGAGACCTCTTTGTCGGTCAGCGCGCCGACGACCTGCGGCAAGAAGACGATCAGCGAGCCCGCGAGCCCCAGCGAGACGACGGAAAGCAGGATCTGTATCCGGGTGTTCTTCATGTCGGCTCTAGTTTGCCGCGCCCTTCTCGTCGCCGTGCTCCTCCTTTCGGACGAGCCGCCCCTTACTCAGGCCCTTGGTGGAATGTCGAAGGGGTGTTTCAGGCGGGTGCCGAGCGGGACGTCACGCCTGACGTACCACTCGGTGCCGAAGATCAGCCGGTACAGCGGGCCGGGGATCTTCAGCATCATGCCGAGGGTCCGGTCGCCGTCGCCGCCGGTGGCCTGCGAGGCGTGCGCCGCCATGCTGGCGCGCTTCTGCCGGGCGAAGCGGCGGACGCTCACCCGGTGGGTGATCGCCTCGCCGGGGGAGTACGCCCGCTCGAAGGTACGCAGATCGAACTCCGGCGGGAAGGTGTAGAACCGGCCCGCCAGGCGCAGCGCGCGCAGCAGCAGGTCACGGTCGACCGTGGCCTCCAGCACGATCGGCGTGCCCGCGATCTCGGCGGCCCGCCTGCCCACCCGGTGGACCTGCACGTGGTCGGGGTGCCCGTAGCCGCCCGCAGGGTCGTAGATCGTCACCAGGTCGGCGGACTCCTCCTTGAGCACCTCGGCCAGCCGCTGCGCGGCCTCCTCGGTGTCGGCGTCGATGAACGCGTCGTCCGGCCGGTCGTCCGCCACGCCGCCGGCGCTGCCCAGGCCCGAGTCGGCGTAGCCGAGCTTGACCACCCGGGCGCAGCCGAGCAGCGCGGCCGAGCGGTACAGCTCCGACATCCGTGCCTCGCCCAGCGCATCGCCCGGGGCGAGGTCGGCCAGGCCGCGCTCGCCCGCGGTGGCCACCACCAGCACCACCCGGTGCCCCTGCGCCGCGAGCATGGCCATGGTCCCGGCGGTGAGCAGGGCCTCATCGTCGGGGTGGGCGTGGAAGAAGACTGCTGTGCTTATGGCGCTCATCTCCGTTCCCGCGGCTCACCGGCGTCTCGGGGGGTATGAGCAAACCCTATCCCGCCGTCCGCCCGGAGAACGCGAGGCGTCGATCGCCGTAGGCTGAGACGGTGAGGATCCTCCACGTCAGCGACTGCTACCTTCCCCGGCTCGGCGGCATCGAAGTGCAGGTGGCCGACCTCACCGCGACGCAGGCGAAAGCCGGTCACGAGGTCGAGGTGGCCACCGCGACACCGGGCGAGGCCCTGCCGGGCGTCCACCGGGTGGTCGCGCCGATGCCGTTCGACCTGCCGGTCCACCCGTTCGGCGTCGGGCACATGCTGCGGCTGCTGGCGGCGCGCCGGCCCGACGTGGTCCACGTCCACGCGGGCGCGATCTCGCCGTTCGCCTGGATGGCGGCGCGGGCCGCGGCGCGGGCCAGGATGCCGCTGGTGGTGACCGTGCACAGCATGTGGGACCCGGTCACCAAGGGCGTGTACGGCCTGCTGGGCGAGGCCGCGGGCTGGCGGCGCTGGGGCCTGGTGGGCACGGCGGTCAGCGAGGCGGCGGCCCGCCCCATCCGGGCGGTCGCCGGGCGCGGGGTGCCGGTCCACGTGGTCTCCAACGGCCTGGACATCTCGGGCTGGCGTCCCAGCGGCCCGGTACGGCGGGCGGCCCCCGGCGGGCCGGTCCACGTCGTGGCCGTCGGCCGGCTGGCCCCCCGCAAGCACCCCGTACGACTGCTGAAGCTCCTCCAGATCGCCGCCCGGCGGACTCCCGGCCTGCGGGCCACCATCGTCGGCGACGGACCGGCCAAGGCGGCCATGGAACGGCATGTGCGCGGCCACGGCATGTCCGGGTGGGTGACGCTGCCCGGCAGGCAGTCCCGCGAGCAGATCCGCGACCTGCTGGCCGAGGCCGACATCTTCGTCGCCCCCGCCCCGCGCGAGTCCTTCGGCCTGGCCGCCCTGGAGGCCAGGGCGGCCGGGGTGCCGGTGGTCGCGCGGGCGCAGAGCGGGGTGGCCGACTTCGTCCGGCCGTACAAGGAGGGGCTGCTCGGCCGCGACGTGGACGAGATGGCCGCCTGCGTCGCCAAACTGGCCGCCGACCACGAGCTGCGCGAGCAGATCGCCGCGCACAACCGCGAGACCGAGCCCGTGCAGTGCTCTTGGCCCGCCGTCCTTTCGGGCTTCGAGCGCTGCTACGCCCAGGCCCGCGAACGCGCGCCCCGCCGCTAGGCGCTAGCGGTTGAGCACGACGATGCCCTCGCGGTCGTAGACCATGCGGTAGCCGATGAGGATCAGGCCCTCGACCCGCTTCCGCTGGTCGTCGGCCGAGCCGAAAGGGAACTCCGCGCGCGACACGTCGGCCACGACCCAGGGGGCGTTCCTCGGCCTGTGGTCGAACAGCAGCACGGTGGTCCGGGCGCTCAGCGCGGGGCCGAGCGAGTTGCCCGCCTCCACGACGACGCCGGAGGGCACCATGGCCACGGCTTCGGCCGCCGCCACCGCCCGCGCGTCGCGCTGGTAGAAGGTGGGATGGACGAGCTGGTCGAACCCGAACCGCGGCAGCAGCGTGATCGCCACCGCGCACACCCCCACCGACCACGCCAGGAC
>NZ_POUA01000373.1 GCF_003236385.1 Spongiactinospora gelatinilytica
ACCGCCACCATACCGGCCCCCGCCCCGCCACACCGCCGCACCCGCTGGTCACGCCCGGAGCCCGAGTACCGGCCGGGCCCTGCGCCACACGCGGCACGCCAGGCGTCAGGGTGCGCCCGGGTCCGCCGACCCGGCTCGCCGGGTCCTGTGCGCGGCGGTCCTGTGTGCGGCGGCTCTGTGCGGGGTGGTCCTGTGCGGGCTTCGGGTGTGGATCGCGTTCCGGTGGCGGGCTGACGTGCGGGGTGGAAGTGATCTACCCTCTATTGGTGGACAGCGAGAGCCGGGCGGCGGCCGATCTGCTCGCCGCGTTGTGCCGCGCGGCGGAGGGGTTCGCGATGCTGCGGCACCCCTTCATCCGGCGTGAGCCGCTTTCCCGGCTCGATCCCGCCCGCGCGATCGTCGGCACCGACTTCGTACTGCCGGACGGGCGGGTGGCCCGCTTCGCCGTCACCCTGGCCGCCGGTGACGACGTCTTCCACGTGGGCGGCGACGTGTCCGTCGAGGAGCGGGTGCTGCTCGACCTGCCCGGCCACGCCACCGCCGGGGTCCGGGAGGCGCTGGCCGTGTTCGACGAGTACACCTCGGAGGTGTTGGCCCGCGCCCCCGTGTTCCTCGACCAGCTGATCGAGGAGATCAGCGCCTGAGCGCCTCCTCCGGCGCGGGCATCGTGAAGCGCGGCGAGTCCCAGGAGAGCACGGCCGTGGCCGGGGCGACCGGCCACAGCGCGCGCAGCTCGCCGGCCAGGGCCTCGATCAGCCTTGGCACGTCGGCGTACGCGGACTCGTGCGTGGCCTCGGCGATGATCAGGACCGAGGTCGTGGCGTCGCGCACCGCGGAAAGGCCGCTCTGCCGGTTGGTCCAGCGCCTGGCGTGGGCGCGCCCCGCCTCATCCGCGAAGGTCACCTCGCCCGGGGCGGGGTGCTCGGTGTCGCCGCCGAAGGTCTCGTACTCCTCCTCGCCCGTAGCCGGGCGCACTTCGAGCCCGCCCGTGATGCGCGTCAGGTCCAGCGCCGCGACCGGGATCGCGTAGGCCAGCGACACCGCGTTGCACAGGTCGATCAACGGGTGGATCCGGGGCAGCGCCCCCTCCTTGCGGAAGCGGCGCAGCAGCGACTCCGACGCGCAGCGGTACTGCGTGGGCTTGAGCCCCATCCGCGTGAACGTGCGCCGCCACGCCTGGATCTCGGGGAACTCGCTCTCCGGGCCGGTGGCCAGCCGCTCGCGCGCGGTGGCGTAGAAGGGCTCGGCCCGCGCGGCGACGGACACGCCGGGCTCGATGCCCGTGGCGTGTACCGCGCCGGCGACGAGTTCGGGGTGGTCCGCCCAGATGGCCGCGCTGTGCTGGATGTACATGGATTCCTTGCCGTATTCGGATGGGACTTGGGCAATGGATACACCATGCCGAGCGGGTGGCCCGCCGAACAGGTCCGATCGGGGCCGTGCCCAGTGGGCCATCAGGCCGAGTCCGATTCGGCCGCATAGATAACTTCGGTCGTCCGATATTGGCAGACCGGTACTGGCCAGTTACGCTGTGCACGAATCTGTGAAGGAACCAGGTATGTCGGCGGAACCCACTTCACCTGCGAACATATATCGGATCGAGATGTCGCGGCGGCAGCGCGCCGCCGCCGCGGTGCTCCTCATGGTCGCGCTCCTGGTCAGCATTTCGGTCGCGCTCTGGGCGCCCCAGCCCGGCCTGTGGGGCCTCCTCCCCGTCGTGGTCTACGCGTTCCTGGCGCTGTTCGGCGTCGACATGGTGCTCGCCACGATGGCCGCGATCATCTGCGGCATCATCCTGGCCCGCGTCCCGCCCCTGGAGATCGGCGGCCTGCTGCTCGAAGCGTTGGGCGACTTCGTCGCGCTGCTCGGCGTGATCATCATGCTCGGCGCGGGACTCGGCGAGGTCATCCGCCGCACGGGCGTCGCCGACTACATGGTGATGGGCATCGTCGAGAAGATCGGCGTGGACACCCGCGTGCGGGTCCGCGTCGGCGTCATGCTGGCCTGCACGGTACTGGCCTTCTCGCTCGGCACGCTGGCCGGCTCGGTGGCGATCGTCGCGCCCATCATCATCCCGATCGCGGCGGTCGTCGGCTATACCCCGCCCGCCACCGCGGCGATGTTCTTCTTCAGCGGCCTGGCCGGACTGATCCTCAGCCCGTTCGCGCCCGCCACCATCGCGGTCTTCCAGTCCGCTCCGGTGAGCTGGGGGCAGTACGTCCTCACGGCGGGCGGCCCGGTCGCGCTGATGATCTGGTTCGCCGGCTTCCTGGTGGTGTCGTGGAACCAGCGCCGAACCGAGGGCCGGTTCGCCTACCCGCCCGAGCGCGCCGCTCACCCCGAGCGGGCCGCCGCCACCCCCTCGGTCAAGCGGGCCACCGCGGCCTTCCTTGCGACCTTCGTCGTCCTGGTCGTCTTCGCCGCCTGGACCAAGGCCGGCGCGACGTTCGTGCCGATCGCCATGGTGCTGCTGATGACCGTCGTGGGGCTGGCATCCTGGACGGCGCCAGGCAAGATCATGGACGCCTTCTACACGGGGGCCTCCCGGCTGCTCGGCATCTTCTTCCTGTTCTGGCTGCTGGCCATCCTGTTCAAACTGATCGACTCGATGAAGCCCTACGACGCCATCGTGGCGCAGTTCGGCGGCGGGCTGTCGGCCCTCGGGCCGTACCTGTTCGCCGTCGCGGTGGCGCTGGTGGGCTGGGTCGGCGTGGCGGGCGCGGCGGCGGCGCAGGCCGTACTGCTGGCCAAGGTCTTCGGGCCGGTCGCCACCGCCCTCGGGATCAGCCCGGCCGCCTGGACCACGGTGCTGCTGGCCAGCGCGCAGACAGACGGCCTGGGCCCGTTCCCCAACCCGGACATGATCGGCCAGATGGGATTGGCGGAATCCAATTCCCTGAAATGGCAGCTCCTGTCATGCTGGCTGGTTATGATCCCGGTCGTCGGCCTTTACCTGCTGCTGCTGGCCGTCTACACGTGAGACGCCGATGAGCTTTCATGAGATGTTCCGCGACCTGCCGCCCGGCGCGGGCGCGCAGGCCGCCGGGTTCACCCTCGGGTACGGCGGCGCGCCCGCCCGCGCCGTCTTCGCCCGCCACGGCGCCGTCCGGCTGCGCTGCGCCTCCCTGCTCAAGCCGCTGTACGCCTGGGCCGCCCACCCCTCCTTCACCGCCGGGTCCTTCTCCGGCGACACCCGCGACACCGGCGGCGGCGGCCCGGACCGCTGGCGCTCGGCCGCCGAGCCCGCCGTCCGCGTCTCGGACAACGCCACCACCCTGGACCTCTGGTTCTCGGCGGGGCCACGCGCGGTGCTCGACCTGCTGGGCCGCCGTACCGGCGTGACCTGGGTGCCCTCGCCCACCGACCCCTACTGGTTCGGCGGTGTGGAGGTGACCGCCGAGGAGGTCGCCGCCGCCTACGGTGCGCTCGCCCTGGCCGAGATCGGCGGCGACCCGGTCGCCGGGACGCTGCTCACCTGGATGCGGGAGACCGAACAGAACTTCGGCCTGCCCGGCCCGGTGGCCGCGGCGCTCGGCTGCGCCCCCGATGAGGTCGCGGTCAAGTGCGGCTGGGCCAACTTCCCCGACGAACTGGTGCTGCGCACCCACGCGGTGGCGGTCGCCCGCTCGGGCCCTCGGGCGGTTCTGGCGGCGGCGCTCACCGCCCTGCCGTACGCGCACGGCCGCGAGACCTACCTCGAACGGGTCGCCGCGGGCACCCCGGTCCTCGACGACCACGAGACCGAGGCCGGCCCCCTGCTGCGCGCCCTCATCACCACCACCCTCACCGAACTGGGCTTCCCGCCCGTCTCCGCATGAGCCGGTACGTGGTGAGCGGTGGGCTGGTGGCCGATGGCAGGGGTGGCGAGCCTGAACCCGCCGATGTGCTGGTGGAGGGGGAGCGGATCGCGGCGGTGGGCGCGCCCGGGGCGTTCTCCGGTGTGCCGCAGATCGATGCGAGCGGGCTGGTCGTCGCGCCCGGCTTCATCGACGCGCACTCGCACGCCGACAACGCCCCCTTCCTGGCCGCCGACGACACCACGAAGATCCTCCAGGGCGTCACCACCGAGATCGTCGGCAACTGCGGCTTCAGCCTCGCGCCGCGCGGCGACGCCGCCACCTACGACGAGTACGTCTCCCGGCTGTTCCCCCGCGTGGAGCCCACCTGGACGGGGTTCCCCGACTTCCTCGCCGCGGCCGACGCCGCCGGTTACGTCACGAACAACTGCCCTCTGGTCGGCCACGGCACGCTGCGCGTGGCCGCGTTCGGCATCGCCGACCGGCCGCCCGAGCCCGGTGAGCTGGCGCAGATGCGGCGGCGGCTCGATGAGGCGCTGGAGGCTGGCGCGTTCGGCCTGTCCAGCGGGCTGATCTACCCGCCCGGCGCGTACGCCGCCACCGAGGAACTGACCGCGCTCGCCGCCGCCCTCGGCCCGGACCGGGTGTACGCCACCCACCTGCGCGCCGAGGGCGCGCACCTGATCCCCGCCATCGAAGAGGCGCTGCGCGTCGCCGCCGAGGCCGGCTGCCGCACCCAGATCTCCCACCTGAAGTCGGTCGGACGGCCCAACCGCGGCGGCGTCGTCCGCGCACTCGCGCTACTGGACCGCGCCCGCGAGACGGGCCTCGCGGTCCGCCAGGACGCCTACCCCTATGCGGCCTCCGCCACGTCGCTGACCGCCGCGCTGCCGCCGTCCTACCTGGCGGGCGACGCTCCCGCGGTCCTCGCCAGGCTGTGCGCGCCGGACGTGGCCCGCAGGCTGGCCCGCGACCTCGCCGACGGCCCGCCCGGGTGGGAGAACCGCGTGGCCCTGGCGGGCTGGGACGCCATGCTGATCACCGACACGGCGAGCGGCGCGCACGTCGGGCGCACGCTCGCCGAGGTCGCCGCGGACCTTCGCGCCGACCCCGTCGCGGCGCTGATCCACGTGCTGGTCTCGGAGCGGTTGCGGGTGTCGGCGGTGACGTTCTGGATGGACGAGGACGACGTACGCGCCGCCCTCGCCCACCCGCACACGATGATCGGCAGCGACGGCCTCCCACCGGGCACGGCCGGACGCCCCCATCCGCGCCTTTACGGCACCTTCCCCCGGATTCTCGGCCGCTACGTGCGCGAGGCCGGAGTGCTGACGCTGGGCGAGGCCGTCCGGCGGATGACCGCGCTGCCCGCCGCGTGGTTCGGCGTCCCGGACCGGGGCAGGATCGCCCCGGGCCTGATCGCCGACCTGGTCGCCTTCGACCCGGTCACGGTACGGGACACGGGCGACTACCACGATCCGGCCGGCGCGCCCGAAGGCATCGCCTGGGTGGCGCAGGCCGGGCGGCTCACCGTGGCGAACGGCCGGCACCTCGGTGTGCGGGCCGGCCGCCGCCTGCTGCCGGCGCGCTCCTGAAGGAGCGCGCCCGCAACGCGGGTGCCGCGCCTGGGCAGGCCCGGGCGCGGCACCTGAATCCGTGGGCCGGACTCACATCGCCGGGCGAACCGGGAACTGAGCCGACACCGGCTGGGCACTCGACTGCGCGGGCGCGCCGGCCTGCGCGGGCGTGCTCGAAGGCGCCTTGCCGCTGGTCCGGCTGCTCCCCTGGGAGCCGCTGGCCCGCTCGCTCTCCAGCACCCACCGGAAGAACTCGGCGGCGTCGGAGTTGTCACCCGAGTCGTCGCCGGAGTCTCCGCTGGTGTCCTCGGAGTCCTCCCACTCCTTCTTCTTGTCGGGCTTCGGCTTCTTGCCGGACTTCTTGTCGTCCTCACCGATCGACGGCAGGGACGTCTCCTCTTCGTCGTACCACTTGTCGCCGGACTTCTTGTCGTCCGACCACTTGTCGTCCGACCACTTGTCCTCGGACTTCTTTCCAGGCGGCCCGGGAGGTCCAGGCGGACCGGGAGGACCGGCGGGGCCCGCCGGGCCTGCGGGACCGGCCGGACCGCGCTCGCCGCGCTCGCCGCGCTCGCCCTTGTGGTGCTTGCCGTGGTGGCCCCAGTGACGCCAGCAGGGACGGTGCCAGCAGCGGCGGTGGCACCTGCGGCCGTGGCAGCCGAGCAGCGGCTTCTCGCCGGTGACGCTGACCTGCGTGCTGATGCCCTTGGGACCGGCGGTGCCGGCCGTGGCGGGCGCCTGGGACGACGCGACCAGCGCGGCGCCCGCCATTGTCAGGGCGGCCGCCGTGGCCAGGGCGCGCGAACCGGAGCGAAGCACCGGAGCCCATCTCTTAGTCTGAGAAGTCATGTGATTCCCGTGTCAATCACGATCCCATAGGACCGATCTACCGTTACCTCGCGATAGCGGGGCAGTCCAGGGATACCCCCAGGTAGAGAAGGCCACGCACGAATATCTCCTAGCCTACGGCAATGGATGTCACAGTAAACGGAAATCCCTACGTGCCCTACGGCATCGCGATTCTAGCCCACTTGTGAGGCGTTATTTGAGAATAGCGATGAGTAGTATGCAATATCCGTTTTATCCGGATATGCTGGGGGGAATGATGGAAACTTTGCGACCTATCTAAATGGATCTAGGCTGCTTTCTCATGCATTCCGGGTAATCAATGGATTGTGATGAAATATGTAGCGCCCTTCGCCGCTGTCGTCGTTCTCGCCGGGACCGCGGGCGCGGCCGGGATCGCCGCCGCGGCACCGGCCGCCGCCGGCTCCGAGGTCCTGCGCCCCGGTGACTCGGGGATGGAGGTGAAGCGCCTGCAACGCGCGCTCGACCGGCTCGGCTTCGACCCGGGACCGGTCAACGGGCGGTTCGGGCACGAGACGACGACCGCCCTGTGGGCCTTCCAGAAGTCCAGGGGGCTGCCCACGCGCGCCGCCGCCGACGAGTACGTCTGGCGGGCCATCGACCGCAGGCGGGCGCCGCAGGCCATGGTCCCGGGCGGCGCCGCCGACCGGGTCGAGATCAACCTCGGCCGCCAGCTCCTCACAGTCTACCGCGCGCACCGCCCGGTGCTGATCTCGCACGTCTCCACCGGCGCGGAGGTCCACTACTGCCACAACGGCAGGTGCGGCGACGCGGTGACCCCGGTCGGCGACTACCGGGTCACCAGCAAGTCACCGGGCTGGACCACCGGCCCGCTGGGCTCGATGTACAACTCGCTGTACTTCAACGGCGGCATCGCCATGCACGGCTCCACCAAGGTCCCGCCGCGCCCCGCCTCGCACGGTTGCGTGCGGCTGCCCATGCACGTCGCCGACCGCCTCTACCGGATGGTGGGCGTGGGCGAGCCGGTGTACGTCCGCGAGGGACGCGAGGTGTGGAACCGCGAGTACGAAAGGTACGACAGGCGCGGAGGACACGCCGGTCACGGCCGGCACGGAAGGATGCGCGGCCGCTGACCCCGCCTCACCACGGGACCGGTTTGCGGTCGCGGAAGAACCCGCCGGTCGGCCCGTCGTCGGGCAGCGTGGCGGCCCACACGATGCCCGCCGCGCCCTCGGCCACCGGCCGCCCGCCCCGGCCGCCCATGTC
>NZ_POUA01000374.1 GCF_003236385.1 Spongiactinospora gelatinilytica
GGAGCCTTGGCGTAGTTGCCGGCGGACCAGTGCGCGTAGTGAGTCGTGGTCGAGGGCGCCCTGGTCGGTGAAGGGGGTCACCACCGGGGCGATGGACCCACGGATCGACGCGGGGTCCGATCGGAATCTCATGCCGGACTCACTCCTCCTTCCACTCCTCGTATTCGCGGCGGCGGCGCGGGCCGAGCGGGTAGAGACCGTCGATCGAGGCGCCGCCGTCCACCTGCTGGTAAATGAAACGTTCCTCGCGTTCCTGGGCGGCGGCCTCCTGGGCGATCTCCGCGACCAGGGCGGGCGGGATGACGACCACGCCTTCGGCGTCGCCCACGAGTACGTCTCCGGGCATGACCAGCACGCCGCCGCAGGCCACCGGGACCTGTGACTCCAGTGGAACGTGCCGCCGCCCGAGCACGGAAGCGTGCGCGACCGCGTAGTAGGCGGGCATGTCCAGCTTGCCGAACGAGGGGCTGTCCCGCAGGCCGCCGTCGGTGACCACGCCGGCCGCGCCCCTGCGCAGCGCGCGCAGGGCGAGGATGTCGCCGAGCGTGCCCGCGCCATGGTCGCCCCGTGCCTCGATCACCAGCACCTCACCAGGCCGGATCTCCTCGATCGTGCGCTTCTGGGCGTTCATGCCCCCGCCGATCTTCTCGAACACGTCCTCGCGCAGCGGGACGTACCGCAGCGTGCGCGCCACGCCGACCATGCGCAGGTCCGGCCGAGCCGGGCGGACGCCTTCGATGAAGTGATGGTCGATGCCGTGCCCACGCAGTCGGGCCGACAGCGTCGCGGTGGACACCGACCGCAGGGTGGCGGCCACGTCGTCGGGCAGCACCGGCGGCGGCGGGACGCTCCCGTACGCCAGGGCCCGGGTCTTCTCGTCCACCTGTGGCTGCGCCCCGTACGGCGGGATCGGGACCTCCTCGGCGACGATCTTGTTGCTCAGCCGGCCCGCGTTCTCCAGCTCGACCTCCACCACGTCGCCCGGCTGGACGACGGTCGAGCCCGCCGGGGTGCCGGCCAGGATGATGTCACCCGGCTCCAGCGTCATCATCCGCGACAGGTCGGCGATCAGCAGGTCGAACGGGTAGAGCAGCTCGTCGGTGCCGGCCTCCTGGGCGATCTTCCCGTTGACGTACGTGCGGAGCAGCAGGTTCTCGGGGTCGGCGTCGGCGGCCCACACGATCGCGGGGCCCACCGGGGTGAAGCCGTCCTGGCCCTTGGCCCGCAGGTTGGAGCCCCCGTCGGTGTGCTTGAAGTCATAGACGCCGAAATCGTTGGCCGCGGCGTAGCCCAGTACGTGACCGAGCGCCTTCTCCCGGGACACCCGGTGCGCGCGCGTTCCGATGATGATGGCGATCTCGCCCTCGAAGGCCAGCAGTTCGCATCCGGCGGGCCGTACGACCGGGCGGCCGGACCACGACAGCGACGACGGCGGCTTGAGGAAGTAGGTGGGGTGGGGAGCCGGGAGGCGTCCCCGCTCGGCCGCGCGGCTGCGGTAGTTCAGGTGGACCGCGATGATTTTGGCTGGTGAGAGGCCCAGCGGGTGTTCCATCCCATCCCTTTCGGATCATATAGGACATCGTTGATGATACTTCGTGGGCCCTGGTCGGGCTATAGACAAAAATATCTGACTTCATACATGATTTCAGCTATGGGTCGGTGCGCGCCTCATGGGGAAGGGTCGCTCTTCGACTTCGAGGGCGGCGCGCCCTCGGGGGTGCTCCTCCTGCCAAGGCGATCCCCCGGATGCGGCGTGCCGCCCCGACGCGCCCCTTCGGTGTGGGGCGCGCGGGCTGCGGGAACTCGGCGGGGAGGAGTTTCCCGAAGTCATCCCCGGGGGTGCGGACTCCAAGGCCACCCCCGGGGAACGCGGTCGCGGGCGGTCCCCTCCGGCCACGGGCCGGTGGGAGGGCGGTGACGGTCGGGGATGACTGCGGCGAGAAGGAGGCTGGCGGATGACCGATTTGCTGGTCGGCGGCGAGTGGGCGGCGGCATCGGGCGGAGCGCGGTTCCAGACCGTGAACCCCGCCGACGGCACGGTGATCACTAAGTGCGCCGAGGCGGCGCCCGCCGACATCGACCGGGCGGTGGCCGCGGCCAGAGCGGCGCTGCGCGATCCGGCATGGGCCGACCTCCCGGCCGCGCGCCGGGCGCGATTACTGTGGAAGGTCGCCGACCTGGTCGAAGAGCACGCGGACGAGCTGGCCGAACTGGAGACCCGGGACAACGGGCAGCCGCTCGGCGTGGCCAAGGACATCACGGTCGCCGGCACGGCCGAGCACTTCCGCTACTTCGCCGGCTGGTGCACCAAGATCCAGGGGGACGTGATCCCGGTCTCCTACCCGGACACCCTGCACTACACGAGACGCGAACCGGTCGGCGTGTGCGCGCTGATCACCCCGTGGAACTTCCCGATGATGATCGCCGCCTGGAAGCTCGCCCCCGCGCTGGCCTGCGGCAACACGGTGATCATCAAGCCCGCCGAACAGACGCCGCTGAGCACCGTGCGGCTGGTGGAGCTGATGGAACGTGCCGGGTTCCCGCCCGGCGTGGTCAACCTGCTGACCGGCGGCCCCGCGGTCGGGGCCGGGCTCGCCGTGCACGAGGGCGTGGACAAGGTGTCCTTCACCGGCTCCACCCGGGTCGGCCGTTCCCTCGTCTACGCCGGCGCGGGCAACATGAAGCGGCTCACCCTGGAACTGGGCGGCAAGGCCCCCAGCATCATCGCGGCCGACGCCGACATCGACGCCGCCGTGGCCGGCAACGTCATGGGCGCGCTGTTCAACAGCGGCCAGGTCTGCGCCGCGTACGCCCGCTTCTACGTCGATCGCAAGCGCGCCGACGAGTTCACCGCCAAGATGGCCGCCGCCGCGTCCCGGCTGCGTCTCGGCTCGGGGCTGGACCCAGAGTCCCAGCTCGGGCCGCTGATCACCGAGGAGCACCTGAACCGGGTGGACTCCTACGTGCGCGGTGCCCGCGCCGAGGGCGCCGAACTGGTGACCGGCGGGCAGCGCGCCGACGGACCGCTGGCCGGCGGGTACTTCTACGAGCCGACCGTCCTGGCGGGTGTGGGCGACGAAATGACGGTTGCGAAAGAAGAAGTCTTCGGTCCGGTCATCCCCGTGATCGCCTACGATGACCCAGAGGAGATAGTGGCGCGCGCCAACGCGTCGGAGTACGGCCTGGCCGCGTCGATCTGGACCAACGACCTGTCCACCGCGCACAAGCTGGCCGCAAGGATCCGGGCCGGCGCCGTATTCATCAACATGGGTCATGTACCCGACGCCGCGACGACCTGGGGCGGTTTCAAGGCCAGCGGCTGGGGGCGGGAGATGGGGCCCTACGCCATAGACGCCTACACAGAGATCAAAGGCGTCTGGACACACCTTGGAGGGGTGTGATGGGAGAGCTCGTCCTCGCAGCGAAGATCACGCACGTACCGTCGATCTGGCTGTCGCTCCAGCCCGGCAAGCACTTCGGCATCCGCCGTCCGGCCGAACTCGCGCTCAGCGAGGTCGGCCGCAGAGCCAGGGAGCGCGGCGCCGACACCTTCCTGATCGCCGACACCCACTGGATGAACAGCATCGGCTTCCACCTCAACGGCAAGGAGCGGCACAGCGGCTCCTACGCCAGCCATGAGCTGCCGCACTTCATCCACGACCTCGAATACGACTACCCGGGCAACCCGGAGCTGGCCGAGCTGGCCAGACAGGAGATCGTCGCGGGCGGCCAGAAAGGGCTCGTGCACACCTATCGTGACCTCGGGCTGGAGTACGCGACCCTCGTGCCGATGTACTTCATGAACCCCGACTCCAACATCAGGGTGCTGCCGATCGGCTGCAACGTCTACTCCTCGATCGAGGAGAACCGCCGGATCGGCGAGGCCCTGATGCGGGCCATCCGGCACAGCGACAACAAGGTGGCCTTCCTGGCCAGCGGCTCGCTGTCGCACGCGTTCCCGGACAACGAGGTCGCCGAGTCGCTGCTGAACGACGTGAGCAGCGAGATCAACCGCAAGGTGGACATGGCGGTGCTCGACATGTGGACGACCGGCCGGGCGGCCGAGTTCATCGACATGCTGCCCGACTACAACCGGCGCTGCTCGGGCGAGGGCGCGATGGCCGACACGGCCATGCTCTTCGGCATGCTGGGCTGGCGCGACTACAAGGGCAGCGGCGAACAGCTCTGCCCCTACTTCGGCTCGACCGGGACCGGGCAGGTGGTCGTCGACTTCCCTGTGCCCGGGCACGATACGATGTCGAGTCGATAAGAAATCATATGTGAAATAACACAGGAGTACCTGGGGATGGCTGAGCGGCCGGTGTTGTCGTACAGAAGGTTCGAGCCGGGCCCGTCCGGCGACGGGCGCGTCACGGTCCTGCTGCACGGGTTCTGCTCGGACGGAGACGCCGACTGGGTGCGCCCGGGCACGGCCGCGGCGCTGGCCGCGGCCGGGCACACGGTGATCGTGCCCGACCTGCGCGGCCACGGGGCCAGCCCGGCCCCGGCGGCGGTCGCCGCGGCGCACGCCGACGCGCTGGCCCGTGACGTGCTCGCGGTGCTCGACCAGGCCGGGGCCCGGGAGTTCGACATCGTCGGATACTCGCTGGGCGCGCGGCTGGCCTGGGAGGTCGTCCGGCAGGCCCCCGAGCGCGCGGGCCGGGCGGTGCTCGGCGGGCTCAGCCCGGCCGAGCCGTTCACCGCGGTGGACGTCGCGGCGCTGCACCGCGCGGTGCGCTCCGGCGAGCAGCCGGCCGACCCGCTCACCGGGATGATCGCCGGAATGCTCGCCGGCGCCGGCGAGCGGGCCGCGGGCCTCGCCCTGGTGGTGGAGGGACTGCGCGAGACGCCGTTCGACCCGGCGACGTGGGCGGGCCGCACACCGCCCGTGCTGATCGCCGGGCGCGACGACATGATGGTCAAGGGAATCGAGCGTATCGTCGAATCGACCGCGGGCGCGCAGCTCGTCACGGTCCCTGGAGGACACATCGAGGCCCTGACGGGAGCCGACTTCCGCGAGGCCGTCGTGAAGGTGCTCCAGAGATGAGCGAGGGGGGACGTGTGAGCACCACCAAGAGATCGGCCCCAGCCGCGAAGCAGGCCAGGGCCAAGGGATCAAAGGCCGAGCTCAGCTACTCGCTGCTGCGCTCGCGCATTCTGGACGGCACGTACGGTCCCGGGTACCGGCTGGTCATCGACCAGCTGGCCAGGGAGACCGGCGTGAGCACCATCCCGCTGCGCGAGGCCGTGCGCAGGTTGCAGTCCGACGGGCTGGTCGAGGTCATCCGCAACATCGGCGCGCGGGTGGCCGCCTTCGACGCGGTCCAGGTCGAGCACACGCTCAACGTGCTGGCCCGGCTGGAGGGATACGCGACCGCGATCTCAGCGCCGCTGATGACCGCCGGGCAGATCCGCGAGTCGCGCGAGATCAACACCCGGATGTTCGAGGCGCTGGAGGAGTTCGACCCGGCCTCCTTCACCGCGCTCAACCGGGAGTTCCACTTCTCGATCTACCGGCACTGCCCGGACGACCACCTCAACGCGCTGCTGGAGTCGGAGTGGGCGCGGCTCGACCACATGCGCCGGTCCACCTTCACGTACGTGCCGGGGCGCGCCCGCCGTTCCGTCGAGGAACACGACCACCTGCTCGAACTCATCGAGACCCGCGCGGCGGCGGCCGAGGTGGAGGAGGCGGCCCGGATGCACAAGGTCGCCACGGCGGCGGCCCTGCACAGCGCCCACGTGGGCAGCCCGCGCTGACCGTCGGGTGCGGGCCCTCATGGGCCCGCACCTTCGCTATCTCAGGCGGGCGAACCAGGTGGCGATCGACCGCTTGTAGCCGTCGGGCATCGGCAGACCGGGCACCTCGTCCTCGGTGAACAGGCCCGCCTCCTTGTGCTCGTGGCTGATCACGGGTGGCGCGTCGGTGTCCACGGTGGCGCCGTAGGTCACGATGAAAACGTCGGCGCCGTCGCGGATGTGGTACAGCCAGGAGTCCAGGATCGGCCCCGCCACGGCGTCCCAGCCGACCTCTTCCCTGATCTCCTGGACCAGCCGATCCGGCGGGTCCTCGCCCAGCTCCAGCCGTCCGCCGGGCAGCTCCCATTCGTCCCGTTCGTTGCGCAACAACAGCACGCGACCGTCGCGAACGACCACGCCCTTGATCGACACCGGAAACCTGTACGACGGGTGGCTCATTCTGTTGACCGGATTCTCGCGGCGACACGTGCCTGAAACCTAACAGCGGAACGGGTCATTTGATCCGGCGCAGGTTCACCACCACCCATCCGCCGCCGCGCGCGTAAGCGAACAGCCCCTGGTAGCGGTAGTCGAGCACCGCCAAGGGCATTGAGATCGATTCGCGCTTGAGCCTGCTTCCCGTCCTGGGCTCGACCTTGGTCGCCCGAAGACCGAGATCCCCCGCCCGCCCGGTGGACAGGTCGTACAGCACCTGTCCCCGCAGCAGGCCCTTCTCGCCCGTCTGCAGCAGCGTGACGAAACGGTCGAGTTCCACCCCGTTGGAGTCGATCAGGCCGGGCAGGGGGCGTCCTGTGCCGTCGTCGCGGCGGAACGCCGAGCGGTCCCGCACGCACCAGGTGGCGGTGCAGAAGGATCCCTTCGGGGCGGTCGCTCGCCCGAGCCGGCGCTGGGTTTCGAGGTTGACCAGGGTGCTGAAGGCCACGATGGTGTTCCGCTTGAGAGCGTCGGGGCGCGGGACGCCCGCCCAGGGCCAGTCGAGCAGGGTGTAGTGCGCCAACGCGCCCGGTACCGGCTTCGGGCGTCCGCCGGTGAGCGGTACCTCGTAGACGCCGGAACCGCCCCACGGCGACCACACGGCCTTGTCGCCGACGATCTCCATGTCGATGCCGCCGTAGCGCGGAACGGTCCCGAACGTGGCGACCTTCCGCTGTGCGCCTCCGGTGGCCGGGGCGGTCCAGATGTCGACCACGGGCTTGCTCTGCACCTTGCGGGCCGTCCACCAGGCCAGCCTGCCGCCGCCCGCCGAGATCACACCGGCGGTGACGGTCGTGCCCTTGGGCGGGGTGACGGCGACGAGCCGCCTGGCGGTACGCGAGCCGAGGTCGTAGGCCCACACGCCGTCCATTCTGTCGGCGTGGCCGTCCTTGAGGGTCCTGGCCAGGATCGTCCGATCGTCCAGGAACGCCTCGGGCCGGAACGGCCTGCCGTTGGGCAGGGTGGCGGGGAGGCTGTGCACGGCGTTCGGCCACACCTTCTCGATCGCCGGAAAGACCTTGTCCGGCGCCCGGGGCGGGCTCTTGGTCACGGTGGGCGTCGGGCGCTCGGCGCACCTTTTCCACCTCACCGTGTCCGGCCTGAGCCCGCGAGGGGCCGGAGTCAGGTGAGGAGTTGGCCGCCGTCTACCTGGATGGTGGCGCCGGTGATGTGGCCGGCGGCGGGGGAGGCGAGGAAGACGACGAGGCTGTCTCT
>NZ_POUA01000375.1 GCF_003236385.1 Spongiactinospora gelatinilytica
GTCATGCGCCGCTGGCGCAGCACGAACTGCGCGACATCGACGACCCAGTCGCGGTCGGTGCGCAGCACCAGGTGGGCCACCCCGCAGCGGCGCAGCGCCGCCGCGGTGGCCGCCCGCTGGGCGGCGGCGGCCCGCGCGTAGGATTCACGGACCTTGCGGGTCAGGTGGACCTCGGCGGTGCGGCCGGTCTCCGGATCGGTGAGGGTGAGCACGCCGACCGGCGGGAGTTCCAGCTCCCGCGGGTCGATCACCTCCACGGCCAGCACCTGGTGGCGGGCGGCCAGCCGGCGGATCGGCCGCTCCCAGGGGCGTTCGGCGGCCGGGTCCAGCACCGGCCGCTGGTCCAGGAAATCGGACACGATCACCCGCATGCCGCGGCGGCGGCGGGCGGCCGACAGCACCTGCACGCCCTCGGCCAAGGTGACGGGGTCGGGCACCGGCCGGGCGCGGGGGGCGTCCATCAAGGAGTGCAGCAGGCCGTACAGGGCGGGCCGGCCGGCGCGGGCGGGGATGCGGTGCACGTGCCGCTCGTGCAGCACGTAGGCGCCGAACCGGTCGCCGATGCGCCCGGCCAAGAACCCGACGGCGCCGATGGCCGCGATGACCAGGTCGCGTTTTTCCATGGCGGCGGTGCCGAAGTCCATGCTGGGCGACAGGTCGGCCAGCGCCCAGGTCTCCAGTTCCCGGTCGGCGATCAGGTCGCGTACGTGCGGGACGGTGGTGCGGGCGGTGACGGCCCAGTCCATGCGCCGCACGTCGTCCTCGCCGGGCACATAGACGCGGCTGTCGCCGGTCTCGCTGCCGGGACCGGGCAGCAGCCCCTGGTGGGAGCCGTGCAGCATGCCGTCCAGCCGCCGCACGATGGTCAACTCCAGGCGGCGCAGCGCCTGTTCGGCGGCTCTCATCGCCGGCCCTGGTTCCACACCACCAGTGGCGGGGGCACGGCGGCGAGTATCTGGCGCACCACATCATCGGGGGCCACGCCGTCGGCCAGCGCGTCGAAGGTGAGCATCAGCCGATGACCCATGACGTCCACCGCGACATCGCGGACGTCATCGGGCAGCAGGTAGTCACGCCCGCGTAGCAGCGCCAGCGCCCGCCCGGCGGCGACCAGCCCCAGGGTGGCGCGGGGACTGACACCGATCTCGATGGTGTCGGCCATCTCCGGGATGCCGTAGTCGCCCGGTACGCGGGTGGCCATCACCAGCCGCACCACGTAGTCGGCGACGAGCTGGTGGACCGACACCTGCTCGGCGAGGTCCTGCAGCGCGGCCAGCCGCGCCGGGTCCAGCACGGGCCGCGGCTCGGGCGGTTTGACGCTCATCCGGTGCAGGATCTCCAGCTCCTCTCGGGCGTCGGGATGCTCGACCCGCACCCGGAACAGGAAGCGGTCGCGCTGCACCTCCGGCAGCGGGTACACCCCCTCGGACTCGATGGGGTTCTGGGTGGCCAGCACGATGAACGGGCGGGGCAGCGGGTGGGTGCGCCCGGCCAGGGTGACCTGCCGCTCGGCCATCACCTCCAGCAGCGCGGACTGGACCTTGGCCGGGGCGCGGTTGATCTCGTCGGCGAGCAGGAAGTTGACGAACACCGGGCCGAGTTCGACATCGAAGCTCTCACTGGCCGGGTGGTAGACGCGGGTGCCGACGATGTCGCTGGGCACCAGGTCGGGAGTGAACTGGATGCGGGCGAAGCTGCCGCCCACCACGGTGGACAAGGTGGCGGCGGCCAGGGTCTTGGCCACCCCCGGCACCCCTTCCAGCAGGCAGTGCCCGCGGGCGAGCAGCGCCACCAGCAGCCGCTCGACCATGTGCTCCTGGCCGACGATGACGCGCCTGACCTCGGCCAGGGCCTGGTGCAGCACCTCGGCGTCGGTGCCGCTGGGTACTTCTTCGGCGACGGTCATCTGCTGTGCGGCACGCGGGCCGAACCGGTGGCGGGCCGGTCGGCGCGCGCCTCTCCTTTCGCTCGCGGGCGCGGAAGCTGCATGACGATTGTTATTCCACCAAACGGCGTGTTGAACGTGCCGCGAGGCGGTGTGCTTTCATGACTGGTGTGGCCAGTCCGCTGCAGTACGGCGATCCGCCCAGCCTAGGGCCGTTCGTGATCCAGGCCCGCCTGCGGGTGGGCCCGGCCGGGCTGGTCTACCTCGCCCAAGCCCCTGACGGGCGGGCGGTGTCGGTGGCGCTGCTGACCCGGGGGGCGGCCTTCGACGCGGCGGCGCGCGACCGGTTCGTCACCGCGGTCAGGGAGGCGGTGCCGGAGCGGGGCGGGGTACGCGGCTGGGTGGCGCGGCGCTCGGCGCGCCGTACGGCGGTGCTGGACGCCTTCCCCCCGGTGGTGGCGATGGACGTGGGCCAGGCGCCGTGGGTGGCCACCCCTTACCTTCCCGGGCGGCCGGGGGCCGAGCGGTTCCTTGAGCCGGTGCTGGTCAGCGGCATGCTGATCGGTGAGCGGCACGGGCCGGACTTCGTGCCGCACTGGATCTCCGACCGGGTTCCGGCGGTGCCCGCGCCGCCGCGGCCCAAGCCGCCGCCGATCGAGTCGCGGCGGGCGGTGCTGGTGGCCGCCACGGCGCTGGCGCTGATGCTGGCCCTGCTGTTCGTGGTGGGGTGGTTGGTGTTCGGCCGGGCCGATGATCAGGCGCGGCCGATGCGGCCGCTGCCGCCGACGATGTTCGTGCCGACCCCGCCGCCGGTGCCCACCACACCGATGCCGCGCGAGCCGACCCCCAGCCCCTCGCCCAGCGAGTCGCGACCGGGCTCACCGGCGCCGGAAGGACGCCAGGACGGCCCGGGGGACGCGATCTGAGCCCGCCCCTTGAGACTTCGGCTGAGACTTCGGCTGAGACTTCGGCTGAGACTTCGGCAGGCTCGGCTAGGCGACGCGGACGGTGACGCCGGCGGCGCTCAGGGCCTCGCGCTGGCTCGCGGGGATGCCGTCGTCGGTGACCACCACGTCCAGCCGCTCCAGCGGGCACACCGTGCCGAACGCGGTGCGGCCGAACTTGCCGGAGTCGGCGGCGGCGATCACCCGCCGGGCGGCGGCGATGGCGGCCTGTTTGACGGCGACGCCGGGCAGGTCGTGGGCGGTCAGCCCGTGCTCGGGGGAAAGGCCGCAGCAGCCGATGACGGCGGTGTCGAAGCGCAGCGCGGCGATGGACCGCTCGGTGAGCGGGCCGGTGAAGTCGAGTTCGCCGGGCCGGACCTCGCCGCCGGGCACCACCAGCCGCACCCTCGGCGCGCCGGCCAGCTCCGTCAGCGGCTGCACGGCCAGCGGCAGCACCGTCAGGCGCCGCTCGCGCAGCGCCCTGGCCACCTCCAGGGCGGTGGTGCCGCCGTCGAGCAGGACCGCCTCGCCGTCGGTGATCAGGGCGGCGACCTCGGCACCGATGCGCCGCTTGGCCTCCACCGCCTCCCGCTCGCGGACCTGGAACGGCGGCTCCTCCCCGCGCAGCAGCAGGCTGATCGCGCCGCCGCGGACCCGCCGGGCGACGCCCTGGCGGGCCAGCTCGTCCAGGTCGCGGCGGATCGTCATCTCCGACACCCGGTGGCGCAGGGCGAGCTCGGCGACCGAGACGGTGTCGTTGACACGCAGCGCGTTGACGATCTCACGCACCCGATCGGCACCTTCCATGTGTTCATATGAACACACCGAGTGTTGGCATGGCAAGCCGGCGCACCCCGTCGCCAAGATCGGGCGCCCGGTGCAGCAGACTGCGTTCATGCGTGCCGGTCGCCTGCTCTCACTGTTGATGCTCCTGCAGACCAGGGGCCGGGTGACCGCGCCACAGATCGCCCGCGAACTGGAGGTGTCGGTGCGCACGGTGTACCGGGACGTGGAGGCCCTGTCGGCGGCGGGCGTACCGGTGTACGCCGACCGCGGCCCGGCCGGCGGGTACCGGCTGCTGGACGGCTACCGCACCCGCCTGAACGGGCTGAGCCCGCAGGAGGCGGCCTCACTGTTCCTGGCGGCGCTGCCCGGCCCGGCCGCCGAACTGGGCCTGGCCGAGGAGGCGTCGGCGGCCGGGCTCAAACTGCTGGCGGCGCTGCCGCCCGAGCCGCGTTCACGCGCCTTCCGGATGCGCGAGCGCTTCCACCTGGAGGTCCCCGGCTGGTACCGGGGCACAGAGGAGGTGCCGCACCTGGCCGTGGTGTCGGAGGCGGTGTGGGAGGAGCGACCGCTGCGGATCGGCTACCGGCGATGGGGACAGCGCGAGGTGGAACGCCTCGTCCACCCCTACGGCCTGGTCCTGAAAGGCGGCACCTGGTACCTGGTGGCGGGCGTGGAGGAGGCGGTGCGCACGTACCGGATCTCGCGCATCCTGTCGGCGCAGGTACTGCCGGGCGCCTTCGAGCGGCCCGCCGGCTTCGACCTGGCCGAATACTGGCGGCGGTGGGCGGCCGACTTCCGGCAGCGCATGTACACCGCCGAGGCACGGCTGCGGCTCGCGCCCGGCGCACACGACATGCTGCGGCTCACGCTGACCGCCGAACTGGTGGACGCGGCCCTGGCCGAGGCGGGCCCGCCGGACGCCGCCGGGTGGGTCACCGTGGTGGTACCGGTGGAGTCGATCCGCCACGCGCGGTGGGTGCTGTTGCGGATGGGCGCGCAGATCGAGGTGCTGGACCCGCCGGAACTGCGGGCGGCGATGGAACGCGAGGTCGCCGGCATGGCCGCCGTGTACGGCCCGGCCACCCCGCCCGGCGGGTAAAACCCGTTGCGCCGCGCCGGGGCCGTCGCCACGATGACGCCATGCATATCGCGGCCTTCGCAGGGGCCTGCCTTCTGATCGCGATGACGCCCGGGGTGAGCACGGCGGTCATCTTGCGCCAGACGCTGCGCGCCGGGCCCTGGCGGGGCATGGCCGCCACGCTGGGCAACGAGACCGGTGTGCTGGCCTGGGCACTGGCGGCGGCGTTCGGCCTGTCGGCGCTGGTGACGGCCTCACAGATGGCCTATGACACGATGCGCATCGCCGGGGCGGTGGTGCTGGTGGCGATGGGCGCCCAATCGCTGTGGCAGGCCCGCCGCCCCGCCACCGAGCCCGTGGGGCCCGCAGGGGGCGTGGAGGTCGCCGGGCCGGGCCTTTCCGGCGGCGGGTGGCGCGGCTCCTACCTGGCGGGGCTGGGCACCTGCCTGGCCAATCCGAAGGCGGCGGTGTTCGCGATGGCGTTCCTGCCGCAGTTCGTGCCCGCGGGCGCGGACGCGCCGGCGACGCTGACCGTGCTGGCGGTGGTGTGGGCGGTGGTCGACACGTTGTGGTACGCGATGGTGATCTGGCTGATCGGCCGGGTCCGGGCGGTGCTCGGGCGGCCGGCGGTGCGGCGGCGGCTGGAGCAGGTGTCCGGCGTGGTGCTGATCGGCTCGGGCGTGCGGCTGGCGGCCGAGAGCCGATGAGCGGGGGAGAGGGGCTCGAGATGAGCGAGGTGTACTTCCAGGAGGCCGGGTCGGGGGACCCGGTCACCGTGCTGTTGCATTCCTCAACGGCCGACGGCCGGATGTGGGACCCGCTGTGGCCCGCGCTGACGGCGCGCTCGCGGGTGATCCGCCTGGACTTTCGCGGCTACGGGCGCACGCCGTACGCCTCGCCGGTGCCCTACGGCGACTGCGGTGATGTGGCCGCGCTGCTGACCCGCCTGGGCCTCACGCGGGTGCTGCTGGTCGGGGCCTCCTACGGCGGGCAGGTGGCGCTGGAGGTGGCCACGGCGCATCCGGAGCTGGTCGGGGGCCTGGTGCTGCTGGACGCGGGGTGCGGCCTGCCCAAGACGCCCGATCTGCGGGCGTTCATCATTTCCGGGAGTGCGCCCGGCACATGGCCGCGGTGCTGCCGCGGGCGCGGCTGGTGGAGCTGGAGTGGGCCGGTCACCTGCCGAGCATGGAGCGGCAGATCGAGATCACCGACCTGATATTTACTTTGTTAAGGCAGTCGGCTGTTTAGTTCGACCAGAGCTCAACGAGCAACCCCCAACCCCTCAGCCAGGCGGCGAGGACGAATCGGCCTGTGCTTCTTCCTCGTGTAGCCGCCGCCCGGCCTCGTGCATGCGGATGCCCACGAGGTCGAGCATGCGCAGGGTGTCCAGGTCCAGGTAGTCCAGGATGCGGCGCAGGTCGGCGAGGCCGGTGTCCTGGATTTCCTCGATGAGGGCCTTGCCCTTGGGGGTCAGTTCGACGCGGCGGACGCGGCGGTCGTCGGGGTCCTCGTGGCGGCCGGCCAGGCCGTGGCGGACGAGGCGGTCGACGATGCCGCTGACGGTGGCCAGGCCGACGCCGAGGTGGCGGGCGAGGTCTTGACCGGAGGCCGAGCCGAGGATTGACAGCAGCACGGTGACCTGGAGCTGGCGCATTGTCAGATTTGACGCGGCTCCGGACAGGAATCGGCTTCGGACAATGTGTCGCGCCAGCTCATGCTGGATGCGGGCGATCCGGTTGATCAGCACGTCGCGTTCGTCGATGTGTCTCACCTCTTGACTTCCTGAGAAGGCTATCAGGAACGAGGCGTAGGACTAAATATTTGCGACAGGCAAAGTGTTAGTGTGGAGCAAAACTTCGCATGTCGCTCATTTTGCCCACTTACTCTGAGGGAGTTCGTTCCCGTGACCTTCCTGGCAAGGTTGAGCCTAGCCAACCGCAGCCTCGTCATACTGATCGCGGTCGTGCTCAGCGCCTTCGGCGCCTTCGCGATCCCCGCACTGAAGCAGCAGTTACTGCCCTCGCTCGCCTTCCCAGGAGCATTCGTCGTCGCCGCCTACCCCGGAGCCTCCCCGGAGATCGTCGAAGAACAGATCACCGAACCCATCGAGAACTCCTTCGACGGGATGGAAGGCGTCACCGAGATCACCTCCACCTCCCGCGAGGGCCTCGCCCAGATCCAGGTCGCCTTCGACTTCGGCGTCGACATCGACGCCGCCGTCGCCGACATGCAACAGGCGGTCTCGCGCATCGGCCCCAGCCTGCCCGACGACGTCGACCCCCAGGTCATCGCCGGCAACACCGACGACCTGCCGGTCCTGGTGCTGGCCGTGGCAGAAGACGGCGACCAGCGGGAAATGGCCGACAAACTCGACCGGCTCACCCTCCCCGAGATCCGCTCGGTGGAAGGGGTACGCGAAGCCGAGGTGACCGGCGCCCGCGAGGAGAACGTCGTCATCACCCCCGACGAGAAGAAACTGAAAGAGCACGGCCTGTCCCCGGCCGCGATCGGCGAGGCGCTGCGCGCCAACGGCACCCCCGTCCCGGCGGGCAACCTGACCAAGGACGACAAGGCCCTGACCGTCCAGGTCGGCAACCGGATCGAGACCATCGAGGACCTGAAGAACCTGTACCTCGCCCCTTCGGCCGCCCAGTTACAGCAGGCCCAGCAACAAGCCCAGCTCCAGGCCCAGCAACAGGCCGCGTCGCAGGCACAACGCCCCACCATGCCCGGCCAGGCCCCGCCGACG
>NZ_POUA01000376.1 GCF_003236385.1 Spongiactinospora gelatinilytica
CGCCAGACCCCAATCCCCCCACCGGCCAAGCCCCGGGGCACCACCAACCGGCCGCTGCGGGCGCCGGGGGTCTTGCGGATGCTGCCGGTTGCCGTCCATGAGTCAGTTCCCGCGCGAGAGCTTGTAGGGGTTCTGCGCCTTGGTGACCAGGTCGCCGGCCGCCGCCTCGTCCAACCCCAGATCGATCACCGCCGCCGGAGGATAGGGCTCGATCAGCACGTTCTCCCGATCCGGGGTCACCACGACGCTGCCGCCCGCGATCGCCTCCCGAGGCACCTCGAAGACGAAGACGCCCTTGGCCCACCACCCGGGCTGGATCCAGGGCTGGGCCAGGGTGTCATCGACCTCCACCTTGTCCGTGGTCAGGAAGCGGCGGCCGTCGGCGGCGGCGAACTCGGCGTCGAGGTGCATGGGTTCGGCCGGGACCGTGGCGGACGCCTGGACGATCAGGAACACCCCGTCGCCGTCCACGACCTTGCCCTTGCCCCGGTCCGGGACCTCGATGGACGTGGCCGCCGTCACCGACTCGACCTTGGCGGAGTACCGCCCGGTCGCGATCTCCTCCCGGAGCGCACCGGTCGAGGCCAGCGGGGCCGCCTTCTCCTCGGGAGTCAGTGTGAGGAACTGGAGGGTCACCGCGACGGCGGCCAGCGCGACCCCCGCGACCGTACTCGTCACCCTGCCGTTCCCCCGGGTCGCGGCCCGCCGCCGCCCGCCCGCGTGCCGCCGCGAACGGGGCCCTTCAGAGGAGGGCGCCTCCGTCATCACGCCTCCCCGCGCTCGACCGGCAGGGTGACCTTCGCGACCACCACCGGGGCGTAGCTCTTCTGGCCCGCCTCCTCCATCAGGGAGGTCCACTCCGCGACCTTGGACGGGAACCGTTCCTGCATCTCGAAGGAGCCCATGTGCAGCACCAGCTCGTCCGGGACCCGCGCCTTCTGGTCCAGCTCGTAGCGGAGTACGACGGTGGCCGGGACCCCCGGATGGAGCTGCCTGGACTCGGTACCGCCCCGGGTCGGCACCATGCCGGTGCCGCCCGACCTGGACTCGATCTCCGGCTCGGTCCTGAGGACGGAACCGCCGAAGAAGGTGAAGAAGGAAGACCGGCGGCCCGGGGCGGGCGGGCTGCCCACCTGCACGGTCTTCTCACCCAGGTTGGTGACCTTGAACACCAGGTCGATCAACCGCTTCTCCTTGGTGAACCGGTTCGGGGGCGGCACCGCGACGAACTTCGACTCCACGAACTGCGTGGCGAACTGGCCCTGGTCGAGCGTGTCGCCCGGGCCGAGCGCGGCCGGCGGCGGGTCGGACACCTGGTCGAGCCCTCCCAGCACCGCCGTGGCCCCCATCCCCGTGGCCAGGAGGACCGCGATCACCGGCACGAGCACCGGTCGCTTCTTACGGCTGCCGCCGCCGGGAGGTGACGTCATAACAGAGCATGTTAGTGGGGCTAGTGTCCAGATTTGCGGCGAACGCCCGTTGTGCTCCACCAGCGGCTTCGGCGTACGCCTGGACGTCCCCGGACGCCGCCCGGTACGGCCTGGCCGTTGACGGGGATTCTGACCGTCCATGCGGTGACCTGGGTCACCGCATCCCGCATGGCCGGCTCCAGCGCGAGGGGGCCGATGGGCGTCGGTCCATGTGGCCAGTGTGGGCGGGTTGCCGGACTATGGGAGCGACGCATGCTTTTATGGTGTTTAGGGACTGGTCGAGCGGTGTCTCCGCTGTTGAATGGGTACAGCGCTTCCCAGATTGCCTATGGCGTCCGGGTGTGGGCTTTCTCATTTCTCATGCCCGCCGTGCCGCCAAGATGACTGCACACCGATTCCCATGGCCTAGAATTGGTTTGACCCTGCGGTCCACAGCAGATTGCCAATACTGTTGGGAGGCTGTAAGTGGGTGCCGAGTCAACCCCCGACCCGGAGTCTCCACGTGTCCGCTTCGGTGCGGAAATGCGACGCTTGCGGCGGGAAGCGCGGTGGTCGCAGGCTGCGGTCGGCGCACGCCTGGGCTGCACACAGACCCAGGTGAGCCGTCTCGAACTGGCCTCGCGCACACCGTCGCAGTCCGACGCCGAGCGGTTAGACCAAATGTTCGGCTTAACCAAGAAACAGCACTTTACGCTGCTGTATAAGCGCATCTTCTCCCATACCGGGGGCCCTAGCTGGTTTCTGGGCTGGGTCGACGAGATCGAGCCGGCCGCCAAGGTAATTCGTTCCTGGGATCCGCTGCTGATCCCCGGGCTGCTCCAGACCGAGGAGTATGCCCGATGCGTCTTCGCGCAGAGTCCGCGGATCACCGAAGAGGAGGTGGAGGCCCGGGTCCGGGCGCGATTGCGGCGGCAGCGCATCTTCGACCGGAGCGATCCGCCTTATCTGCTGGTGCTCATAGACGAAGGCGTGCTGCGCCGCCGGGTGGGCGGTCCGGAGGTCATGCGCGACCAGCTCGACCGGCTGCTGGCCGCGGCGAAGCTGCCCAACGTCTGCATCCAGGTCGTCGATCCGGGCTGCCTGGCCGGCATGCCGGGCACGTTCATGATCGCGGAGATGCCGGAGGGCGAGCCGGACGCGTCCTACACCGATTCCGCCGCAGAGGGAAGGATCTCCACCAATCGCGACATCCTTGCCTCTCTCTCCAATCGATACGAGGCGATCAGGCGCTGGGCTTACCCTGAGCACGTGTCCCTGCGCATGATCCAGGAGGTCAGGGAGGAATGGACCTGAGTGTCGCGGAGTGGCGGAAATCCTCCCATTCCGCGGACAACGGCGGGCAGCGCGTCGAGGTCGCGCGCAACCTCCATGGCGTCGTCGCCGTCCGGGACGGCGAGCACCCCGGCGGTCCGATTCCGGTCTTCACCCCCGGCGAGTGGCACTTCTTCCTCGCCGGGGTGAAGGGCGCCCCATCGGCCAGGGCCCTCCCCAGGCGGAGCATGGCCAACGGGGCCCGGCCGGTACGGCGCTGGGGCGCGGCGGCACCCGGCGTGCCGGTGAGACGCATGGGACCGCTGGGCTAGAAGATCGCGGGGAAATCCGGCTGATTGGGCAGAACCCGGCCCCAAAGCCGACGGGGCCTTTATACGCTGTCTCGAAGGCGACGATTGGCGGCCGGAGGTCCCCGTGGCGGACGTGCATCCCGAGCACGCACAGCTCCAGGCGGACCGGATCTACCTGGGCTGGCAATACGTGCTGCTGTACCCCGACCCGGGGCCGCCGCCGAAGCGTCCCTCGCCGGGCGATGTCCCCGGCCCGCTCCCGGCCGTCGATCCCGAGTGGGTCCGCAGGGAGAAGCTTCAGGAAGACCTGCTGAACCGCCCGGTGCGGATCTTCCGCGCCTTCATGGTGGTCGTCGCGTTGATGATCTTCACGCTGGGCGTCACCGAGATGCTGAGCTGGTCGTTCGCGCTGATCGGCCTGGCGGCCACCGGCGGCGTCGCGATCTTCACCAGCTACGCGATCTACCAGGGCAACCGCGCGGTACGGCACCGGGTGGCCGAGAAGCAGGCCGAACAGGACCGCCTGCGGCGCGAGCGCGAGCACGAGCTGTTCCAGGCCCAGGAGGAGCACGCCCGGCGCTACCGGGACTGGGAGGAGAAGAAGCGCCGCTTCGAGCAGCAGGTGTCCTGGTACGCGGTGGCGGTCCCCGACGAGATCGACCGCATCGACGTGGCGGGCGGCACGCTGCCGGGGTGGTCCGCGCTGATCACGCTGATCGGCGCGACCCGGCTCTACAGCGGCGGCCACCTGACCGTGCTCGACCTGTCCGAGGGGGCCATCGCCAAGGACCTCATCGAGCTGGCCACCCGCGGCGGTGACGACCCGCTGGTCTGGGTGCTGCCGGTCGACCTCCCCCGGCTGGACCTCGGCGCGACGCTGCCGCCCGAGGCGTTCGCCGACGTGCTCGCGCACGTGGTGAGCGTCAGCGAGGAGCACCACACCACCCGTGACCTGTCCTTCGACAACGCGATCTTGGAGCGGGTCCTTGAGGTGCTGGGCGAGAACGCCACGATCAACCAGGTCACCGCGGCCCTGCGGGCGCTGGCCCAGGTCGGCGACCCCCGCGAGGACCTCCGGCTAGGCCTGATCACCGCGGCCCAGCTGGAGAGGATCGGCACGCTGTTCGGGCGCGGGGTCAGCGACCGGGTGGTCATCGAGCGGGCCTGGGCGCTGGAGTCGCAGCTTCGCAAGCTGGAGACGCTGGGCAGCGAGGCCGTACGGCTGCCGCCCGCCCGGCTGCGGGTGATCAGCATGGACCGCCAGGCGGGCGTGCTCGGCAACCGGGTGCTCGGCACCTACGTGGCCACCGCGCTGACCCACATCCTGCGCCAGTCGCCCGCCTCCGACCGGCCGTGGTACCACACGATCATCGTCGCGGGCGCGGACAAGCTGCGCGGCGACGTCCTCGACCGGCTGATGGACGCCTGCGAGACCTCCCGCACCGGCCTGGTGCTGACCTACCGCAGCCTGACCCCGACCGTGAAGGAACGCCTGGGCCGGGGCCACGCCGCCGTGGCGTTCATGCGGCTCGGCAACGCCGAAGACGCCCGGGTGGCCAGCGAGCACGTCGGTACCGAGCACCGGCTGGAGCTGGCCACCCTCACCGAGACGATCAGCGCCCCGGTGGACGGCCTGGACGGCGGCTACACCTCCACCGTGGTCGCCCTCGACGACGACGGCGAGGCCGGCCGCGACCCCGCCGAGCCCGACCTGCGCGAGGACATCACCGAGTCCACCGAGTGGGGCAGGGCGGCGAGCAAGGCCATCGGCGGCGAGACCGAGCGGGTGCTCCAGCGTTCCCGGGAGTTCCTGGTCGAGCCGCACCAGCTCCAGCAGCTCCCGACCACGTCGGTGATCGTCACCGACGCCACCGCCACCGGCAGGCGGGTGCGCCTGGCCGACGCCAACCCGGCGATCCTGACCTTCCCCCGCACCACCCTGGGCGAGCTGGAAGACGTCAAGGACGTCCTCCAGCGGGTGCCCGAGCAACAGCGGCAGCCGCCCCCGCCGCCGCCGGAGGGCGAGGACGACCCGCCGTGCCCGGGCCCCGACGGCCCGGGCAACGGCCAGATGCGGGTCGAGACGCCCGTACCGCCGCACCTGGTGCCGCCCAACCTCGGACCGCCGCCCGCCCGGCTGGACTGGCGTCGCCGCCGCTGAACCGCGCCGGTCCGCTCCCGCCATCGGTGCCGGAGGTGGCAAGGTGGTCGATGGACTACGGACCTGAATCGATGTCATGGTAAGACGCCTCGCCGCCGGTCACCCGGGGATCGGCGGCGGCGTGGCAGGCAAAGTCGCCGAGCGCGGGAGTCACATGCAGCCGAGCGTGCCTTCTAACGTGGGCCATCCGCTCTGCGGGCCGTGGTACCAGGTCCAGGCCATCGCCGCGCCGACGCGCAGCTCGTCGGCGGAGTGGGATTTCGTCACCGTGCTGCCCGCCGTGCTCTCGGCCGCGCAGCGCGGCCGGCCGTTCGTCATCGGGTGGCTGTCGCGCGGGTCGGGCAGCCCGCTCGAACTGATCACCAACGCCGGCCCGCTCACCCCGCCGCGACCGCCGCGCCGGGCCTCGGACACGCCCGCCGATCCGGCGCCCGCGGGGCCGCAGCCGCTGCTCTTCCCCGGTGGGGCGCGCGGGGTGCCGATCGGGCCGGAATGGCTCGACGACTTCGCCGACCTGGTCTGGACGCCGTGCCCGGGACGGCAGGCCCCGCCGCTGGGCGGCCGCCGCGAGCCCGCGCCCGACGAGATCAAGCTGCCCACGCTGTTCGAGTCCACGCTGGTCACGCTGATGTCCCGGCCGTTCGGCTGGCTGGTGGTGGCCGAGCCGACCGACCTGCTCGACTCCGAAGTGGCCCACCTGCGCACCCAGCTCAACGTGCTGCGGCAGTACGGCGACGCCTCCGAGCGCAGCCGCTACGACGCCGAGCGGGCCGAGCGGCGGATGCAGGAGCTGGACGCCTTCCGCGAGGCCGGATTGTGGAACGTTCGCGTGCTCGCCGGGGCGGCGAGCCCTGAGGAGCTGCGCCAGATCGCGCCCGTGCTGGTCGGCT
This sequence comes from Spongiactinospora gelatinilytica, assembly GCF_003236385.1. Taxonomy (GTDB): domain Bacteria; phylum Actinomycetota; class Actinomycetes; order Streptosporangiales; family Streptosporangiaceae; genus Spongiactinospora; species Spongiactinospora gelatinilytica. The sequence continues at coordinate 6,044 of NZ_POUA01000376.1, forward strand.
CGGTGGAGATGAGCCAGCACCCGTACCGGCTGCGCAGTGCGCCCTCCGGCGGCGGGGAGTCGGTGTACGGGCTGGCCGAGGCGCTGACCATCGGGGTGGAGGACCCGGCCGACGAGGCGGCGGCGCCGTTCGCCGCGACGGCGGGCGCGCTCGCCGCGCTTGCCGGGCTGCCCCGGCGCGAGGTGCCCGGCGTGCGGGTGCTGGACGCCGGATACTTCGACGTGACCAGCGAGGCCGACGCCCGCGCGCCGGTCGGCGACCTGATCGACCTGGGCGTGATCGTGGACGGCCAGGACCGCGCGGTCGGCGCGTTCCGGGTGCCGCTGGCCACGCTCAACCGGCACGCGTTCGTCACCGGGGCGACCGGCTCGGGCAAGTCGCAGACCGTACGGCACCTGCTCGAACAGCTCACCTCGGCGGGCATCCCGTGGCTCGCGATCGAGCCGGCCAAGTCGGAGTACGCGGCGATGGCCGGGCGGGTCGAGCAGCTGGGGCAGGTGACCGTGATCAACCCGTCGGCCCCCGACACGGTGCCGCTGAGCGTCAACCCGCTCGCGCCCGAGCCCGGCTACCCGGTGCAGGCGCACATCGACATGGTCAGGGCGCTGTTCATGGCGGCGTTCGACGCCGAGGAGCCGTTCCCGCAGATCATGTCGCTGGCGTTGCAGCGGGTCTATGAGGCCAACGGGTGGGACGTGGTGACCGGCGGCGGCATCCCCGGGGCGGCGGTACGGCCGGCCGTACCGACCCTCGAACAGCTCCAGGCGCACGCCATGGACGTGATCCACGAGATCGGCTACGGCCGCGAGGTGCAGGCCGACGTGGAGGGGTTCATCCGGCTGCGGCTGCGCAGCCTGCGGGTGGGGTCGGCGGGCCGGTTCTTCGAGGGCGGGCACCCCGCCGACATCGGCGGGCTGCTGCGCCGCAACGTGGTGCTGGCCATCGAGGACGTCGCCAACGACGAGGACAAGGCGTTCCTGATGGGCACGCTGATCATCCGCATCGTGGAGCACCTGCGGATGCGGGCCCGTCAGGAGCGCTCGACCGGGCTGCGGCACGTGATCGTGATCGAGGAGGCCCACCGGCTGCTGCGGCACCGCGGCGAGGGCCGGGCCAGCACGCACGCGGTGGAACTGCTGGCCGGGATGCTGGCCGAGATCCGCGCGTACGGCGAGGGCATCGTGGTGGCCGAGCAGATCCCCACCAAGCTGGTTCCCGACGTGGTGAAGAACACCGCGCTGAAGGTGGTCCACCGGCTGCCCGCCGAGGACGACCGGCTGCTGGTCGGCGCGGCGATGAACCTCAGCGAGGAGCAGTCCAGGCAGGTGGTGTCGCTGTCGCCGGGGGTGGCGGCGGTGTTCGCCGACGGGATGGACCGGCCATTGC
>NZ_POUA01000377.1 GCF_003236385.1 Spongiactinospora gelatinilytica
GTAAAGCACCACTTCATCCGCCCGGCCCCCACAGCCGCCCCATTGCGGAGACGACAAGACCGGAAAGCGCCTACCGGTTTCAGCAATACATGAACGCGGCCCTCTCCTGCTATTCTCAGCCTGCCTTCGACATGAGGAGTCGATACGGGAACATGGGGCGCGCCAGGTGATCCGAAAAAGCACCGCAACGGGCCCCTACGGGTGTGCACCGTGTCGACCTCCGGCACCTGGCCAAGAGGCATCAGCGACATCCCGAACGACACTGTGGCGCAGCGCCGGCAACCGCCATGCCCCAGCATTCAATGCGGAGACAGGTAACGGCGCAAAAGCAATAGGCGGTGCGAAGGCTTGGAAAGGGGCCCTCTTTAGCCGGTGCAAGGTACGGCGGGCGGTGACGGGGGCGCGCCGTACGCCCGGCCAAGCCTGGCATGAGGAAAAGCGTCCGAGCGTTGGCGAGGGCCTCCCCCAGGCCGGGTGAGCACAGGGACGGCGAGCGAAGGGGGCCGCGCAGAAGGCTCTGGGGGCATGGACGGGTGGCGGTGAGCCCGGGGTGGGCCTTTCCTGTCGATCATCCTGTCGTGACCCGGCTGCACGGGTTTCGTGCTGCGCCGGAGCGAGACGAATCCCGAAGGGCGACGCGGGACGCCAGGGCCGGGGCGCTGTCATCGTTCGCCAGAGGGGGAGGAGCGTCCTCGGATTCCGTCCAGGAGGTAGATGGTGCGGCGGTCGTAGTCGTCCCGGGGCGGCCGCTTGCCGTGCTTGAGGGCGAGGGCGTTGTCGACGACGAGTGCGTGGAGGTCGGCCGCCGTGAACTCCGGCCGCAGCGCACCGGAGGCCCGCGCCGCTGCGATGAGCTCTTCGTTGGCCTCGCTTCCGACCCGGCAGATCTCCATGAGCTGCTGCGAGTGCGGATATGTCTGCAACAGGACGTCGTTGAAGGCGGGCTGGCGGTACTGGAGGTCACGGATCGCGGTGAGGTAGTACGCGATCCGCTCGCCGACGTCGTCGATGGTCCGAGTGTGGTCGATGACGGCGAACAGCTCACTCGCCACGACCTCCTCGATGACGGCTTCGATGAGGCCGATCCGCCCGCCGAACCGGTTGAAGATCGTGGCCTTGCTCACCCCTGCCGCCTTGGCGACCTCCTCCAGCGGCACCGTCAGGCCCTGTCCCTGGAAGGCGCCGATCGCGGCGGCGCGGATCTGTTCGGAATTGCGCCGGGCGTCGGCGCGCAGCCGGGATTTCGAAGGTGCCGCACCGGCCATGGCCCTCACCGTCTCATCCAGTCGACATCGTCGTAACTTGACTCATCGGGTCAGCTTACCTACCGTCTTCGACGGAAGAGAACCTGACCCATGTGGTCAACTTATGATCCTGCCCACCGCCAAGACGGACACCGTGGGCGCTCAGGAAGGTCAAGAACATGATCGTTGTCACCGGCGCTACCGGTGGGCTGGGCCGCGCCACCGTCGAGCACCTCCTCAAGCGCATACCCGCCGACCACGTCGGTGTCAGTGTCCGCGACGCCGCCAAGGCGCAGCACTTCGCCGACCGCGGCGTGCGCGTGCGGCACGGCTCTTATGAGGACCCGGCCGCGCTGCGTGACTCATTCGCCGGCGCCGAGCAGGTCCTTCTGGTGTCCGGCAACGACCCGGCCGCCGACATGGTCGGCCTGCACCGCAATGCCATCGAAGCCGCGGTCGCGGCCGGCGCCCGGCGGATCCTCTACACGAGCCAGCAGGGCGCCCTCCCCGGCAACCCGTACCGGCCGTCGGACATCCACATCGCCACCGAGGCGATCCTCGGCGACTCCGGAGTCGACTGGACCGCACTGCGCAACGGCGCCTACGGTCCGCTCGATCAGGTTCTCGGCCCATGGCAGCGGACCGGCGTGATCGCGCAGCCGGAAGACGGCCCCGTCCCGTACACCGACCGTGCCGATATAGCCGAGGCCACTGCGGTCATCCTCGCCGGCGACCGCTCCTTCGATGGTCCTGTCACCCTTACCGCGCCGACCGCCGTCACCTTCGACGACTTCGCCAAGATCGCCTCTGACCTCACCGGTCGCACTATCGAGCGCATCGTCCTGGATGACGAACGGTGGATCGCCGACAACATCACGACCGGTGTGCCGGAGCGGATGGCCCGACTCATGCTCACCTGGTATCAGGCGGCCCACGCGGGCTATTTCGCCGAAGCCGACCCTTTGCTCGCCGAACTCCTCGGCCGCGACCCTCGCACCGCCGCCGACCGGCTCGCAGCCCACATCGCCGCCTGAAGCCGAGCTTCTTTCCGATCGCTTGATCGTTGATCTGCGCATGCCCTTGGCTCATGCGCAGTGGGCGCGGATCGAGCGACTGCTCCCCGAGTCGAACACCAAAGCGTGGCGGCCGGTCGAGAGATCACCGGCTGGCCTGGTTGGAAGGAGCACACGCTGGTGTTCCTCTCTCGACGGGGAACGCCGATGGAGCCGGACAACCTTCGCAGGAGCTGGGGGAGATCCGCGCTGCAGCCCGGCTCGGGGCCGTGTGGCTTCACGATCTGCGTCACACCTGCCTGAGCCTGCTGCTCGATTTGGGCGTGCCACCCCACAGTCGCTCAACGAGAAATGCGAGGCCCTTGGCAGGCTCTGTGCCGCCCCCCGGTGATCTTCGCTGCAACGGGATCGGAAACGCTTGGGGGCGTACGGCTCCCAGCGTTCGCTGTTGTGTGAGCCTGGCCTCCGTACGCGCCCACTGGGCTGCTGGGTCGTCAGGGCTGAGCTTCCAACTCGCGGCGCACGATGTGTGTCGCCGCGCGGCTTGTGACGAACCCTCGGGACGTCCGCCGACCCATCGTTCACCCCTTGGTGGAGGACATGCTGTCGTCAAGCCTGACGCAGAACGCCCCGGCCGGGTTTGGCTCGGGGCGCTTGGGGTGGTCTTGTGATGTGGTCAGGGGCGGGGTCGAACCGCCGACCTTCCGCTTTTCAGGCGGACGCTCGTACCAACTGAGCTACCTGACCTTGAGCGGTCCTGACGGGATTTGAACCCGCGACCTCCACCTTGACAGGGTGGCGAGCACTCCTAGCTGCTCTACAGGACCTTGCGTTCGGCTTGCTTAGCTTACCAGTTCTTCGGAGTTCGAAGACCGTGGTCTGCGTTCGCCTGCCGGTGCCCCCAACGGGATTCGAACCCGTGCCGCCGCCTTGAAAGGGCGGTGTCCTAGGCCGCTAGACGATGGGGGCCTAGCCCGTGACGCCTTCCGTCGGGGACCTGTAGCAGCATAGGGGACGAATGCCCCCGATGCCAAAGTGCGGTTCATCCCCGATTCTCTGGTGTCGCGGAAGCCTTGAGCGATCCCGATGGCGTCGGGGCGCTTGCCGGCTCAGGAAGAATTGTACGACCAGGCTGCTCCTCGATGTGACGCTGAATCTGGACCGACTGCTGTCCGAGGCCGCCCATGGTGATGTCGTCCCAGGCCTCCAGCCGGTGGGTGTCCTTGTCGAAGTAGAGCACGGAGGCCATCACGGGGGTCGGGTCCTCGTGTTCCAGGGCGCGCAGGCCCGCGCCGCCCGTGGAGCCCTGGACGAGGAGGCGGGTGCCGGTGGGCAGGAGTTTGGTGGAGCGGGCGTGTGCGTGGCCGGCCAGGACGGTCGGGGTGCGGCCGGAGAAGCCCTCGGCGATGATCGGGTCGTGGACGGCGACGAGGTCGACCGGCTTCTCGCCGACGTCGTGGCGGCGACCGTGGTCGAGCAGGTAGGCCGGGTCGTTGTTGGCGTGGGCGGACAGGTCGGGGGTGAAGCGGGGGTCGCCGATGCCGTAGACGCGCAGGCCCTTGACGGTGGCGGAGCGGTCGTCGAGCACGACGGCGTTCTTCTGCCTGGCCACGGCGCGCTGGGTGCCCTTGGAGTCGTGGTTGCCGCGGACCCACACGTACGGTACGTCCAGCCGGCCGATCTCCTTGACGAACGCGTCCTCGGGCTTGGTGCCGTGGTCGGTGAGGTCGCCGGTGTCCACGATCAGGTCGATCTTGAACTGCGAGGTCACGGTCCTGATCAGGTTCCAGGCGATCGGGTTGATGTGGATGTCGGAGACGTGCAGGACGCGGATGGAGTTGGGGTCGGAGTCGTAGACGGGCAGGGCCGAGACCGTGTCGTACAGTTGCGAGACGTTGCTGACCAGTTTGGTGAGCTGTGCCCGGTACGACTCGAACCGCGTCACGATCGACTCCGCGCTGCCGACCAGGGACGGCGCGCCGGTGAGCAGGCCCGTGTACCGCGGCTCGACGAGTGCCTGGGGGCGGAAGGTGGCGGCGACCGCCGCGCCGGCGCCGGCCGCGCAGAGCGAGGCGACCAGGAGGGCGGCCAGGGCCGCGCGTACGCGCCTGAAGACGACGATGCCCGCCAGGAGTGCCCCGCCGAGGGCGAAGAGCAGGGAGCGCATCAGGAGGGCCGTGACGCCCGCACGGAGGTCGTCCTCGATCAGGTCGGGCAGCCGGTCGGCCAGCCGCGGATCGTCGATCAGGGCGCGGGCGAGGTCCTGGTTGATGTTCTCCAGGGTCACCCGGAGGCGCAGCGGCGCGTCGTGGCTGTCGAACTGCAGCGTGCCGAGGGGATGGACGTCCACGACGGTCTGCCCCTCCCAGGCGGGCCGCAGGGACATTCCGACCTCGACCGGGCCGAGCGAGGAGCGCACGCCGCCGCTGACGGCGATGCCGAGCCAGGCGCCGAAGCCGGCGACCAGGACGATCGCCGTCCATCTCCCGGCGCGTCGCACGCCGGGCCGCCCTGCCACGCGCCGGGTCGCCCGGCCGGTACGGCGGGCGGCTTCCGCGATGTGGCGCCAGATGTCCGAGGATCGGGTGACAAGTTCCTTGAAGGGCATGCCTTCCTACCTGTGCGACGGCATATCGTGAACGTTTCGCGCTTTCGGCGGGCAGAATGGCCGGTGTGATGGAGGTGTCGCGGGAGAGGTTCGAGGAGCTCGTGTCCGAAGCGCTGGACACGATCCCCGACGAGCTGACACGGCTTATGGACAACGTCGTGGTCGTGGTCGTGGACGATCCCCCTGAGCCAGGCCTGCTTGGCCTCTACACCGGCATCCCCCTCACCGAGCGCGGCGACTCGTACGCGGGTGTCTTGCCCGACCGGATCGAGATCTACCGCAATCCCATCTGTGAGATTTGCGAGACCAAGGATGATGTCGTGGAGGAGGTACAGATCACAGTGGTTCATGAGATCGCCCACCATTTCGGCATCGACGACCACCGCCTCCACGAGCTCGGCTGGTGATCGGCACACACGTCTCAATACCCCGATATTTCCGGACACACCCAAACACCGGGCGGGCGGTCGAGCGATTATCCGCTTTCGCCACGCCCCGGCAGCAGGCACCGTAGGTTACATAGCGAACACCCTCTGTCAGTGCCCCCTCGCGAGCTAGCGGAGTCCTATGGCGGCTACGAAGCCCCAGCGGCTGTCTGGGCGGCATCGCCGCGGATCCAACAGATCCGGCGAGGCCGATGAGCCCAGCGGATCCGGCGAGTCCGGCGGATCCGGCGCGCCAGGCGGATCTGGCGAGGCCGAAGGGTCAAATGGGTCGAACGGGTCCAGTGGGCCCGGATCCGGCGTGGCCGCGCGCCGGGTCACCTATGGCGAGGTCGTCGCCATACCGGAGTTCCGCGCGCTGTGGTACGCGCAGGGCCTCTCCCTGCTCGGCGACCAGTTCGCGCAGGTCGCGCTGGCCGTGCTGGTCTACAACCGCACGCAGTCCGCGCTCGCCACGGCCGCCGTCTACGCGCTGACCTACCTGCCGCCGATCCTGGGCGGCCCGCTGCTCGCCGGGCTTGCCGACCGCTATGCCCGGCGCGGGGTGATGATCTGGTGCGACGTGGTCCGCGCGGCCATGGTGGCGCTGATGGCCGTGCCGGGCATGCCGTTCTGGGCGCTGTGCGGGCTGGTCTTCTGCGTCGTACTGCTCGGCGCGCCGTTCTCGGCGGCGCGGGCCGCGCTGCTGCCCGAGGTCCTGGACGGCGACCGCTACGTCGCGGGCTCCGCGCTCCAGAACATGACCAACCAGGCGGTCCAGATGCTGGGCTTCGCGGCGGGCGGGGCGGTGATCGCGGGCATCGGGCCCTATCGGGCGCTGGCGCTCGACGCGGCGACGTTCCTGGCATCCGCGCTGTTCCTGATCTCCGGCGTACGTCGGCGTCCGGGCGCGGCGCGCGACCCGGCGGGCGGGGAGTCGATGCTGGCCACGGCCGTGGCCGGGGCGCGGCTGGTCTTTGGCGAGCGGCGGCTGCGCACGCTGGTGATGTTCGCCTGGCTGTGCGGCTTCTACATCCTGCCGGAGGGGATCGCCGTCCCCTACGCGGCGACCCTGGCCGCCGATCCCGCCAAGCTGCCCATGGTCACCGGGTTGCTGATGGCCGCGATGCCGGCCGGCACGGTGCTGGGGGCGTTCTGGTTCGGGCGGTTCGTGCAGCCCGAGACGCGGCTGCGGATGATGGGCTGGCTGGCGATGCTGACCTGCGCGCCGCTGATCGGCTGCGCGTTACGCCCGTCGTTGTGGGTGGTGCTGGGGTTATGGGTGCTGTCCGGCGTCGGCGGCGCGTACCAGCTCGCCGCCAACGCCGCTTTCGTCCAGTCGGTGCCCGCCGAACGGCGGGGCCAGGCGTTCGGCCTCGTGCAGTCGGGCCTGCTGGCCGTGCAGGGGCTCGGCATCCTGGTCGGCGGGTTCGCCGCGCAGGAGCTCGGTCCTGAGCTCGTCGTGGCCCTGGCCGGTGTGGCCGGGCTGGTGACGGCGGGAGTGCTGACCGTGCTCTGGGCCGAGCCCCGTGCGGAGGCGACGCCTAGGGTGCGTTCCGGTTCGACCACGTGATCACCGTCCGTGCGATCACCCCTGGGGGCGCTGCTCGCCGGACTGCGGCGGCGTCTCCGGCCGGTCCACCGGCGCGTCCTTCAGCGGGTCGCTCGGCGGCGTGTACGTGCCCTGGCCGCTCGGGGCGCCCGGGTACTGGTACGGCGAGCCGTCGCCGGTCGCCTGCTGCCAGCCGTTGGCGTCGCGGCCGTGCGGGCCCGGGTGACCACTCCGCGGGCCGTGCTGCTGCCAGGGCGCGGTACCGGCCTTCTGCTTCTCCACGAGGTCCTGAACGATGGAGGTGTCCTTGCCCTCGTCCGGCAGCAGCAGCCAGCCGGCCGCGTAGATCGCCACGCCCAGGCCGCCGAAAAAGGTCGCGATGCCGAGCCCGATGCGGATGATGTTGGGGTCCACGCCGACGTAGCGGCCGATGCCGGACGCCACGCCTGCCACGATTCGCCCGTCGCGGGTGCGCTGTAGCTTCTTGACTCCTGTGTAGTCGTTCATGGGACTAAGACTGCCCTTGTAGGGGTCTTTCGCACATCGGGATTCCCCCTGGCACAACCCCCGGACCTGTCCCCGACC
>NZ_POUA01000378.1 GCF_003236385.1 Spongiactinospora gelatinilytica
GGGCGGGGAGGGCTACATGGTGTCGGTCGGGACCGGTCGGCTGATCGCCGACTACTTGAACACCGGAGTGCTGGACCGGCGCCTCCGGCCCTTCCACTTCAGCCGGTTCGCCACCGGGCACCGGCTGGACGACGGACTGCTCGTCGTGGACGCGGCGGGCGAGACCCGGGCTTGATGGGAGCAGGATGTACTACCGTCATCTCATAGAGCGGACCGTGCGCATGCACGGTGACCGGGTGGCCGTGGTGTACGGCGAGACGGCACGAACCTTCGCGGTCGTGCACGAACGCGCCAAGCGGCTGGCCAACGCGCTCGCCGCGCGAGGGTGCCGGCCCGGTGACCGGGTCGCGGTCCTGCTGCACAACTGCCCCGAATATCTGGAAATCGACATCGGCCTGGCGCTGGCTGGATATGTCCGGGTCTCGCTGAACACCCGTGCCCCGGCGCGTCAGCAGGTGGACGTGGTGACCGACTCCGGCGCGAAGGCGTTGATCTACGCGGAACGGTTCGCCGCGGCGGCCGGGGAGATTCTCCGTACGGCCGACGTGCCGGCGGTGCTGCGCCTCGAAGGGGACACGACCGCCAGGGAGATCTCCGACTACGACGCCGCGCTGGCCGCCGCCCCGGACACACCGCCTCCCGGCGACGCCGAGCCGGGCACGCCGTACTGCCTCTTCTACACCTCGGGCACGACCGGCCGCCCGAAGGGCGTCATGCTCACCCCCTCGGCGTATGTCGCCGTGGCGCACAATCTGCTGCTGGAATTCGGGCCGGTGTGCGCCGGGGACAAGATCGTGCTCACTCAGCCGCTCAGCCATGGTGGCGGCTTCTTCCTGCTGCCGTGGTTCATGAGCGGCGCGACCTGCGTCGTCATGGAGAAGTTCGATCCGGCCGGCTGTATCGAACTCACCGAACGCCATGGCGCGCAGACGCTCAAGGTGGTGCCGACCATGCTGCTGCAGATGCTCTCGGCAGGCGTCACCGCGTCCGACCTGCCGGCGCTACGAAAGATCATCTACGGTGCCTCGCCGATGCCGGCCACGCAGCTTGAGGAGCTGATCGGCACGTTCGGAGCCGTCTTCGCCCAGTTGTACGGGCAGGCCGAAGCTCCGATGTCCATCACCGTGCTCGACGAGCGCGACCATGCCGCCGGTGGCCGGCTGCTGTCGTCCGCCGGACGTCCCTGGCGCGGCGTGGAGGTGCGGGTGGTCGACGCGGACGGCCGAGACGTCGCCCCGGGTGAACCCGGCGAGGTGATCGTACGCGGCCCGCATCTGATGGCCGGATACTGGAAGCAGCCGGAAATGACCGCAGAGGTGTTGCGTGATGGCTACGTCCACACACGGGACATGGCCGAGCTGGATGATCGCGGCTACCTCTACCTGCTCGGCCGCACCGACGAAATGATCATTAGCGGTGGCTTCAACATCGCGCCCCGCGTCGTCGAGGACGTCCTCAACCGGCACCCGGCGATCCTGGAATCCGCCGTCATCGGCCTGCCGCACGACACGCTCGGTCAGCAGGTCGCCGCCTTCGTGAGCCCGCGGCCCGGCCGGGACGTGAGCGTCGAGGAGATCATCGCCTACACGAGAGCCGAGCTCGGTTACCAAAGACCGCGCCGGGTCGAGGTCCGGGCGAGCCTGCCGCGCAACGCCTACGGCAAGGTCTCCACACCGGATCTGCTCGCCGGTCTCCGGGAGGTGGACACCCGATGACCGGGACGCGGCGGCGGCCCTGGGGGGTGCCGGCCGATGAGGAGTTCTTCCGGCTCGACGCCGGTCCGGCCGTGCAGGCCGTGTATGACCGGGGCGACCTGTCCCGGCGCGACGTCGGCGACGAGCGGATCGGGGCCCCCGGGACATTCCCGTTCACCCGGGGCGTCCATCCCGACGGGCAGCGGACCGCGCCGACCCTGGTGAAGGTGTACACCGGGCTGGGGACCCCCGATGACACCAATCGCCGGGTGCGCAAGCTGGTCGACTGGGGCGCGGAGATCGTCCAGCTCGCGGTCGACCTGCCGGCGCAGATCGGCTATGACCCGGACCACATCATGTCCGCGGGCGAGGTGGGACGCTCGGGGGTGTCGATCGCGTCGCTGCGCGACCTGGAGTGCGTCTTCGACGGCGTGCCGGTGTCACGGCTCCGCCGGGTCGGCATGCTCGGTAACGCGATAGGGCCGATCGCGCTGGCGCTGTTCCTCGCGCTCGCCGAACGCCAGGGGTGCCAGGTCGACGACTTCGTCCTCGACCTGCAGAACGACCCGCTCAAGGAGTACGTCGCCAGGGGGACGCAGTTCCTGCCGGTCGAAGATGCGGTACGGCTGGCCGCCGACGTGGTCGAGTGGTCCGCCCGGCACGCGCCGCACTTCTATCTGCTCGACGTGTGCGTCAACCACCTCAACGCCGCGGGAGCGGGATCGACCTGGGGCACGGCGTTCGCCCTCGGCAACGCGACCCATTACATCCAGACCCTGATCGACCGCGGCCTTCCGATCGACGCGTTCGCCCCCCAGATCCAGTTGTTCCTCGACGAGCGGGAGGACTTCTTCGCCGCGATCGCCAACGTGCGGGCGACCAGGCGGATATGGGCGGAGTTGCTGCGCGACCGATTCGGCGCGCTCGATCCGAAGTCGATGGCGCTGGAGGTCACCGCGTACGGGCACGGCCGGGAGACTCGCAAGGAACCGTTGAACAACATCGTCCGGATCACGCTCGGGTCGCTTGCCTATTACCTGGCCGGAGTACAGAGCTTGTACACGGCCTCGTACGACGAAGTGATACAGACGCCGTCGGACGAGGCCGTGAAGATCGCGGTGCGGATGCAGCAGATCATGGGCCTTGAGATCGGCCTCGGTCTCACCGCGGATCCGCTCGGGGGGTCGTACTACCTCGAATCGCTCACCAGCGAACTCGAGGCAGGCATCCGCGAGCGATTCGCCGCGGTCGAGGCGGCGGGTGGGGCGCGGGCGTGCATCGACTCGGGCTTCATCCGCGAGATCATCAGCGACGGCGCGGTCCGCCGGCAGGAACGCTATGAGGCGGGAGTCCGGCCGATGGTCGGCGTGGACCGGCTCGCGGTGGCCGACGACGACTCATGGGCGGTGCGCCCCACCTCGGTGATGTCCGAGGCCGCGGAGGAGCGGCGCCGCACGGACCTGGCCGAGTTGCGGCGCGTTCGAGACGGCAGGCGGGTGACCGGCGCGCTGCGTGATGTGGAGGCCGCTGTGCGGCGCGGCGACAACTCCGTCGCGACGGTGCTGGAGGCCGTGCGGGCCTACGCGACGATCGGCGAGATCTCAGATGTGCTCAGGGAGGTGTTCGGCGAATGGGTACCGGACCAGACGTTCTGAGCGGGCGACGGGCAGTGCGCATCGTGGTGGCCAAGGTCGGCCTCGACGGACATGAGGTGGGCGCGCGGGTGGTGGCCCGTGGGCTGGTGGACGCCGGCATGGAGGTCATCTACACCGGTTTGCGCCGTACGCCCGAACAGGTGGTGGCGACCGCGTTGCAGGAGGATTGCGATGTCATCGGGATAAGCATCCTGTCCGGTGCGCACATGCCGCTGCTGCGCCGCGTCTGCGCGCTCATGAAGGAGCACGGCCTGGACGACGTCCTGCTGCTCGTCGGCGGGGTCATCCCCGACGTCGATGTCCAGCCGCTACGCGAGTTCGGCGTCGATGAGATCTTCCATCCGGCGACGAAGATCGACGAGATCGTACGGTTCATCACCGCCAATGTGCGGTCCGGTCCCGGCGATCCGGAACAGAACGGAACCTCATGACACAGCAGGTGGCGGTAGCCGGTGCCGGCGCAGATCGCCGAACTCGTCTGGCGGCTGCGTCTCGGGCTCGCACAGAACAGCGGCGGCCGGCTCGAAGGCGACCCCGCCGCGGTGAGCGTACAGATTCTGGAACGGGTACCGGCATGGGACTGAAGCCCTGGAGGCCATCCCGTTTCCCGCTCACCGGCGACGCCGGCACACCGGTCGCGGTCCGCCTCGCACTGAACCCGGAACCGGCCGCCGGACCGCGCTTCTGGTTCGAATACAAGATCCTCCCAGCCGAAGAAGAAGGACCATCCGATGTCTGAAAACGTTCCCGAAGCAGCGGTAGCGGAGTACAAACGTGGCTTCGCCTGTGTGGACGGTGAATTCGTGCCCGCGGCCACGGCCTCGGTCTCGATCTTCGACCACAGTTTTCTCTACGGCGACGGAGTGTTCGAGACGATCATTTGCCGCGGCGGGCGGCTGTTCGCGTTGCGCCCGCACCTCGATCGGCTGTGGGCGTCCTGCCAGTACCTCCAGATCACGCCCCCGTACGACCAAGAGCAGATAACCGCGTTCATCACCGAACTGGCGAAGCGCAACGAGCTTTCCGACGGTTACGTGCGGGTGGTGATCAGCCGCGGTGAAGGATATCCGGTATCCGATCCCCGCAAGGCTCTCAAGCCCAAGCTGGTCATCTCGATGCAGGGTGCCCCGGCGGTGACCCGTCCCCCCGGCGTCGGGGTCAAGCTGGCGATCGCCTCCACACGACGGACCCCGCCGATCTGTCTTGAGCCGCGGGTGAAGTCGAACAATTACCTCAACCACATTGTCGCGAAACTCGAGGCGATCGCGGCGGGAGCCGACGACGCGATCATGCTCGATCTCGAAGGCAACGTCGCGGAGCTTCCGGTGGCGAACATCTTCGCGCGCCACGGCGACACCTTGGCGACGCCCCCGTCCAACGGGATTCTCGCCGGGATCACCCGGGAGACGGTCCTGCGGCTGGTCGCCGAGGGTGCCGCGGGCCCAGGATTGCGGGTCGTCCAGCGCGTGATGACCGCCTACGACCTGTTCACCGCGGCGGAGGTGTTCATCGTGGGCACCGGAAGCGGGGTCGCGTTCGTCGAGTCGATCGACGGACGCCGGATCGGAGACGGCACCATGGGGCCGGCCACCGAGCGGCTGATGGACGCCTACACCGAACTGCTCGGCCGGGACGGGGCGGAACCCGACCTGCAACTGACCACCAAGGAGGCGTAGCCGGACCATGTCCAGTGATATGCGGTATCCCGAACTTTGTGGCAAGAACGTGCTGGTGACCGGCGGCTCCCGGGGAATCGGCGAGGCCGCCGTCCGGGACTTCGTGGCGACGGGCGCGAACGTCTTCTTCAACTACCGGGCGAGCTCGCGGCGCTCCGATGAGCTCGTCGCCGAACTGGGCTCGGAGCGGACGGCCGCGACCCGCGCCGACCTCGCCGAGCTCCGGGATGTCGAACGCCTGTGGGAGGAGGCGGTGGCCTGGAAGGGCGGAATCGACGTGGTCGTCAACAACGCGTCGGTACGCGAGCCCATCGCGCTCGACGTGTCGGCCGAGGAGTGGGATCGCCACTGGATGGCCGCACTCCGGGTCAACCTTGTCGCCCCCGCGCACCTGTCGCGGTTCGCGATCCACCACTTCCTCGAACGGGGCTGCCAGGGCGTCATCATCGGCCTCACCGGCCGGATCGCGGTGCGTGGCGACTACCCGGACTATCTACAGGACGGCGCCGCGAAGGGCGGCTTGAACTCGTTGCTGCGCGGAGTCGCTCGCGGTTTCGCGAAGGACGACATCCTCACCTATCTGATCTCGGGTGGGATCATCGATACCGAACAGGCTCGGGCGCAGGTCGACAGCCATGGCGGCCCCGACCGGTACCTGGCGGAGATTCCGATGGGAGAGTTCGGTACGGCCCGCGACATCTCCGAGCTGATCCTCTTCTTGTCGACGGGCCGGGCACGATATTCCACGGGATCGACCATCGACGCCACCGGCGCGTCGTTTCTCCACTAGGACCTCGTCATGCCCACCACGGGATTTACGTACCTGCGACCACTCACGGTGGCCGATCTCATTCGTGACTTGGCAGAACCGGGAGCGTTCGCGCTGGCCGGCGGCACCGACCTCGTCCCGCTCCGGGCCGCCGGCGCGATCACCCCGGCGGTCCTGGTCGATGTCAAGCACGTGGCCGAGCTTCGCGGTGTCGAAACCGAAGGCGACGCGATACGGATCGGCGCCGCGACCACGCTGGCCGATCTCGGCGAGCGCGATGGCCGGTCGCTGGACGCGATCCTCGACGGGGCGAAGATCGTCGGCGCGGCGCAGACCCGCGAACGAGCCACCCTGGGCGGCAATCTCTGCCGCTCATCGCCGGCCGGTGACACATTGTGCGGCCTGCTCGTCCTCGACGCAGTCGCCGAACTACAGTCACTCGACGGCATCCGCCACGTTCCGGTCCGGGACTTTTTCACCGGGCCGAGCCGCAATGTCAAGAAGCCATCGGAGGCGCTGGTCTCCATCCGAGTTCCGGTGCGGGAGGGCGGTTCGGCTTATCGGCGTTTCACCTACCGGCGTTCGATGGACCTCGCGGTCGTCGGGGTGGCCGCATGGTTGTCCATCGAGGATGGGGTGTGCGTGAATGCGGCGATCGCGATCGGTGCCGTTGCGCCGACACCACGCCTGGTTCCCGCCGCCGCCGAGACGCTGGTGGGCACGACATGTGACGACGAGGCGATCGCTCACGCCTGCGAACATGTCGTCGCGGCCTCGTCACCGATCGATGATGTACGCGGCACCCGCGATCACCGCCTCCGCGTACTGCGCCCCCTCACCCGCGACACCCTGCTCCTTGCCCTGACCCGGGCCTTGGGCTCAAGCCCGCCGTAGTACGCCGCTCCCGGCTGTAGACGGGCGCAACATGATCGATCAGGACCGTCTCGCGAGTCGTACCAGACCGTGCCGGGCTGCCGATCCGCCGACGCCCAAGGCGTGGCTTCTCGCGCGGCGCTCGTCGCTCATATGGGGGCTCAGGACGGCACCTCCGCAACCTGACCACGAATGACCTGCTTCGTGGAGTGAAGCTGAAGCAGGCGTTACGGAAGGCCGCCAAGGACGAGCCGACCCATGCGATCCTCGACGGCACGCTCATCCCACACCGACCGGGTGCGCGCCGACCGGCTCTTCTACTCCGGCAAGCACCGCGTGCACGACATGAACATCCAGGCGATCGCCGGTCCAGACGGGACTGGACCGCCCCGGCGAAGTTGGAGGCTAGATCGCTTGGTTCTCGGCCGCCAGGTCAGTGCCGGCGGTCGATCGGTGGAACGTCTCCTCATACTCGACCGGAGAAACGTTCCCACAGTAAGTGCGTGTTTGAGAAGATCGTTCATGTCCGGCGTGGCGGCGTGACGAGACATGCCGATACCGCCAAAGTGGCTCGATGCCCCCCGATCGCTACCCCTCCGACCTGACCGACGCCCAGTGGGAACTGATCGAGCCGCTGCTGCCCGAGCCGAACACCGGCGGACGCCCGGAAAAGCACCCGCGCCGGGAGATCGTCAACGCCATCCTGTACGTCGTGCGATCGGGATGCC
>NZ_POUA01000379.1 GCF_003236385.1 Spongiactinospora gelatinilytica
GAGCATCTTGGCTACGTGCATGGGGAGGCGGACGCAGCCGTGGGAGGCCGGGGCCAGGGGGACGGACAGGGCGCCGTGCACGGCGATGCCGCCGTTGAAGAAGATGGGGTTGTAGAGCTGGCCCAGGTAGGACTTGTGCCAGCCGGACTTGCGCCAGGTGGTCTTGTAGTCGCCCGTGGGGGTGCGGGCGTCGCCGCAGAAGCGCTGCTTCTTGCCCTGCCACTCGGTGGTCTCGCAGTACGGGATGCCGCTGCCGGAGGAGGTGTGGCTGATCAGCTTCGGCTCGCCGCCCACGTACAGGACCATGACCTGCTGGGTGAGGTTGATCTCGACCCTGGTGGCCTTGCCCCGGCGGGCCAGTACCTTGGGCGCCTTGGGGTCTTCCAGCGCGTTCCAGGTCCGGCGGGCGATCGTGCTGGTCGGGCGGATACCGTTGACCTTCTGGAAGGCCCAGACGGCGAACTGCGTGCCGCCGCCGTACTGCCCGTCGATCCTGCCCGGGTGGTAGCCGAGCTCCTTCAGCCGCGTCTGGAGCACCTTGACGACCTTGCCCTTGGCGCCCAGGCGCAGCGTCTTGCCGGGCGCGGTGAACGGCGCGGGCTCGGCCCGGCCGGCCGCGAGCCCGGCGACGGCACCGGCGCTCGGTGCGCCCGCGAACTCCGCGTGTACGGCGCGCGGCGCGGGCCCGGCCACGGGCTCCGAGCCGCTGAGGCCGCATCCGGCGATGAGCAGGGTCGCCGCGGTCGCGCAGGCGGCCAGTCCTAGGTGCTCAGCTGCCCCCACGTCAAACCATCCCCTCACACACATTATCGCTAAAACAAGTGACTCTAGTGGAACAGTCACCCAGGGTCGACAAGTGCCATCGATCGGTAATCAATCGATATGTACGCCCCCGCTTGATTAGAGTGTCGGGATGCCAGAAAAGTTGCCGCACAACGCGGTAAAGGTAGAGGCCGCGCTGCGCGAGCTCGGCGCGGAAGGGGAGATCGTGCTGCTGCCCGAGTCGGCGCCCACCGCCGCGGCGGCCGCCGCGCAGCTCGGCTGTGAGGTGGGCGCGATCGCCAACAGCCTGATCTTCGACGCGGACGGCACTCCCCTGCTCGTCCTCACCAGCGGTGCCCACCGGGTCGACACGGCCCTGATCGCCCAGACGGCGGGCGTAGCGAAGGTCAGGCGGGCGACGCCCGAGTTCGTCAGGGCGGCCACCGGCCAGCCGATCGGCGGGGTCGCGCCGGTGGGGCACCCCGCGCCGGTCCGCACGCTGGTGGACACCTGGCTGAGCAAGCACGAGGTGGTGTGGGCGGCGGGCGGCCACCCGCACACCGTCTTCCCCACCACCTTCGACGAGCTGGTCCGCATCACCGGCGGGACGCCGGTAGAGGTCGAGTGAGGCCGTCGGGGCGGCTGCTAGGGTGCGAGAAGTGATCGGACTGCGGCATGTCGGGCCAGACGAGTTCGGCGCGAGGCTGGACGCGGCGATCGTCATCTACACGGCGGCCATGCGTCCCCCGGCCGACCAGCTCTCCGGTCGCAAGAGCATCATGCGCAACCACACGACCTACCCCGACTTCACCTGCGTGCTCGCCGAGTGCGAGGACGGCGAGCCGGTCGGCTTCGCCTACGGCTTCCACGGTGCGGCCGACCAGTGGTGGCACGACGTGATCTACCGCTCGCTGAGCCAGGCGGGCGGGCCGGAGGCGGCGCTGGGCTGGCTCGGTGACACGCTGGAGATCGCCGAGGTGCACGTGCATCCCGACTATCAGGGCAAGGGCACCGGGCGGGCGATGATGCACGCGTTGTGCGACGGGCGGCCCGAGCGTACTTCGGTGCTGTCCACGCACGACCGGCCGACGGCGGCCCGGCACCTTTACCACAGCCTCGGGTTCGCCGATCTGCTGACACAGTACGTGTTCCCCGGCGGCTACGAACGCTACGCGATCATGGGCGCGTCGCTGCCGCTCAAGGGCGCCGACACCCCGGCCCGCGCCTGAACGACGCCCTCCGGCACGAGCCAGAGGCCGGGGGGCCACGGACGGACCAGTACGACAGGCCCGTACGATGCCCCGCCATGTCCTGATCGAGGTGCCCGACATCACCACGATCCCGCAGTACGTGACGCACGGGCTCGGGGTGGCTTTCATGCCGGCCGCATTCGCCGAGTCGGTCGTGCCGCGCGTGCGCGCGGCGCCGCCGGCGGGTCGTCCTGGACGCTCAGCGTGGTGACCTCGGCCTCGCGCACGCCGGCACGGACGCTGCACGCCTTCCTCGACCTGCTGCCGCACCACGTCCGCGGCGACCACGTCCTCTGACGACGGGGGTCGCCGTCACCACCGCTCAGACGCTCACCGAGGCCGCCGCGGGGACCGGGGCGATGCGCTGGAAGACCTCCCTGGTGGCGCTGGAGCGGTTGAAGGTGATGAAGTGGATGCCCGGCGCGCCCTCGTCGAGCAGCCGGCGGCACAGCTCCGCCGCGTGCTCGATGCCCAGCCGGCGGACCGCCTCCGGGTCGTCCTTGACCTCCTCGAAGCGGGCGGCGACCTCTTCGGGGAACGGCGCGCCGGAAAGCTGCTCGGAGCGGGCGATCGTGCTCATCCGGGTGACCGGCATGATGCCCGGGATGATCGGCGTGTCGCACCCGTTGGCCGCCACCCGGTCGCGCAGCCGCAGGTAGTCGTCGGCGCGGAAGAACATCTGGGTGATCGCGTAGTCGGCCCCCGCGCGGCACTTGCGCACGAAGAAGTCGGTGTCGGACTCGATCGTGGCCGACCTCGGATGCTTGTAGGGGAAGGCCGCCACGCCGACGCAGAAGTCGCCGGACTGCCGGATGAGCCGGACCAGCTCCTCGGCGTACAGGACGCCCTCGGGGTGCTGGACCCACTCCCCCATCGGGTCGCCGGGCGGGTCGCCGCGCACCGCGAGGATGTTGCGCACCCCGGCGTCGGCGAACCGGCCGACGAGGTGGCGCAGCTCGCGCACCGAGTGGTTGACCGCGGTGAAGTGGGCGACCGGGGTGAGGGTGGTCTCGTGGGCGACCCGCTCGACGATGCCGACGGTGCGGTCACGGTTGCCGCCGCCCGCGCCGTAGGTCACCGAGACGAAGGTGGGGCTGAGCGCCTCCAGCTCCCTGATCGCGCGCCACAACTGGCGCTCTCCCTCCTCGGACTTGGGGGGGAAGAACTCGAAGGAGAACGACCGGTCGCCGCTCGCGAGCAACTCGCGCACGGTCGGCACCCGGTCGGGGCGGACGGACGGACGACCCAAAGACATGTCCACCAGGGTACGGGGCGCCACCGGCAAACGCTAAGTCATCACCGGGTCATCGCCCGTGCCGCACTCCTGCCGGGTCCCGTGGACTCCACGCCGGAGTCCTGTCAAGTCCCTGCCGAAGTCCATGCTGAAACGGGCAGTCGGGATCATTCCCCGCGGCGCCCTGCCGTTACGCTCGGAACATGACCGTTTCCGGCGCCGCGCGCGGCATGCTCCGCACCGAGGTCGACCGTTCGCTGAAGACCTTCCTCGACCATCAGCGAGCGGTGGCCGGCGGGCCCGACGTCGCGCCGCTCTTCGACGCCGCCGAGGACTTCCTGGCGGGCGGGAAGCGGCTGCGCCCGGCCTTTTGCTACTGGGGCTGGAAGGCCGCGGGCGGTGACGATCGCCCCGCGGTGCTCACCGCGGCGGCCTCCCTCGAACTGCTCCAGGCCAGCGCCCTCGTACACGATGACCTGATGGACAACAGCGACCTGCGGCGCGGCATGCCCGCCGCGCACCGCCGCTTCCAGACCCTGCACGAGAAGGAGGGCTGGAACGGTTCGGCCGAGCAGTTCGGCGCGGGGGCCGCGGTGCTGCTGGGCAACCTGCTGCTGCTCTGGTCGAGCGAGATGTGGCGCACCTGCGGGCTGCCCCCTGAGGCGCTGGCCGCCGCCCAGCCCGCGCACGACCACATGCGCACCGAGCTGATGTGCGGCCAGTACCTCGACCTGCTGGAACAGGCGCACGGCGAGAACACCTTCGAAAGCGCGCTGCGGGTCGCGCTCTACAAGAGCGGCCGGTACTCGGTGGAGCGCCCGCTGCGGCTCGGCCTGACGCTGGCGGCCAGCGGCGCGCCGCCGTGGACGGACGCGCTGTGCAGCGACTACGGCACCGGCGTGGGCATCGCCTTCCAGCTCCGTGACGACGTGCTCGGCGTCTTCGGCGACCCCTCGCAGACCGGCAAGCCGGCCGGTGACGACCTGCGCGAGGGCAAGCGGACCATGCTGATCGCCCGCACGCTGGCCGCGGCAACGCCCGAGGCGGCGGCCGTGGTCCGGCGCCTGCTCGGCGACCCCGCCCTCGGCGCGGAGGGCGTGGCCACACTTCGCACGATCATCCAGGAGAGCGGGGCGCTGGCGGCCTGCGAGGAGATGATCAAGCGGTACCTGCACGACGCCCTGGACGCGCTGGAGCGCGCCCCGATCACCGCGGAGGCGCGTACCGCCCTGGCCGACCTCGCGGTGGCCGCCACGACCCGCGACACCTGACCCCGGCCGGAAGGCTCACGGCGGCGGCGGCGCCGCGGCCAGCCGGGCGGCGAACTCCGCCGCCGCCGCGGCGGGGTCGTCGGCGTCGGTGATGGCGCGGACCACGACGACCCGGCGCGCGCCGTAGGACATCACCTCGTCCAGGCGGGCCAGGTCGATGCCGCCGATGGCGAACCAGGGGCGCGTGGCGGGCAGGTCGGCCGCGTGCTTGAGCAGGCCGGGGCCCGGTGCCGGGCGGCCCGGTTTGGTCGGCGTGGGCCAGACCGGGCCGCAGCAGTAGTAGTCGACGCCGCCTTCGGCCGCCGCCGCGGACGCCTCACCGGCCTCGTGGGTGGAGCGGCCGATGAGGATGTCGGGGCCGAGGATGTCGCGTGCGACGGTGACCGGCAGGTCGTCCTGGCCGAGATGGAGGATGTCGGGCCGGGCGGCGTAGGCCACGTCGGCCCGGTCGTTGACGGCCAGGAGCGCGCCGTGCCGGTCGCAGGCGTCGCGGAACACCTCCAGCAGGGCGAGTTCGTCGCGCGCCTCCAGGCCCTTCTCCCGAAGCTGCACGATGTCGACCCCGGCGCCGAGTACGGCGTCGAGGAAGGCGGGCAGGTCACCGCGGTCGCGGCGGCCGTCGGTGCAGAGGTAGAGGCGGGCCGATCGCAGGCGCTCGGTGAGCGCGGTACGGCTCGCGCCGGGCGTAGTGCGCCCGGCGGAGTATGGGTGAGATGACATCAGGCGGCCGGTCAAAACGCGAGGGCCTGCGCCCGGCGCTTGACCTCGGTGTGCCGACCGGCGGCGATCGCCTGGACGGGCGCCCCGGTCAGGGACTCGTCCGGAGTGAACAGCCAGCGCAGTGTCTGGACGTCGTCGTATCCGGCGTCACCGAGCACGGTCAGCGTGCCCGGCAGGCCCTTGAGCACATCGTCAGCTGCCAGGAAGGCGGCGGGTACCTGGGGCTCGCCACCGCCCCGCCGTACTCCGATGATCTTGCGGTCCTTCAGCAGTTGCTTGGCCCGGCCGGCCGACAGGCCCAGCCGCTTGGCCACCTCCGACAGCGGGAGCCACTCCCCTACCAACTCGTCGGTCTGCTGGTCGATCTGTGCAACAGAAAGCGTCACGAATCCACCACTACCACGACTGGGCGACCTGCAAACACCCTCAGGCGACCACACAATCGCGCAGCATGGTGCCGGGATCGGCCAGGCGGCGGGCGTCGAGCCGCCGGCCGGCCTCCACGATGCGCCTGCCCTGGACGAGGTCGCGGGGGCGATCGACGGTGAGGATCGCGGTCAGCCGGTCATCGCCGGTCAGCCAGCAGATGGCCCATTTGGCGTCGGTGCGCGGGTCGCCCCGCAGTACGCGGCGGGCGGCGCGCGGGCCCGCGTGGTGCCCGGCGTACTGCACCATGTGCCCGAACTGCTCCGACCAGAAGTAGGGCACCGGGTCGTAGACGGCGTCCTCGCCGAGAATGGCCGCGGCGGCGACGTCGGGCGCGCCGAGCGCGGTGTCCCAGTGCTCCACTCGCAGCCGCCGCGCGAACCTGCGCGACCACCAGGCGGCGCAGTCGCCGACCGCGACGACGCCGGGCAGCGAGGTGCGCAGGTGCTCGTCGGTCACGACCCCGTCGGCCAGCTCGATGCCGGAACCGGACAGCCAGCCGATCGCCGGGCGGACGCCCACGCCGGTGACGACGACGTCGGCCTTGATCCGCGAGCCGTCGGCGAGGGTGAGCCCGTCATGGTCGACCGAGGCGACCCGCGTGGAGAGGCGCAGCTCGACACCGGCCTCGGCGTACCACGGGACCGTCCACGCGCCCGCGTCGCCGCCGAGCGCCGCGCTCAGCGGGGCGGGACCGGCCTCCACGACGACCACGTCGCACCCGGCGCGGGCCGCCGCGGTGGTGACCTCCGCGCCGATCCAGCCCGCGCCGATGACCGCCACCCGGACCCCGGGCGCGAGCCGGTCGCGCAGCTCCAGGGCGTCGTCGATGGTCCGCAGCACGTACTGGCGGCCCTCACCGCGCAGCCTGATCGGCGTGGCGCCGGTCGCGATCACCAAACCGTCGTACGGCAGCTCGCCCTCGGTCGTCTCGACCACTCCGGGCCGCAGCCCCTTGGCGGCCACGGCCTGACGCCAGTCGATCCTCAGGGCGTCGAGGTCGAGGTCGACGTAGGTCGAGTCGATCTCCTTTTCCCTGTTCAGCACGGCCTTGGAGAGCGGCGGGCGGTCATAGGGCCGGTGCCGCTCCTCTCCGATCAGAGTGATTCTGCCGTCGTACCCGTGGGCCCGAAGGGCCTCAAGACTGCGCACACCGGCGAGCCCGGCTCCCACCACCACGACATGATTCACAACCCACGACCCTAAGTCGGCGCATCGAAAGCGCGCCAATGGCGATTCGACAACGAAAACGCTAATTCATGTTCACGCCCGCAGCAGACACCCCGTGCGAGGTCACTTCTGCGGACGCTTAGGCTAGAAGGGATAAACGCACGGGAGTCCGGACGAACCGGGCTGAGAGGAGGGCTGTCACGGCCCTCGACCGTAACAGAACCTGATCCGGGTCATGCCGGCGAAGGGAGCGATCGGCCGCATGAGGCCACAGCGAAGCGAGCACCACCGAAGCGAGCAAAACCGCCACCAACCAGTCGATCGGGAACGAAGGAACCTGGTAGGGGCCTCCGAGGAGACCGGCTCGGAAGGAGCCATCCATGAAGGGAGTACCCCTCCCAGCGCGGCCCCAAGCGAAGGTATGCCGAGTGTCGATCCCCCAGGCGGGGATGAGTTCGGCCCGAAACCCGCGGCCGGAGCCGCGAGCCTCCCGCACGCCGTGTCCCCCGGCGGGCTCGCGAACGGCCCGAAACCTGTCTGTTATACAC
>NZ_POUA01000037.1 GCF_003236385.1 Spongiactinospora gelatinilytica
GTGGGGAATTGCGTGGGGACGCCGAAGGTCTGTGCGACGTGTGGGTCGGTGAAGCCGGCGATCCAGCAGATTCGGCCGCCGCGCAGGTTGAGTACGCTCACCGCGCAGAGGGGGAAGTGCCGTCCGTCGTGGCGGTAGCAGGCGAAGGCCGGTTGCCCGTTGGCGGTGACGGGGAGCAGCCGCCATGGGGTGGCGAAGACGCGTTCGGACAGGAAGCGGCCCACGTCCGTGTGGCCCTCGAACCATGCGGGCAGTGGCGGCATGGTGATCCTGGCGTCCTCGGTGAGCAGGGCGAGCAGTGCCGGGACGTCGGCGTGCTCCCAGGCCGAGGCGAACGCCGACACCAGGGCTCGGCGGCCGTCGCCGCCCAGGGCGGACAGTTCGGAGCGCTGGCTGGGGTCCGGTGTCCGCTGGTCCACCACCGCTCGTGCCCGTTGCAGCGCGCCGCCCACCGAGGCGGGGGTGGTGTCCAGCATCCCGGCGACCTCGGCCGCGCCGAATCCGAGTACGTCGCTCAGGATGAGCGTCGCGCGCTGGGTGCCGGGCAGTCGCTGCAACGCGGCCACGAAGGCCAGTTCGATGCTCTCGCGGCGCAGGTGCGCCGCCGGGTCCGGCGCATTCTGTTGCGATCGGGCGGGCAGTGGCTCGATCCAGACCGGGCCGGGCACGGGTTCTCCGAGGTCGTGGACGTCCTCGCGGGCCGGGCCGTACTCCTCGGAGAGCATCCGCCGCGGCCGCCGCGCCGAGGCGCGCAGGCAGGCGTTGGTCGCCGACCGGAACAGCCAGGCGCGCACCGGGCCGTCGCCCTGGAAACCGGCCAGCCCGCGCCAGGCGGCCACCAGCGACTCCCGCAGGGCGTCCTCGGCGTCGTGCGGCGAGCCGAGCATCCGGTAGCAGTGGGTGTAAAGCCCTCCGCGGTGCCGCCGCACCAGCTCCTCGAACGCCGCCTCATCGCCCCGCCGCGCACCGGCGAGCAGTCGTTCCTCATGCTCCGCACCGCTCTCGTTCACGCAGGCGATCCTGCCGTACGGCGGGGCCGCCCCGCCAGCGCGAATGCCGCCGTCGCGTTCACCCGGCGGCACGCCGAAGGCCGGGTCCGGCCCACTGCCGGGCGGCCCGTAAAGTGGGGGGCGCATATGACTGAGCTGGGAGAGCATGTGTTGCATGAGAAACTGTCGTCGATCTACGACAATGTCCTTCGCCGCAACCCCGGTGAGATCGAGTTTCACCAGGCGGTACGCGAGGTGCTCGAAAGCATCGGCCCGGTTCTCGGAAAGCACCCCGAATACGCTGAATCGAAGATAATCGAGCGCATCTGCGAGCCCGAACGGCAGATCATCTTCCGTGTGCCGTGGCTGGACGACCGCGGCGAGGTGCAGATCAACCGTGGCTTCCGGGTCGAGTTCAACAGCGCGCTCGGCCCCTACAAGGGCGGCCTGCGCTTTCACCCCTCGGTCTATCTGGGCATCGTCAAGTTCCTCGGCTTCGAGCAGATCTTCAAGAACGGCCTGACGGGGCTGCCGATCGGCGGCGGCAAGGGCGGTTCGGACTTCGACCCCAAGGGTCGCTCCGACCGCGAGGTGATGCGTTTCTGCCAGAGCTTCATGACCGAGCTCTACCGGCACATCGGCGAGTACACCGACGTGCCGGCCGGTGACATCGGCGTCGGCGGGCGGGAGGTCGGTTACCTGTTCGGCCAGTACAAGCGGATCACCAACCGCTACGAGTCCGGCGTGATCACCGGCAAGGGTCTGGCGTACGGCGGCGCGCAGGTACGCAAGGAGGCCACCGGCTACGGGTGCGCCTTCTTCGTCGAGGAGATGCTGAAGGCGCGCGGCACGTCGTTCGACGGCAGGCGGGTCGTGGTCTCCGGCTCGGGCAACGTGGCCGTCTACAGCATCGAGAAGGTGACCCAGCTCGGCGGCCTGGTGGTGGCCTGCTCCGACTCCTCCGGCTACATCCTGGACGAGAAGGGCATCGACCTCGAACTGCTCAAGCAGATCAAGGAGGTCGAGCGCGCCCGGCTGGACGTCTACGCGGCGCGGCGCGGCGAGGGGGCCACGTTCGTGCCCGATCGTAATGTCTGGGACGTCCCGTGCGAGGTGGCGATGCCGTCCGCCACCCAGAACGAGATCACCGGCAAGGACGCCGCGACCTTGGTGGCCGGCGGCCTGGTCGCGGTCGGCGAGGGCGCCAACATGCCGACCACGCCCGAGGGCATCAAGGTGTTCCTGGACGCGGGCGTCGCGTTCGGGCCGGGCAAGGCGGCCAACGCGGGCGGCGTGGCGACCAGCGCCCTGGAGATGCAGCAGAACGCCAGCCGCGACTCATGGACCTTCGAGTTCTCCGAGCACCGGCTCCAGGAGATCATGAGCGACATCCACGACCGCTGCCTGCAGACCGCCGACGAGTACGGCATGCCGGGCAACTACGTGGCGGGCGCCAACATCGACGGCTTCCGCCGGGTCGCGGACGCGATGCTCGCCCTCGGCCTCATCTAGAGCCGAGACCTAGAGCCGAGACCTAGAGCCGCACCGGGCCGCCCGCCACCTGATCGGCGGGCGGCCCGGCCTCACTTGAGCGCGCCCGCCGTCATGCCCGCCTGCACCCTGCCCTGCAGCAGCGCGTAGACGATCAGGATCGGGGCCATGGCGATGGTGAGCCCGGCGAACAGCCCCGACCGGTCGCCCGCGTAGCCCTGCTCGACGGCGAGGTTGGCCAGGCCCTGGGCCAGTACGAACTTGCTGTCGTCGTTGACGAGCACGAGCGGGATCAGGTACTGGTTCCACTGGCCGATGAAGTTGAAGATCCCGACGCTGATCAGTCCCGGCTTGGCCATCGGCAGCATGATCTTGAAGAAGATCGCGGCCTCGCCGCAGCCATCCAGCTTGGCCGCCTCGGCGATCTCCTCGGGCAGCGTGCGGAAGAAGGCCACCAGGAAGAACACCGAGAACGGCAGCGAGTACGCGGTGTAGACCAGCACCAGGCCGGTCAGCGAGTTGCCGAGCCCCAGGTTCTGTACCACGAAGAACAGCGGGACCAGCGCCATGAAGACCGGGAACGTCATGCCGGCGATGAAGAAGTAGTAGAGCGCGCTCCTGAGCCGGAACTCGAAACGGGCCAGCACGTACGCGGCCATCGCCGACAGCAGCAGGGTCAGCACGACACCGCCCCCGACGACCAGGACGGTGTTGCCGAAGTACGTCCCGATCGACGCCGTCTCCCAGGCCCGGGCGAAGTTCTCCCAGCGCAGCGAACCCGGCAGCGACCACGGGTCGGCCACGATCTCCGGGTCGGACTTCAGCGAGCTGGCCACGGCCCACAGCAGCGGCAGGATCGAGATGACGGCCCACAGGACCAGGAACGCCTGGGCGACCGCGATCGTCGGCCCCCCGCCCCGGCCGGAACGCGGCCTCCCCCGGCCGGTGGCGTCCCGCCTGCTCACCCGGGCCTGCGTGGCGGTGGCCATCAGAACTCGATCCTCTCTTTGCGGGTCGCCCGCAGCGTGAACGCCGACAGGGCCAGGGTGACGACGAAGAGCACGACGCCCATCGCCGAGGCGTAGCCGAACCGGCCGTAGGAGAACGCGTTCTGGTAGAGGTAGAACGAGCCGACCTGGGTCGAGTCGTTCGGCCCGCCGCCGGTCATGATCTGGACGACGGCGAACGCGTCCAGCGCGGCGATGCCCAGGTAGACCGCGGCCGTCCGGATGTTCTCCCAGATCAACGGGATCGTGATGCGGAAGAAGACCTGGGTCCTGGAGGCGCCGTCGAGCACCGCGGCCTCCAGCAGCGAGGCGGGGATCGCCTTGATGCCCGCGGTGAACAGTACGACGTAGAAGCCGATGCCGTTCCAGACCAGCACGGCGAGCACGGCCCAGAACGCCAGCCGTTCGTCACCGAGCCAGGACGGCTGGACCTCCTCCAGCCCGACGGCCCGCAGCGCGCCGTTGAGCAGGCCGTTGATCGGGTTGTAGATGTTCTTCCACAGCACGCCGATGATCGCGATCGACAGGACGTAGGGGAAGAAGTACACGACCCGGTAGAACTTCGCGCCCCGCACGCCCCGGATCTCCCCGCTCCGGGGCCCGCCCGCCGCGTTGAGCATGAAGGCCAGGAACAACCCCACCCCGATGGTGACGATGGGCAGGGTCACCAGCAGCAGCAGGTTGTTGCGGAGCGCCTGCCAGAACACCGGGTCGCCGAACAGTTCGGTGAAGTTGCCCAGGCCGATGAGCCCGATCTCGGCCGACAGGCCCCGCCAGTCGGTCAGGGCGATGTAGAACGCCTGAACGTACGGCGAGGCCACGAACACCGTGTACAGCAGGACCGGCGCGGCGAGAAAGCCGATGATGACGCGGCGTTGGTGCGTCTTGCGCATGAGGGTGCTCGTCCCGGCGCTAGCCGCGCGCCTTGTCGGTGAGGCTCTGGGCCTGCTTGGCGAGCTGGTCGGCCTTGATGTCGCCGTTCATGAACCGGCCCATCAGGTTGGCGATGTCCTTCCACAGCCGACTGTCACGGGTGTCGACCGTGATCCCGAAGACGTTGTCGCCGGCCTCCTTCAGGGCGGCGTCGATCGACGTCAGGCCGTGCTTGGCGTCCTTGGGCGGCTTGGCGTCGCGGTTGGAGGACAGCGTGCCCGCCTTGGCGATGAAGTTCTCCGCGCCCTCGGTGGAGAGCATCGCGCGCAGGAACTCCAGGCCGCCCGCGGTGTTGGCGGCGCTGCGCGGGATGACGTACGGCTCGCCCGCCTTGGCGCACAGCGAGCCGAACGGCTTGACGTCGTCCTTGCCGATCGAGGGCGCACGGCAGATCGCCATGTCGAAGCCCTTGGGGACGCTGTCGCCCATCTCGTTCTCCAGCCAGGAACCGCCCGGCACGAACCCGGCCTTGCCGTTCAGGAACTGCATTTGGGCGTCGGTGTGGTTCAGCCCCGAGCTGCCCTTCAGCACCCAGCCGTTGGCGGGGATCGCCTCGAAGGCGCGCAGCGCGGCGACGGCCCGGTCGTCGGTCCAGGCGTCCGGCGCCAGGTTGTTGATCTTGTCGATGACCTCGGGCCCGGCGGCCTTGTAGATCAGCGAGGCCAGCCACCAGAACATGTAGTAGGGGAACTGGCCGGGGTAGGTCCAGGGGGCGATGCCCGCGGTGGCCATCTTGTCGCAGAGCCCGAGGTAGTCGTCCCAGGTCTGCGGGTAGGTCCAGCCCTTCTCCTCGAACAGCGAGGTGCTGTACCACGCCCCGTACGCGCCGTAGGAGTAGTTCAGCACGACGAACTGCCCGTCGTGCGTGCCGACCTGGACCACGCCGGGCCGCAGCGTGTCGCCCACGGTGACCGCCGGGTCGCTCCAGGAGGGGGCCGTCAGCAGCGGCGCCAGGGACAGCAGTGCCTTGTCGCCGACCAGGGCGCCGTAGTCGATGGCGTTGGACCCGGAGTTGTTGACCACGTCCGGCGGGTTGCCCGCGACGAAGCGGGGCTGCAGGGACTGCTGGATCTGCTGGGTCGCCGACTGGGTGATCTTGGCCGCGGCGTGCTTCTTTCGGTACAGGTCGAGAGGGACCTTGATGTACTCCTGCCCGTAGCCGCCGTCGAAGACGACGACCTCCAGGGGCGCGTCCGAGGCCACTCCGAACGGATTGCCGGCCTGGGCACTTCCGGTCGGGGCGGCGGCGGGGGACTGCCGGCTTCCGCCCGTGGCGCAGCCGGCCAGCGCTCCGGCGACGGGAGTCAGGGCCAGCATGGCCAGGACCGAACGGCGGCCCGGGCGAGATGGCGGGAAACGATCGTTCATTGGGGTGCACCTCCACAGGATCAGCGGCTCTTTGACGATCCTGAGTAAGGTAAGTTACCTTACTAATATGGCTACAGCAACCGGCAATCCACCAGTTTCTCCGTGGAACACCTTCGACCAGGCGTTTCACAGCCAGTCCGAGGCGTTGGCGGACCTCGCCACGACCCTGCCGGGCCGGCTCGACCGGCACCGCGAGAGTGAGGTGGACCGCGTGGTCGCCTTCGGCATCGGCGCCAGCCGCGCCGCCGCCCACGTGCTGGTGGCCGGGCTCACCGCGGGAGGCGTACCGTGCGAGCTGCTGACCGGGGCCGATTTCACCGCCGCCCAGGTCCGGCCGGGGACGATGTACCTGGGGATCTCCCAGTCCGGGCGCAGCGTCGAGATCGTCCGCGCGCTGTCGGCGGTGCCCGCGGACGCGCGGATGGGCGTGGTCAACCGGGTGCCCTCGCCGGTCTCGGACCTGACGCCGCGGCTCCTGTGGCTGGGCGGCGTGGCCGACTCGCGGGTCTCGACCGTCGGCTACACCGCGACCGCGCTGGCCATGGCGCTGCTCGCCGAGCATCTCACCGGCGGTGTGAACGAGACGCGCTGGCGCGCGTTCGGCGAACGGGTGGCCTGGGTGATGCGGGAACGGCGCGCCGCCGCGGGCCGGATCGCGGCGGACCTGCTGGGTGCGGGACACATCGACGTGGTCTCCTCCGGAGCGGGCGTGGCCGCGGCCGAGGGGGCGGCGCTGCTGTTCCGCGAGGGCGCCGCGGTCCCCGCCGCGAGCTACGACACCCGCTCCTACCTGCACGGATTCATGGACAGCGCCAAGCCGGGCAGCGTCCACCTGATCGTGAACCGGGGGGCCGAGGCGCTGCTCGCCCGGCAGCTCGCCGACCACGGGGCCACGGTCCACCTCATCGGGACCGGCCCGATCGAGTACGGCGGGACCGGCCCGCTGCACCAGATCGCCCTGCGCGGCATGACCGACGCCGAGCTGTCCATCGCCGCAAGCGTGATCTGCCAGATGGTCGTGCAGGAGGCGTGCGCGGCCATCGGCCGCCGCCCCGAAGATCCGATCTTCACCCGCATCGACACGAAGGTCGAGACCGCCGCGTGAACACCCTCGACCGGCCGCGCCGCGGTGTCGCGGGCTTCGACATCGGAGGCTCCTACCTGCGGGTCCGTGTGGAGGACGCGGCCACCGGCGAACCCGTCGCCGCCGAGACCCGGCCGAACCCGGGCTGGAACGACCTGCCCGCGACCGGCCGGGCCCGCCTGATCGGCGACGTCCTGCGCGAGGTCGCCCCGCAGCTGCCGATCGCCGTGGGCGTGGGCGCGAGAGGCTGCGACTCCGACGCCCTGACCAGGGAACTCGCCGCCGCCGTGGCCGCCGAACTCGGTCCCGGCGCGCAGGTCGAGGTCTGCAACGACGTCCTGCTCGTGGGCCTGGCCGGCGGGCACGACCACGCGCTCTCGGTGATCGCCGGGACCGGCGCCGCGGTCGGAGGCCGTACCGCGGACGGCCGCACGGTGCTCACCGACGGCTGGGGCTGGCTCCTCGGCGACCACGGCAGCGCGCCGCGCATCGTGATCGACGCGCTGCGGCGCTACACCGCCCACCTGGACCGCGGGGAAGACGACCCGGTGCTGCGCCCCTTCGTGGCCGGGGCGTTCGCCCTCACCGACGCCCGTCGGCTGCCCGCCGCGCTGAAGCGGTCCAAGGAGGAGCTGGGCGACCTCGCGGCCGGCGTCTTCGCGTGCGCGGAGGCCGGATCCGAATCCGCCCGGCAGGCCATCGCCGGCAACGCCCGGAAGCTGGCCGGCAACGTCGCGACGGCGCTGCGCCTCAGGGTGCGGGCCGACGCCGTCGTGGGGGCCGGCGCGGTCATGGTCAAGCAACCCGCCTTCCGGGCCGCGTTCGCCGCCGGACTGGCCGATCTGGACGTGTCCCTGCCACTGTCGGTCCTCGGCACCGAGCCGGTCCACGGGGCCGTCCGGCTCGCCAGGCTGGCACTGCGAAACGACGAGGAGCAACCCGTATGACATCCGACCTGCGCCGGCTCGCGCTCGGCACCGTGCTGCCCGCCTTCACCGGCACCACCGCACCGGCATGGCTGCTGGACCGGCTGCGCGAAGGGCTGGCCGGGGTCGTCCTGTTCGGCCGCAACATCGTCTCGCCGGAGCAGGTGGCGGCCCTGGTACGGCAGATCAGGGACGTCCGCCCGGACGCCATCGTGGCGATCGACGAGGAGGGCGGCGACGTCACCCGGATCCACCACGACCGGGGCAGCCCGTATCCCGGCAACCGGGTGCTGAGCGAGCACGGCGACCTGGCCGCCACCCGCGCGGTGGGCCGCGGCATCGGCGCCGAACTGCGCGACCTCGGCATCAACTACAACCTCGCGCCGATCGGCGACTACGTGACCGACCCGCTCAGCCCGCTCACCACCCGCTCCTTCGGCCGCGGCCCGCGCGACAACGCCGAGCACGCCGCCGCCTGGGTCCAGGGCCTGCAAGAGGCGGGCGTCGCGGCGTGCGTGAAGCACTACCCGGGGCTCGGCGGGTCGCTGCTGGACTCCCACCTCGCGCTCGGCCGGGTCCCCGCGAGCCGGGCCGAGTTCGAGTCCGGACACCTGCGGACCTTCGTCCGGGCCGCCGAGGCGGGCACGGCGAGCATGATGACCGCCCACGTCATCGTCGAGTGCCTGGACACCGAGGCGCCCACGACGCTGAGTGGGACGGTGATCGGCCGGCTGTTGCGCGACGAGATCGGCTACGACGGCGTCCTCATCTCCGACGCGCTGGAGATGCACGGCGTGCTCAACCACACCGGCTCGCTGCCGGCCGCCGCGGTGGGCGCGCTGCGCGCCGGGGTGGACCTGCTGTGCCTGGGAGCCGAGCAGTACGAGGAGGCGACCACGGCGGTGGTGGACGCGATCGTCGTCGCCGCCAGGTCCGGCGCGCTCGCGATCGACCGGCTGCACGAGGCCGGCCGGCGCGTCGAGGCGATGGCCCGCGCCTATCCCGGCACGCCGGGCGTACCCGGGACGTCCGACACCGCCGCCGAGCGCGCGATGGGCGCGGCGGCGGCGTGGGGCGCGACCGCGACCGAGGGCGAGGTGTCGATCGCCGGCTCGGGCGTGCACGTCGTGACGTTCGACGACCGGACGTCCATCGCGGCCGGGCCGGTGCCGTGGGGCATCGGCCCGGAGCTTCGGGCGGCCGGCGTGGAGTTCCGCGACCTGGTGCTGAGCCCGCCGATCAACGAGGACCCGGATCTGTCGGACGTCACGCCCTCCGACGTCGTGGTGGCGGTGGTGCGCGACCTGCCGCGGCATCCCGCCAGCGTGGAGGTCTTCGCGCGGCTGCGCGCGCCGCGCCTGGTCGTCGTCGACATGGGATATCCCGGGACCGAATACCCGGGCGCGGCCGGGGTGATCCGGACATTCGGCGCGTCCAGGGCGAGTTCCGCCGCCGCCGTTCGCGCGCTGACCGAGGCCGGCGCGAATCTGGTTGGATGACGACGTGCGTTCCGTGGAGCTGCCCCCGACTCAGCGGCACGTCCTGAGCCACACGCTCGGGCACGGGTCCACCACCCGGCCCCGGCTGCTCACCGCGACGGGTCTGTCCAAGCCGAGCGTCAACGACGCCGTCGGCTCCCTGGAGAAGGCCGGATACGTCCGCCGCAACGGCAGGCACGTCCCGGTCACCGGCAAGCCGGCCGTGCTGTTCGAGGCGGCCGGCGAGGTGGGCTGGGTGCTCGGCATCGACCTCGGCAGCTCGCACGTCGATCTGATGGCCGTGGACCTCGCGGGGGCGGAGAGCACGCACGTGTCCGTCGCCGAGCCGGGCCCGGCGGGCGCGGCCCGGCGGCGCGAGCTGTCCCCGGCCACCGTGGAGCGGGCGGCCGGGCTGCTGGCCGAGTGGTGCGACCGGCCCGACCGCCGCGGCCGGCTGCGGTCGGTGACGATCGCCGTCCCGCAGATCATCGACGCCGGCCGCCGGCAGGTGTCGCCCGCCGGCGCCGGGCGCGAGCAGGGCGCGCTCGCCGCCCTGCTGGGCACGCTCGCCGGGCACTACGACGGCCCGGTACGCCTGGAGAACAACGTCAACTGCTCGGCGGTGGCCGAGATGCGGATCGGGGCGGGGGCCGAGGTGCCCAGCCTGGCCTACCTGCAACTGGGCGTCGGCGTCGGCGCGGGGATCATCACGGAGGGCCGCCTGGTCCGGGGCGCGCACGGAGCCGCGGGCGAGCTGTCGCGGCTGCCGTTCCCGTGGGCCGAGGGCGCCGGGCAGGTCTCCCGGCACGCGATGGAGGAACGGCTGGCGGCCTCCCGCCTGGTCGACTCCTACCGCTCGCGTGCGGCGCCGGCCGCGGACGCCACGGTCGGCGAGGTGGTCAAGGCGATCCTGGCCGACGTCGCGGACGGCTCGGCCGAGGCCAAGGCCGTCCTCGACGATTACGTGCGCGATGTCGCCAGGGCGTGCGTCGCGCTCGCGGCCGTGGTCGATCCCGACCTCGTGGTGATCGGCGGCGAGATCGGCGACGCGCTCGAGGTGGTGACCGCGATCCAGGCGGCGGCCCGGCCCCTGCACGAGTTCGTGGCGGTGTCCGGCAGCGTCGTCGGCGCGCTGGCCACGGTGCTCGGCGCGGTCATCCTCGGCCTCGAAGAGGCCCACACCGAGCTGCTGGGCGAGTACGCGGTCCACGCGGGCCCGGCCATCGACCGGCTCCGCGGCCGTCCCCGGCAGCCCTGGTCGGAGCAGCACGCCGGGTGACCCGGCGCGCGGCGCGGCGACGGGCCGGCGTCGCGACGCACATCCGGGCGTCTGACCGGCATCGTCTCCGTGAGCGCGAGCCCCCTGCGCTCGGCTGCGACAATGGACGGCGTGCGTGAGAGGCCGAGCGAGCGCGGCACGGGCCTTGGGGTCTTCCGCCGCTACACGTGGTGGAGCCTGACCGGGACCGTCACTCTGTTTCTGGTGCTCTTCGGCAGGGGCTGGATCGCCGACCCCGCCCTCCCGCCGTGGGGCAAGGCCGTCGCCGTCGTGGCGCTGGCCGTCATGGTGACGGCGGCCGGGGTGCTGCTGCACCTGCGGCTGCCCCGGGGCGGGGACGGGCACGCCCCGGAGGGCCGGGCGGTACGCCCGCCGCTCGCCTGGCTGATCGCCGGGAGCCTGGCCGCCGCCGCGCTCGCGGCGATCCCGCTCGCCCTGGGCGACCACCGGCTGTGGCCGCTCGCGCCCGCGCTGATGGTCTCGATCATCGCCATGTTCGTGCCGCCGCTGCGCAGGTGGGCGCTGATCGCCGCCGCCGTCGTGGCCGCGGCGGCGCTGGGCGGGGTGGGCGGCCTGGCCTCCGCCGACGGGTGGCGGTCCGGGGCGGCGTTCTCCGCCGGCCTGGTGGCCTTCACCGCCTGGACGACGCTCGGCATGCTGTCGGCCTGGGACATCGCCGAGCGGCTGAACCACGCGCGGCACCTGGCCGCGGAACTGGCGGTCAAGGACGAGCGGCTGCGTTTCGCCGCCGAACTGCACGACATCCAGGGACACCACCTGCAGGTGATCGCGCTGAAAAGCGAACTGGCGGCCCGGCTCGTGGAGTCCGACCCGGCGCGGGCCGCCGCCGAGATGAGGGAGGTGCGCCGGTTGTCCGCCGAGGCGCTGGACGACACGCGTGCCGTGGTACAGGGCTACCGCCGTACGACGCTGGAGGCGGAGATCGCCAACGCGGCGAAGGTACTGGCCGCGGCCGAGATCGACACCCGCGTGGAGCGCCCGCCGGACCCCCGCTCCGGCCCGCTGTCCGAGCCCGGCAGGCACCTGCTCGGCCTGGTGATGCGCGAGGCGACCACCAACGTCCTGCGGCACAGCCGGGCCCGGCACGCCGAGGTCGACTTCCGCGTCACCGACGGCGTCGCCCGACTCCGCGTGACCAACGACGGCGCCGCCACCCCGCCAGGCCCGCGTCCAGGTACCGACGCTGCCGCCCTGGCGGCTTCGGGGCCGGGGAGTGGGCTGGTTGCTCTGGCGGAGCGGCTGGAGGCCGCGGGGGGCGCGTTGAGCTGGGAGTGCGATGGTGATCTGTTCGAGGTGGTGGCCTCGTTGCCGGTGGTGGAGGCCGGGGTGGTGAGCCGATGATCAAACTCTTGATCGCCGATGACGAAGACCTGCTGCGCGGCGCGCTGGCCGCGCTGCTGGAACTGGAGGACGACCTGACCGTCGTCGCCGAGGCGGCCACCTCCACCGACGCGGTACGGCTGGCCCGCGAGCACACCCCGGACATCGCCGTGCTGGACCTGGAGATGCCCCCGGCCGACGGCCTGCGCGCGGCCGAGGAGATCCGCGCCGAACTGGACGTCCCCATCATCCTGATCACCCGGCACGCCCGGCCCGGCGTACTGCGCCGGGCGCTTTCGGCTGGTGTACGTGGTTTCGTGCCCAAGACCACTCCCGCAGCCAAGCTGGCCGAGATCATCCGTGACGTCGCCGCCGGGCGGCGCTACATCGACGCCGACATCGCCGCCTCCGCCCTCTCAGAGGGCGAGTGCCCGCTCAGCGAGCGCGAGCTCGAAGTGCTGCGCGCCTCCCGCACCGGCGCGTCGATCAACGAGATCGCCGCGCAGGTCCACCTCGCCCCCGGCACGGTCCGCAACTACCTGTCGGCGGCGATGTCCAAACTGGGCGTCGCCTCCCGGCACGCCGCCGCGCACCTGGCCTGGGAAGAGGGCTGGATCTGACACCCGGTCGAAGACCTCCGAGCTTTCTCCGTTGTCATGTACTTGCCAATCAGGAAAGTACTTGCCATTCTATGGACACGGTGTCGAAGGGAGCGGACATGGAGCCGGACGACGCGCGGACCGCGCTGCTGGAGGTCGAACGTCGTGGCCGGGAGGTGCGGGCCGGGTCGCGCTGGCCGATCACTCTGCTGACCGTCTGGGGCGTGGTCACCGTCGTGGTGGAGCCCGCGTTCGCGCTGCTGTCCGAGCGGCCCTGGAGCCTGGTGTTCCCGATGGCGGTCATGCTGGGCTTCGTCGCCTGGGTCGGCGTCTTCGCGGCCCGTCAGCGCGTGGTGGCGCGCGGCTTCGCCCGCCGCTACCTCACCGTGGTGGCGGTCTGGGCGGTGCTGCACACGGGCTACATCGCGCTGATCACCGGGATGGGCGTCCGTGATCCGGCGATCGTGGTCGCGGCCGGTCTGGTCGTGGCACTGCCGCTGTTCGCCGGCGCCTACGCCGAGGGCAGGCGCCTGTGAGCCATCCCCGGCACGAGCTGGACGAGGTGATCCACTCGCCGGTGCGGATGTCCATCATGGCCGTGCTCGCCGCGGCGGACAAGGCGGAGTTCGGCTTCGTCCGCGACACCGTCGAGATCACCGACTCGGCCCTCTCCAAGCAGGTCGCGATCTTGGAGAGGGTGGAGTACGTCAAGGTCACCAAGGGCTACGTCGGCAAGCGCCCGCGCACCTGGCTGGCGCTGTCCAAGACCGGGCGGGACGCCTACGCCCGCCACCTGGCCGCGCTGCGCGCCATCGCCGAAGGGCGGCCGGTCCGGACGGGCTGAGCAAAAGGCGATCAATGTTCGCGCCCTCGTCGCCTTTCCGCCGCGTGGCGCGACGCCGGGTGTTCACCGCGGCGTGGAGATCCTCTGTGGAGCCCACAGGGGAGGCAGTATGCCTGATCATCATGCTCGCCGTCGCTTTCTCGCCACCGGTGGGGCCGCCACCGTCCTGACCGCGGGCCACCTGCTGTTCGGGCCCGCGCTGACCGGCCCGGACGGCGCGGCCGCCGCGGTCCGGGCGTACGGCGGCGGCCCGCTGCCGCACGGCCTGTTCACCCTCGGAGTCGCCTCCGGCGACCCGCTGCCCGGCGGTTTCGTACTGTGGACGCGGCTGGCCCCGCGCCCCCTGGACGGCGGCGGCATGCCCGACCGCCCGGTGCCGGTGCGCTGGCAGGTCGCCGAGGACGAGCGGTTCCGGCAGATCCGCGCCCAGGGCGTGGAACTCGCCCGGCCCGAGCGCGGGCACGCCGTACACGCCGAGATCGGCGGCCTGCGGCCGGACCGCGAGTACTTCTACCGCTTCCGGGCCGGTGAGGAGGTCTCGCCGGTCGGCCGCAGCCGTACCGCCCCGCGCCCCGGCCAGGCCAACCGGCACCTGCGCTTCGCCTTCGCCAGTTGCCAGAACTGGCAGGACGGCTACTTCACCGCCTACCACCACCTGGCCCAGGAGGACCTGGCGTTCGTCGCCTTCCTCGGCGACTACATCTACGAGTCGGTCCCGCGGACCACGACCGTGCGCACCCACGAGGGCGACGACGAACCGTACACCCTGGCCGACTACCGCAACCGGCACGCGCAGTACAAGACCGACCCCGAACTCCAGGCCGCGCACGCCGCGTTCCCCTGGATCGCGACCTGGGACGACCACGAGGTCGACAACAACTGGGCCGACGACATCCCGCAGGACCCCGCCCAGCAGCCGCCGGACGCCTTCCTGGCCCGCCGGGCCGCCGCCTTCCAGGCGTACTACGAGCACCTGCCGCTGCGCGGGTCCGCCCGCCCGCGCGGGATCGACCTGCGGCTGCACCGCAGGCTGGGCTTTGGCCGGCTCGCCACGCTGCACGTGCTCGACACCCGCCAGTACCGCAGCGACCAGCCCGCCACCCTGGCCGAGGCCGAGGACCCCGCCCGCACGATGACCGGCCCCGAGCAGGAAGAATGGCTGGTCAAGGGCATGTCCGAGGCCGACACCCGGTGGAACCTGCTGGCCAACCAGGTGATGTGGGCCTCCAACGACCGGATGGCCGGGCCACAGCAGGTCTTCGACTTCGACAACTGGGACGGCTACCGGGCGCAGCGCCGCCGCCTGCTCGACTTCTTCGGCTCCGGCCGTACGGCCAACCCGGTGGTGCTCACCGGCGACCGGCACGCCACCTGGGTGTGCGACCTGAAGCCGGACTTCGACGACCCGGCCTCCCCGGTGGTGGGCGCGGAGATCACCGGCACCTCGATCAGCTCCGGCGGCGACTCCGACCCCGTCGCCTTCCACCGCGTCTACGATCCGATCATGGCGGAGAGCCCGCACTGGAAGTACATCGGCAACCGGCGCGGCTACGTCGTGTGCGACGTGACCCCCGCCAGGCTGCTGGCCTCCCTCCAGGTCGTCAGCACGGTCTGGCAGCCGGGCGAGACCACGATGGTCACGGCCGCGCGGTTCCAGGTCGAGGCGGGCCGCCCGGGGATCAGCGTGGTCGACCGGCTGCCCTGGGAGGAGGAGCAGCGGACGATCGACCGCGCCCCGCGCCGCCACGACGTGGACGACGACCAGTTCTGACCCCGGCGCGCCTTCCGCGCGGCGTTCAGCGGGGCTCCACCGCCCGCCGCGCGGAGGCGGGGTGCGCCGCGGCCCAGCGGCAGATCCGGGCGACCTCCTCGCCGTGGTCGGCGAGGGTGTCGCCGACGATCCCGACCACGGGCAGGTGCCCCGTGAGCGGCCGGGTCGGCCGGGCGGGCGCGAAAGCCCTCCTCGTGCGCTCCGGTGCTGCCCGGCCCGGGGTGCCCTCGGCCAGGTGGCCCGTGGTCCGGCCGTACCGGGTGAGCACGCCGGGCGCGCGGAAGTTCCGGCCGAAGCCGAGCCACTGCCGGCTGAGCGGGAACAGCGCGACCATCGCGTCCCACCACCCTTCGGCCGCGAGCAGCAGATCGGGATGGCGGCCGAGCAGCTCGGCGCGCAGCGCCCGGTACCCGGGGTAGAGCGGGTGGCGCGGGTCGTCGGACCAGAAGCCCGCCGTTCGGCTGGCGCGGGCTTTGCGAGTGCGGCTGGCGCGGGCCGCTGTGGGTGCGGGTGTCCTGGCCGGAACAGGCCGACCCGGACGCCTACCGGGTACACGTCCCCGACGCCGACCGGTACGGCACCGCGCCCGCCGAGATCACCGAGGAGATCGAGGAGGAGTGGCGGGCGCACGCCGATCCGGCCGACGCGCTGGACGAGGTCGCCCGCACCGCGGCCGCCGCCGCGGTGGCCGACCGGCGGCTGACCCGCGCGGTCCGTACGGCCCTCGGCTGCGGCGCCTCCTGGGCCGAGGTCGCCGCGGCGGCCCGGCGTGACCTTCCAGGCCGCCTACGAACGCTGGGCCCCCTTCTTCCCCGCCGCCGGCGGCTGACCCGCTCGCCTCGGCCTGGGGGTCAGAGGCCGAGGATGGCGGTGCGTTCGCGGGTGATGATCGATTGGATGTCGAGATCGTAGTTGCAGAGGATGATCCCCATCCAGCCGCGGTCGCGGTAGATCGTCCAGTTGGTGTTCCCGCCCCCGATGCCGCCGCCGTGCCCGGCCAGGAACCGGCCGCCGATCAGGCTCGTCACCACCCCGTACGCCGAGAACCCCTGCCCCGGCCGCTCACCCCCGCCGGGCGGGGTGGTGGGATATTTCGGGCTCAGGAAGAGTTCGGTCAGCGCGGGGTCGAGCAGCCTGCCGTTCAGCAGCGCCCGCGCGAAGGCGGCCAGGTCCGGGGCCGTGGAGAAGCCGCCGCCACCGCCCGAGCCGATCCAGGCCCGTGCCGCGTTGGTGCCCTTCCCCCCGTTGAGCACCGCGCCCTTGTCCAGGTTGCGGACGGCGTCCACCCGGGGCCCGTCCTCCTGCCACATGTAGGGATGCGCGATCCGCTCGTTGTTCAGCCAGTCCGGGCGGGTGTAGTACGCCGAGTCGGTCATCCCCGCGCGCCGGAAGACGTTCTCGGCGACGTACTCGTGAAAGGACCCGCCGCCGCCCACCTTCTCGACGATCTCCCCGAGGATGGACATGCCGACGCTGCTGTAGGCGTGGTCGCCACCAGGCGTGAACACCGGCTTGGCGGCCCGGTGGACCATCTCGCGCAGCGCCCTTTCCTCCTGCACGCTGTTGGTGATCCGGTCCGGCAGGTGAACATTGCTCTCCAGGCCGGAGGTGTGGGTGAGCAGGTGGTGGATCATCACGTGCCGGGCCGTCTCGGCCGGATAGCCGTCGAGGTGGTCGCCGATCTTGTCGGTGAGCTTGAGCCTGTTCGCCTGGACCAGTTGCAGGATGGACAGCGCGGTGAAGGGCTTCGAGGCCGACGCCAGGTTGAAGATGGTGCGGGCCCCGTTCGGGATCGCGCGCTCCTTGTCGGCCATGCCGTACGACCTGGACAGCACCGTGCGCTCGTGGTACTTGATCAGCACCGTGCCGGAGAACCCGTCCTCGTCGGCCAGCTTTTTGAGAAACCTGTCGTAGGCCCCGCCCGGGCGTACGTCCCCAGGGATTCCGCCGTTGCCCGCGGACTCCTCGGCGGCGGCCGGTTCCGCGAACGCCGTCACACCGCCCGCGGTGAGCGGAACCGCGCCCAGCAGGCCGAGCGCGACCCGCCGTGAAGGATGAGCCTCTGCTGAAGTCATGCGGATGCCTTTCCGAAAGCCGATGGGCGAAAAGGGACCACGGGGGCCGGAACGGTGCAGCCCGCCCCGGCCCCGTGATCACCCATCGAACCGCCCGGCGTGTTTCCGCACTGTTTGCGTGTACGCGGCCGAGGCTCCGGAGGGTCAGTGGTCCGCGCAGCAGGGCGTCGGGTCCGGTACCTCGAAGGGGGCCACCCGGCCGCCCGCCACCGGCACCGTGACCAGCGTCAGCAGGCCGTCCATCCACTGCGGGCGGACGAAGTCACGGGTTTCGAGTCCCGTCCCAGGCTCCGGCGGCGGGCCGCCGAGCCCGGTCACCCGCTCGATGGCGCTCAGCGCGATCACCTCGCCGACCGTCAGCGTGCCGGTCAGCCTCTCCACGCCGGGATAGATCACCGCCCTGCCGGACCGGCGGGCGGCGTGCTCGGCGGCGGCGTGCCCGGCCGCCTCCCGCAGCTCGGCCGCGGTCACCGGCAGGCCGGTCGGCGGCTCGCCGCCCGTGGCCAGGCTCACCGCCACGTGCGGGAACGGCCGCCGCACCAGGTGCGTGCAGGCGACCAGGCCCGGGAGGCCGAGCGGGCGCACCGCGTGGCGCAGCCAGTGCTCGGCGTCCCGGTCGGTACGGTGCCCGAAACTGAGCCCGATCAACTCGGCAGGACCCAGATCGGGTTGGCGTAGAACCACAGGTCCTCCCACGGGTCGGCGGCGCCCGCCACGTCCAGCGCGGGCCCGGCCGGGTCGACCGCCGCGCCCATCAGGCCCGGCGCGCCGCGCTTGCCGTCCGTACCGCGGATCCGGAAGTAGAACGGCTCGCCCGCCCGCCCGAAGGAGTAGGTGAACGACACCCGGCCGGTGGCCTCGCCGACCTCGAAGGACTTGACCACCCGCGCGGTCGGGGCGGTGAAGGTGTCGCGGTCGGCGACCGGTCCGGTCACCTGCCCGGCGATCACATCGACCCGGGCGAGCCTCGGGACGAACTGCGACCAGTTGGGCGTGGTGGCCAGGTCGATGTCGATGGTCACCTCCACCTTCGCGCCGCGCCGTGCCCGCATGACGCCGCCCAGCGGCGTGCCGGAGTGCCCGCGCCGGTCGCCCTCGTGCCGGGCGCGGACGTCCAGGCCGCCGATCAGGCCGCCGTGGTCGACCCAGACCCGCCCCGCGCGCAGGCCGTCCATCACCGCGCGGTGATCGAACGACGTCGCGCCGACGTGCGTGCGGCTGTACTGGCCCGGCCAGTAGTCACCGGCGTCGGTGAGCACCGGCCCGTACACCGGGTCGGCGTGCCTGCCGTCGCGTTCGAAGTCGGTGCCGGGACCGCGCCGGGAGGTGTCCAGGTGGTTGACGTGCGAGTCGGAGTTGGCGCTGATCCACCACGGCTTGCCCTCGGCGAGCAGGCTGTCCCATAGCCCGCCGACGGTCGCGGTCATCCAGTCGAAGCCGCCCCAGGTGCGGTAGCTCTCCAGCGGGTAGCCGGGGAAGGAGCCGGGGGAGGGGTTGTTGTCGTAGTAGCCGCGGGCCCGCCCGCCGGTCGGCCGGGGCAGCCCGGCGGCCTGGTGCCCGGGCGCGCCCTCCATGCCGATCGCCACCGAGGGGTCGGCGTCGCGCCAGGCGCGGATCTCGTGCGGCGAGTCGATCCCGCGCCGCGCGGGGTGGTTGGCCAGGAAGAGCGCGCCTTCGACACGGCGTCTGCGCACCTGCTCGCCGAGGAACTTGATCCCCGCGATGGCCAGCGCCTCGTTCGCCGGGGTCGAGTCGCCTGCCCCCTTGACCGAGCCGTCGTAGGCGTTCTCGAACTCCTTGAGCACCGCCACCTCGTTGCGCCCGGGGTGGACGAAGACGGTGGCGTGCTCGGCGGCCGGGATGTTCCACTCCAGGCCCTGGTAGATCAGCAGGCCCCTGAGCTCGTCGCGGGCGGCGCGGATGTCGGGGTTGACCTTCTCCACGCCGATCCTCGCGTGCGCGGCCCCGCCGTGGTCGGTGATGACCATCCAGTCCAGGCCGTAGGCGTGCGCGTGCCTGGCCTGGTCGATGACCCGGTACTGGCCGTCGGAGCTGTACTGGGTGTGGATGTGGTGGTCGCCGGCGAGCCACCGGTATCCGCCCCTGCCGCCGTGGTGGCCGTGGCCGTGGGCGCGCGCCGCGTCCGGGGCGGCCAGCACGCTCGTCGCGGCGGCGGCGCCGGCGCCGAGCAGCCCGGCGCGGCGCAGGAAGCCGCGGCGGGAGGCGTCGGCGGGGGACAACTCGGCGTCCGGGACCGACAGGTCGAGCACCGGGGGGACGTCCGCGTCCGCCGTGCCCTGGTCCAGGTCGTGGTGGTGCGGGTGAGGGTGACCGTGACCCATGTGCTGTGCTCCCTTTGGGCGATGGCCCGTGCTGCTCGGTGTAGGCGCGAAAGGCGCCCGAGCCAATCTCATGGGGCACGGGGAACGATAGGTGTTCGGACCACGGCCTACGGGCGAACAGGATCTTTCCGGTACGAACCGATCGGCGAGTGGTCTTCATGGGCGGGTGTCGTCGTCCTGGGCGAAGTGGGGTAGCTCGTCGCTCAGCAGTCGCTCGGCGCCACCCTCCAAGAGCTTGGCCTCTCGGTCCAGCGGGGCAGCATCGTCTCCTCGTGATCGCGTACGGCGTCGGCGACGGTGGCCGAACGGGCCAGGGCGAGGGCCGGGTCGTGCTCCCAGGTCTGCGGGACGGGCAGCGCGAAGATCGGGCGGTCGATGTAGGGGCCGTCGTTGTCACCGATCAGCCGGCTGGTGCTCCAGGGGTACTTGTGCGGTGGTCCAAGACCTCGATCCCGGCCTTCTTGAGGAGCCTTTCGGCGGAGGGACGTCACCCTCCTCGGCGAACTTTCAGAGATCGAGCGGCGACGTCCGGGGGGCCGCCGCCAAGAATGTCCGGCGGGCCGCGCGAGCGTGGTCAGGCGGCCACTGCTCGCTGATGGCGGCGGTCTGCGGCCGTACGAGGCCGGCGGCCACCTGCCGCCGGGCTGATCGCGGGTTCCGCCCCCGGAGCATTCTCCCCGCCGGGCTCCTGTCCCCCCGCGTGCGGTGCGGTCGTGCATTGTCAGGCAATGTCGCTCACTATCGGGCAGGTGAAATATGTCTCGGTCTGCCAGGCGTGCATCGACGTCCTCCCAAACGTCCGCGTACCCGCCGCGCATCAGCACGCGGATCTCAGCGGCGCGGTGAGAGCGATGCCGAGCCGTCAGCAGTGTCCGGAAGCAGCAGCTTGTGGCCGCCGTGTCCGGCCGTCGAGTACAGAGGCGCTGCCGATGGACTTCCAGGGCCCCGGAAGCACTCCAGGCGCGCCGCGCGGGGACCGTTCGTGAAACTCGCTCAGTGTATGGAGCACGTGGTGGCCGCCGCAGGCGCGCTGATCGGCGGGACGGTGGTGTCGGTCGTCACGTCCGGCGAGGGCGCGCTCGGCTTCGTGTCCCTGGTGGTCGTGCCGGGGTTGCTGATCGCGCTGTTCGTGG
Source organism: Spongiactinospora gelatinilytica (assembly GCF_003236385.1). GTDB lineage: Bacteria > Actinomycetota > Actinomycetes > Streptosporangiales > Streptosporangiaceae > Spongiactinospora > Spongiactinospora gelatinilytica. Next base: position 20,661 of record NZ_POUA01000037.1, read on the forward strand.
TGCCATGGCTGTCGGCGGCCCGCCCCGGCGGCCCGCGCCGCGCGGGTCTGTGGGCCGCCGTCGTCCTGGGCGGCGGGTCGCTGCTGCCGGCCGTGATCGCGCCGAAGTTCGCGCTGCTGCCGGTGTTCATCGCCGCGCTGTACCTGACGATCGCAGGGCCGCCGGCCCTCTCCGGCGCCTGCGTGGCGGCGATCGCGGCGGTCAGATCGATGTGCCCGCGGCGGATGTGGGCACGCTGGTCGTGGACCTGGCTGCTGGGCGCCGTGGCGACCTACGGGTACGGCCTCACCCACTTCAACGACGGGATGCTGGACGTCAAGGACGGTGTATGCCGCGTCACCCCCTCAGGCGAGCGGGTGACCTCCCGTGGCACGCAGACCCTGCTGCCACTCGGTGACACCTCCTGCGGAGCCGACACCGTCCCCGGGTTCGTCAACCCGCTGCTGGCCGTGCTGGCCGTACTCCTTGCAGTGTCCGCGACGGGATGCATCACCGCGCGGGTACGCACTGAGCGGAGGCGACCATCGATTCCGCCGCCCACGAACCGGTGATCTCTGCCGTTACCGTGTCGCGCCAGGCCACGTCGCGGAGCTCGACCAGGGCCTTTTGCGACTGCTGGTGTGCCTCGGCCAGCAGATCACGGGCGTCCTGGCCGTCCGTGGCGCGTCGGGCGCGCCCGATGAGCGTGCCCAGCGCGACCAGTTGCTGCTAGACGCCGTCGTGCAGATCCCTTTCTATCCGGCGTCGCTCCTCGTGGACGGTCGTGAGGATGTCGGCTCTGCTCTCCGACAGCCGGGCGATGCGCAGTTCGTACTCCTGGCGGGTGGGGCCGAGGCAGCGCAGCGCCGGCCTGCGCTCGAACGCGGCGACGGCGGCGAGCCCCTGGAGGTCCAGGAACAGCAGTACGCTCCCGGCGATGACCAGGTAGCCGATGAGGTACGGCATCGGCCTAAGCCGGCGACGATGTCACCGGTGATCCACCCTGTCGGAATGGCGACGGTGGCGGTCAGGCCATAGCCCAGGAGCAGGAAGAGAATGAGCGCCAGGAACCCCAGCGGCGCACGCAGCCCCAGGTAACCGACCGCCTGACCGGGGCCGTAGGCGGTACGCACACCGCCGCCGAGGAAGCGCGCGAGGCGACGCTGCTCCAGGTCCGTGAGCGTGCTGGACAGGTTCGCGATCCGGCCCGTCAGGGGGCGTCGCCGGGTGGCGGCGGCCAGGGCGGCAGGTGCCACCGCGAGGAGAAGGAACACCGCGACGATCGCGGTCATGCCGCCGAGCAGCAGGCCGGTGCGGTGCGCCTGGCGTGGGAAGCAGTGACGCCATCACCCGGAAGAGCCTATGCGCGGTCGCCGGCGGCGCCTGATGGATGCGAGGCGCATGACGATGACAGCGGCGGCCATCAGGGCGGATGCCGCCGGCAATACCACCAGTGCGGGCCACACGTAGACAAGCTGCCGCCAGTTGTGATCGACTCCGAGCGCGAGCATGATCACCGGAAAGCACACCACCAGCGCCACCGTCAGCAGGTAGGGGAGCAGCCGCAGAGCGGTGATCCAGACGGGGCGGCCGGCGCGTCTTATCGATCGATGGTCTGCGGGGTCATGGTGGGAGCCGGTGCCGGGACCCCCGAGAGCACGACCAAGTGCACCGCGGCCGTGATCCGAGGCATGAGAGAACGCTAGAAGGCGCCCCGGCGCAGGACCATGTGGTTCGCTGCACACTCACCCTGGGGAAAACCTCAGTTGATCTCTGGCAACTGCATGCCTTGACAGGCAGCCATCCGGCTGCCTAAATTAAAGGCAGCCGGATGGCTGCATATCGATGAACGGCGACCTGGGGGCGAGGGCGGGCATGGACGAGGTGTTCAAGGCGTTGGCCGATCCGAGCCGGCGCGCGCTGCTCGACTCGCTCAACGCCCGCAACGGGCAGACGCTGCGCGAGCTGTGCGCCGGACTCGACATGGCCAGGCAGTCCGTCAGCAAGCACCTCGCGGTGCTGGAGGAGGCCGGGCTCGTCGCCACCGTGCGGCGGGGCCGGGAGAAGCTGCACTACCTCAACGCCGCGCCCGTGCACGAGATCGCCCACCGATGGATCAGCCGCTACGACCGGGCCAGGGTCCAAGCCCTGGCCGACCTGAAACTCGCCTTGGAGGAGACCCCGATGGACGCACCGACCTTCGTCTACACCACCTACATCCGCACCACCCCGCAAAAGCTCTGGCAGGCGCTGACCGAGCCCGCCTTCACCCGCCGCTACTGGGCCACGGAGTTCAGTACGGACTGGTCCGTCGGCTCGCCGATGACCTGGGACAACCACGGCGTGCTGATCAGCGACCCGGAGCAGGTCGTGCTGGAGGCCGAACCGTACAGCCGGCTCTCCTACACCTGGCACGCGATCACCCCTGAGCTCGCCAAGCGCTTCGGCTGGGACGAGGAAACGCTCGCCCGGCTGTCCGGCGAGCCCCGCTCGAAGGTCACCTTCACGATCGAGGAGGGCGCCCAGGTCGTGAAGCTCACCGTCGTACACGACGGCTTCGAGCCCGGATCGGCCCTGGCCGAGATGGTCAGCCACGGCTGGCCGAACGTGGTGGCGAGCCTGAAGACGCTGCTGGAGACCGGCGAACCACTGCCGGACGACGCGTGACCTCCTCCTGGTCGATATGGACGGCCGGGACGATGCGCCGGCCGGCGCGGATGGCGGGGTCACGGCGTACTCACCCCCGGGGGCGGCGAGCGCGAGGAGGACCTGCGGGATGTAGTTCATGAACTGTCGCCTATGGGCCCTCGCCGACGCCGTCAATGCGTGGAGATCCGCCACTGTCCGGGAGACGCATGGTCGAAACGCGCGGCGGCGACGGCGGCGGCATGGCGGCGCAGCGTCCACCTCATGGATCACGGCGCAGGCGCTCGCGCCACGAATGTGTGGTGTGCTCCATCTCCAGAGCCTCGTCCAGCCAGCGCCGCTGCCCGTCGCTCAGCAGCGGGAGCGCCTTCTCGAAATCGGTCTCGTCCTTCGGCCGCCTGCCCTTGGCCTTGTAGAGCAATTGCACCTCCGGGGCAAGCCGGTGGAAACCGTCCTCCTCGACGGTCAGCCCGGCCAGCGGGCGGCGGATCCGAGGGTCACGCCGGTAGACCCACTCCTCCCCATCGGCCTCGTCCAGCATGAGCTGGAACCGCCATGGCCCTTCCGGATGCTCGCGCACCCAGATGTCGTGCGCCGACTCGGGCAGCACCTCCTCCAGCGCCCATGGCCGCAGCGTCCGGGGCACGACCGCGGCGTGGACGTCCCAGTCGTGCAGCAGCCGCCGCACCGCGAGCTGGTCCCGGCGCAGCAGCGCGATGTCCACGTCCTCATGCTCGCGATACGGACGGCCCACGGCCAGCTCGATCGCGTACCCACCGGCCACCCACCACGGCGCCGCCAGCCCGCGCATCAGCGCGACGACCTCGTCAAGCGGCGCGGCTTCCCATGGCCCCCACGGCGTCTCGATCCTCATCATCGCGCCATCATGCGTGATCACCGACCTCCGCTGGACCGAGAGGAGACGTACGAGGGTTCGGAGGAGTCGCGGCCTCTACGCCGATCCACAGAAGATCCCCAGATCTCCTCCGGATCAGGTCCTGCTGAGGCGCCATCCACTCACTGCCCGGCACGTGCCCCAGAGCAGGAAGAACGGCGACCACAGCAGCAGGTCCCACCACGCCGGGTCACGGGCCAGCGCCCGGTGCTCGACGGGTGGGGGGCGCAGCCCGGTCAGCACCGCCGCGTCGCCGACGAAGCCGAACCCCAGAACTCCCACTGATCGGGCGATCATGAAAGCCCCCAGCGACCAAAAGATGACCAGCAGCAGGCGGCGCGGAACGCCCGCACTCCAGGGTCGGAGGGTGAGCAGCGCGACGATGACACCGACCGCCGCGGCACCGGCCAATACCCAGTGGCTCGCCACGAAAATCGGGTCACGCGCGAGCAGGCGCGCCCGCGCTTCGGGGGCAGCGGGTCCTTGTCGGCCGGCGCGGTGGCCCCCAGCGCCTGCGCGAGCTTCATCGATCCGTAGGCCACGCAAAGCGCCGCCGCCCCGTACCCGCCCAGCCGCGTCCAATCAGTGCGCGACACGTCTCGTCCGCACCACATTGGACCGGAACATCTCGGCGGCCGGCGCGACAGCGACGAGTCCGACGACGCCGTGGTTCCACTGCCAGCCCACGCCGATGCCGATGAACCCGTCCAGGATCGTGATCCCCTTGCCGCCGAGTACGGCCAGCAGCAGCACGGTCAGCATGAGCCACATCAACGTTCTGGGCACCCTGCGGCCCCGCGCGGTGACCGTGGCGAGGGCGATGCACGCGCCCAGCACGCCCGACGCGGTGGCGAACCATTGCGCCAGGGCCGGGTCGAGGAAGTAGCTGTCGGTCTCTGCGGCCGACACCGGCGGACCGCCCGGGAATCCGAGCCGGGCCTGCAGAGCGAAGACGGCCTTCCCGGCGGCATAACCGAGCAACATCAGCGCCACGACGTACGCCGGCCAGCATTGCGAACGATCGGAACCCATCATGGCTCGACCGCAGAACCGGCAGGCTCGGCATTCCTCCCGTAGGTGAGGGAGGGGCTTCCCCCATTCGGGGGAACCGCCGCGTGACGGAGCACACCTCGTCGAGCTTCTCGGCACGCGGCGCGATCACCAGGATCGCGCTGGTGCTCATCAGTCGGGGTGATCTCGGGAATTGCGCCGACGAAGTCGTCAATGACAACGATGGCCGTCTCTGGTGCGCCCATCGCCACGAGCCCAGTGTTCATGACGCTGATTTCTCTTTCGTCATGCCGGCGCCGTGGATCTTGACACTCATGCATGGATGATAGCCGCGCCAAACGAGCCGCTTCGATCGGGCCACAGCGCGGAGTACGGCTCTTTCGCCCGATTGCCCGCAACGGACGACGTCCGCCCCGATCTCCCCGGCGGGTGATCAAAGAGCTTGCGCATCGGGGACCGCAGACGCGCTGCCCGCGGAGATGGTGGTGGGCGATACTGGGATTGAACCAGTGGCCTCTACCGTGTCAAGGTAGCGCTCTCCCACTGAGCTAATCGCCCCGGATGTCATCGGAGGTGGAGACGGGATTTGAACCCGTGTACGCGGCTTTGCAGGCCGCTGCCTCGCCTCTCGGCCACTCCACCGGGCAAGGCCCTGTCCGAGCGGACGACGGGATTCGAACCCGCGACCCTCACCTTGGCAAGGTGATGCTCTACCAGCTGAGCCACGTCCGCGTGGGTGCGTCGCCGGGCCGGGGCCCGGGGCGGTGCCACGGCATGAACTCTAGCGAATCGCGGGCGAGTCCCCAAACCGGCGGCGACACTTCGATACCGGCGCAACCATGCCGGCGTTACGTTGTGCGGTATGGACGCTGAACCGTTCGCGAAGGACGCGGACATCACCAAGGTCGCCGGGTTGATGGCGGACGCGACCCGGGCGGCGATGCTGACCACGTTGCTGGACGGGCGGGCGCTCGCCGCCGGGGAGCTGGCCAGGGCGGCGGGGGTGAGCCCGCCGACCGGGAGCGCGCATCTGGGGCGGCTGCTGGACGGCGGGCTGGTGACCGTGGTGAGTCAGGGGCGGCACCGGTACTACCTGCTGGCCGGGCCGGACGTCGCGGCGGCGCTGGAGGTGCTGGCCAGGATCAGCCCGCGGCCGGCCGTACGGTCGCTGAAGGGCGCACGGCAGGCGCGGCTGTTGCGCGACGCGCGCACCTGCTACGACCACCTGGCCGGGCGGGCCGGGGTGGACCTGCTGGACCGGCTGGTGGCCGCCGGATGCCTGCTGGACCGGGGCGGGCGTTACGACGTGCCGCAGGCGGGGGAGGCGATGTTCCTGCGGCTCGGGGTGGACGTGCCGGAGGCACGGCGGGCCCGCCGTAAGTTCGCGCCGTCCTGCCTGGACTGGACCGAACGGCGGCCGCATCTCGGCGGGGCGCTGGGCGCCGCGCTGACCGGGCGGCTCATCGAGCGTGGGTGGTTCGAGCGCGGGCAGGTGAGGAGGGCGCTGCGGATCACCGATAAGGGCAGGGTGGGTCTGGCAACGCTGCTGTAAGGGGCTAACATGCCATACGCAGGTTACGCGGCGTTCGATGCGAAAGAGTGACTCCCTATGCGTGACAACGAGGTCGTCGAGATCGGGCCTGGCCCGCTGGATCCGGCCGACGTGGTGGCGGTGGCGCGGCGCGGCGCCGCCGTACATCTGACCGACGACGCCGTGGCGGCGATGGCCGCCGCCCGCTCGCGCGTGGAGGAACTGGCCGAAGGCGCCGTCCCCGCGTACGGCGTGTCCACCGGATTCGGCGCGCTCGCCAACCGGCACATCGCCCCCGAACTGCGGGCCAAACTGCAGCGGTCGCTGATCCGCTCGCACGCCGCCGGATCGGGGCCCGCGGTGGAGATCGAGGTCGTCCGGGCGATGATGCTGCTGCGGCTGAGCACGCTCGCCACCGGGCACACCGGCGTGCGGCCCACCACCGCCAAGACCCTCGCCGGGATGCTCAACGCGGGCATCACCCCGATCGTCCACGAATACGGCAGCCTGGGGTGTTCGGGGGACCTCGCGCCGCTCTCGCACGTCGCGCTGGCGATGATGGGGGAGGGGCCGGTCATCGACGCCGCAGGCCGTACGGTGTCCGCCGCCGAGGCCCTGAAGCAGGCCGGCATCGAGCCGGTCGAACCCGCGGCCAAGGAGGGCCTCGCGCTGGTCAACGGCACCGACGGCATGCTCGGCATGCTGGTGCTCGCGCTCGCCGACCTGTCGATGCTGCTCACCACCGCCGACATCGCCGCCGCGATGAGCGTTGAGGCGCTGCTCGGCACCGACTACGTCTTCGCCGCCGACCTTCAGGAGCTGCGGCCGCACCCCGGCCAGGCGGCCAGCGCGGCCAACCTGCGGGCGCTGCTCGCCGGTTCCGGGATCATGGCGGGGCACCGCGACGGCTCGTGCACGCGGGTCCAGGACGCCTATTCGTTGCGCTGCGCCCCGCAGGTGGCCGGCGCCGCGCGCGACACCCTCGCCTACGCCGCCACCGTGGCCTCCCGCGAGCTGGCCTCCGCCATCGACAACCCGGTGGTGCTGGACGACGGGCGGGTGGAGTCCAACGGCAACTTCCACGGCGCGCCCGTCGCCTACGTGCTGGACTTCCTGGCCATCCCGGTGGCCGACGTCGCCTCGATGTCCGAGCGGCGCACCGACCGGTTCCTCGACGTGGCCAGGAACCACGGCCTGCCCGCCTTTCTGGCCGACGATCCGGGCGTCGACTCCGGCCACATGATCGCCCAGTACACCCAGGCGGCGGTCGTCTCGGAGCTGAAGCGGCTGGCCGTACCGGCCAGCGTGGACTCCATCCCCAGCTCGGCCATGCAGGAGGACCACGTGTCCATGGGCTGGTCGGCCGCGCGCAAGCTGCGCCGGGCGGTGGACGGCCTGACCCGCGTGCTCGCCGTGGAGATCCTCACCGCCGCGCGCGGCATCGACCTGCGGAGCCCGGCCACGCCCGCCCCGGCGACCGGCGCGGTCGTCGCGGCGTTGCGCCAGGAGGTGGCCGGGCCCGGCCCGGACCGGTTCCTGGCGCCGGAGATCGAGTCCACGGTACGGCTGGTCGCCGACCGCACCCTGGTCGCCGCGGCCGAGTCCGTCACCGGGCCGCTCAACTAGGAGCGGGTGCGGCGCGACATGTCGGGTTGGCGGGACAATTGCCTGGGGGATGGTTCCTTTGCCCACATAGGCGGGCTTGTCGCGACGCGGCTGCGTGACGTCACCACCGACCTGTCCGCGCTGGACGGCGCCGGTTGGTGGGCCGTCGTGGTCACCTATGAGGGCAAGGTCACCTGCGCCCGGTTCGACGACGTACGGCCCGCCCCGCCGGGCCCCCGCCTGGCCGCCGGGCGCGAGCCCTGGCGGGGCCCCGAGCCCGGCGCATGGCACGGTTCGCTCGACCAGGCGGCATACGAGGCCGGGGTGGAGAAGATCCGCGCCTACATCGAGCAGGGCGAGGTCTACCAGGCCAACCTGTGCCGGGTGCTGTCCGCGCCGCTGCCCCGCGCCGGGCGCGATCCGCTCGCGCTGGCCGTACGCCTGGCGGAGGGCAACCCGGCCGCGCACGCCGCCGCCATCGCGCTGCGCGGCCTGACCGTGGTCTCGGCCTCGCCCGAGCTGTACCTGTCGCGGGACGGCGACCTGGTCGAGTCCCGCCCGATCAAGGGGACCGCCCGCACCCCCGAGGGCCTGCTGGACAAGGACCGCGCGGAGAACGTGATGATCGTCGATCTGGTGCGCAACGACCTCGGGCAGGTGGCCGAGGTGGGGTCGGTCGCCGTGCCGGACCTGTGCCGGGTGGAGGAGTACCCGGGGCTGGTCCACATGGTCTCCACGGTCCGCGCCCGGCTCGCCGCCGGGCAGGGCTGGCCCGAGCTGTTCGCGGCGACCTTCCCGCCGGGCTCGGTGACCGGCGCGCCCAAGTCGTCCGCGCTGCGCATCATCAACGAGCTGGAGCCCGAGCCCCGCGGGCCGTACTGCGGCGCCGTGGGATGGGTCGACGCCGACCGGCGGAAGGCGGCGCTGGCCGTCGGCATCCGCACCTTCTGGTTGGAGGACGACCAGATCCGGTTCGGCACCGGAGCCGGAATCACCTGGGGCTCTGACCCTCGGGGAGAATGGCGGGAGACCGAGTTGAAGGCGTCCAGGCTGATCGCCCTGGCGTCGTACCGCGAAACTGGAGGCGTCACATGACGACACCCGTATGGGTCAACGGCGAGCTGCTGGACCCGGCGCGGGCCACGATCTCGGTCTTCGACCACGGGCTGATGGTCGGCGACGGCGTGTTCGAGACCGTCAAGAGCGTGTACGGCCGGCCGTTCGCGCTCACCCGGCACCTCGACCGGCTCGCCCTGTCCGCGCGCCGCCTGGGCATCCCCGAGCCGGACACCACGGCCGTCGCCGAGGGCGTGCGCGCCTGCCTGACCGGCGCCGCAGCGAGCTGGCCGCTGGCCCGCATCCGCATCACCCACACCAGCGGCAACGGCCCGCTCGGCTCCGACCGCGGCGACGACGGCCCGACCACCGTGGTGATCGCCGCGGAGCAGCGCGCCTTTCCCGCAACCGTCGACGTCACCGTGGTGCCCTGGCCGCGCAACGAGCGCGGCGCGCTGACCGGCGTGAAGTCCACCTCCTACGGCGACAACGCCAAGGCCCTGGCGTACGCCAAGGAGCGCGGCGGCGGCGAGGCGATCTTCGGCAACCTCGCCGGCGACCTCTGCGAGGGCACCGGCAGCAATGTGTTCGTCGTGACCGGCGGGCGGCTGATCACCCCGACGCTGGAGTCGGGCTGCCTGGCCGGGGTGACCCGCGCCCTGGTCCTCGCCTGGTTCGGCGGGGAGGAGGAGGACGTGCCGCTGACGGCGCTCGCCGAGGCCGAGGAGGCGTTCCTGACCTCCACCACGCGCGACGTCCAGCCGGTCCGCCTGGTGGACGGCGTGGCCCTCCCCGCCGTTCCCGGGCCGGTCACCACCAAGGTGATGGAGGTCTTCGCCGAGCGCTCCGCGGCCGACCTGGACCCGTGATCACTTCCCGTACGATCGCTGCGTCTGCACGTTGAAGTCCTCCATCCGCACCCGCTTGGCCGGATCGGTCAGCGGATCGTCGATGTCGATGACGTCGAGCCCGTGCGTGATGTCGCTGGAGTAGATTTGGCCGTTGTAGTAGTACGCCGACCACGACCCGCCGAAGGAGTCGCCCTCCTTCAGCGGGCCGCGCTCGAAGAAGCCGATCTCCTTCGGCTTGCCAGAGTCGGTGAAGTCCCAGATCGACACCCCGCCCTGGTACCACGCCTGGACCATGATGTCCTTGCCCTCGACCGGGATCAGCGAGGCGTTGTGCGCGACGCAGTTCTCGCCCTTCCCCTGTTCGCGCGGCATCTTGAAATACGAGCGCAGGGTCAGCTTGCCGTCCTTGAGGTCGTAGATCGCGTTGCCGCCCTTGGTGACCGGGGTGGCGCTGTCGCAGGTGGCGGTGCCGCCGCCGCCCAGCTCGTCGGTGAACACGATCTTGGAGGCGTCGTCGCTGAAGGTCGCCGAGTGCCAGAGGGAGAAGTTCTTCTCGTCGCTGACCTGCTGTAGCACCTTGGGCCGTACCGGGTCGGCGATGTCCAGCAGTACGCCGTCGCCGAAGCAGGCCGCGGCGGCCAGGTCCTTCTCCGGGTAGGCGGTGATGTCGTGGCAGCCGCCGGCGACCATCTCGTCGCGCTTGTGACCTTTCTCGAAGACCATGGGCTCGGCGACGACCTTCGCGGACGTCGGCTCGGCCACAGGCACCTCCACGATCGAGATCGTCTCGTGCGGCGGCGCGCAGCTCTTGGAGTCGGGGATCGGCCCCGGCGAGGACACATAGAGGTAGACGGTCTTGCCGTCGTCGGACGGGATCGTGGTGTGCGTGTGCGAGCCGCAGGCGGTGGCGACGGAGGAGACGTACCGGGGCTTGGCCCGGTTCTTGATGTCGAAGATCCGGATGCCCTCCCAGCCCTCGTCCGGCTGGCCGGGGGCCTCCTCGCTGGCACAGGACTCGTCCGAGCGGGGTTCGTCGATCGACAGGAAGAGCAGGTCCCCGCTGACCGAGATGTCGTTCTGCCCGCCCGGGCACACGACCTGGCTCACGGTGACGGGCTTGGCCGGGTCGCGAATGTCGTAGATCGTGAAGCCCTCGTAGTTGCCGACGAACACATGGTCGCCCTGGAACGCCAGGTCTGTCCCCCAGGACTCCTCGCCGTCGAACGGCTTGGCCGGCCGGACATTCGTCAACAGTTTGACGTTGGCACTGGTCCGCACCTCGCCCACGGCGAGCGCACCGGGCGTGCCCTGGCTCGTGGCCTGCGACCGGGCGGAGCCGGGCTTCGCCGCCGGTCCTGGATCGGCCGTGCAGCCCGCCATCACCAGCAGTGCCGTCATCGCCGCGGCCGTCCCGCCGGCCGATCGCGCAGTGATCACAGTCTCCCCATCCGAAGTGCCGATGAACGTGCCCCAGTATGGAAGCTATGTCGGCGAGATGGGGAACTCGGCGGGTTTCGGCCGCCCTTGTACTGGTATCGGTCCTCGCCGGATGCTCGGGCCGGCCGGCGGAGGAGCGTGGCGAGCCGCTGACCGCGGGCTCGGGTGCACCGGTCATCGTCCCGGGCGAGCCGGGCGGGAGCGGCCGTACGGCGACGCCGGGGGAGCGCCTGGGCGATTCCGGCGCGCGGACCTCCGCCGCCGACATCACGTTCGCCGAGTCGATGATCCCGCACCACCGCCAGGCCCTGGAGATGGCCGCGCTCGCCCCCGCGCGCTCGGCCGATCGCAGGCTCCTCGCGCTCGCCGAACGCGTGACCGTGGCCCAGGGGCCGGAGATCCGGGCGCTCGCGGGGTGGCTGCGGGGGG
>NZ_POUA01000380.1 GCF_003236385.1 Spongiactinospora gelatinilytica
GGCGACAGGTCGGGCCGGAGCCGGCACCCACCCCGCCCGACCTGTCGCCGACGTGGGGGTACGCGGGCGACAGCGTGGAGATCAGCGACGGTGGGCTGCACTGTCCCACGGCGACCGACGAAGACGCGTTGGACGGGCCCTTCAAGGTGTTGTGGGACGGCACCGTGATCTACGGCGGTACGACGAGCGTCGAGGGACTGGCGGCGACGTTCCAGGTGCCCTCCGACGCCGCCCCCGGCGACCACGACGTCAGCGTCCACTGCCCGATGTCGGATGAGACCTCGCCGGAAGCGACGTTCAGGGTGATCCCGCACCTCAAGATCGATCTGTCCCCGGAATCCGCCCGGCCGGGTGCGCAGATCACGTTGCAGGTCTACGGCCTGTACTGCCGGATCGACGAGCCGCCGGGGCCGGGCGGCGACTACCGGGTGTCGATGTCGCAGGGCGGCACGGCGCTGTCGGACGATCCCATGGAGGCGGAGTCGGCCGAGTTCAGCGTCCCGCTGACCGTGCCGGAGGAGGCGGACCCGCAGCGCACGACCGTCACCGTGTACTGCGCGGACGACTCCGACCGGCAGGCCGAGGCCACCTTCCGTGTCAGGCCGCTCCCAACGGTCACCCCGACGGTGACCGAGCCTACGGAAACCCCCACGCGGCGCGGGGAATCCTCCTCGCCACCTTCCACCGAAGAACCCACCGAGGAACCCACCGAAGAGCCCACCGAAGAGCCCACTCCGACGCTGCCGCCTCCGGCGACCACGCCGCCCGGGCCTTCGCCCACGCCGACGGAAAGCCCGAGCCCGGCCCCGGGCCGGAACGCCGAGCGCGGGACCGGTACGCCCGCCCTGCTCCTCGATCCGCCGGTCGCCGGGCGGGGCCGGCCGGTGAGCCTGGAGGGCCGCGGCTTCCCGCCCGGGTGTACGGACACGCGCCTGACGCTCGACGGGAACGCGCTCGCGCCGGAGCGGCTGAGCGTGGGCACCACGATCCGGGCGATGTTCACCGTACCGAGGGAGACCGCGCCGGGCCGCCACACCGTGCGGTTGTCCTGCTCCACCCCGGCGCCCGCCGTCACGCTGCGGGAAATGGGATCCGCCGACGAGGGCGGCGCGGTCAGCGTGGCGCCGGCGGCGGGCGCGGAGGTATCCGCAACCGCATTCTTGGAAATACAGTCACAAATCGCACTACGGTTTAGCATTCCGGCATCTTTCGGTTCATTAGGTGACATGCAGTGGGACCCGGTCAAGGCGGGAATCTCGACCTTGCTCGTGATACTGCTGATATTGCTGGTGACCGCTCCCTTCTTCATCCTGCCGCTGCTCGGATTTCCCTCCGACGTGTTCAACAAAGCGGTGGAGGAGAGAGCCCGCCCGCCCCGGGGCACCCGTCTGTCGCCGCGTACCAAGCTCCTGCTGTTCACCGTTGCCGCCACCGCGCTGCTCACGCTGGGCAACTCCGACCTGCGGCCGGACGGGCGGTTCTCCCCGGCCAACATGCTGGCGCTCATCGTGGCGTTCTTCGTCGCCGTCCTGATCACCACGCTCACGTACGGCTGGCTCCCGCACGCCGTGTCCTTCATGGGCGCCAAGACCACGTTCATGCGCGTGCTCCCGGCGGCGCTGGGCGTGGCGGGGGTGTGCGCGGGGCTGTCGCTGGCGTTCGGGTTCGAGCCGGAGTACGTGTACGGCCTGGTAGCGGTCTTCAGCGTACGGCAGGCGTCCGGCGCGGCCGGCCCGCCCGAGGCCGCCGAGGCGGCCACCAAGGGCCGGGCGATCCTGGTCACCTCCGTGCTCACGCTGGCCGTGGCGGTGGCCATGTCCGCGGCCTGGGCGCCCGGCGACCAGGCGATGGAGGCGGGCAGTTCGGCGGAGGTCACCCGGTTCGCCGACCTGCTGCTCGGCACGATGACGCTCACGGTGCTCAGCACGGTGGTGTTCGCACTACTGCCGATGCGCTTCCTGGACGGCTACCACCTGTTCCGGTGGAGCAAGGCGGCCTGGGCGGCGATCTTCGCCCCCACGGCGTTCTGTTTCGTCTATCTCACATTGATCGACACCGACGAGGCCCCGAAAGCCGGCGAGATCCAGAAGATGATCGTGCTGTTCGTGATATTCGGCGCCATTTCCATGGCGACCTGGCTGTATGTGCTGTGGCGGGTCAAGCGGCAGGAGAATGCGGCGGCCCGCGCCGCAGGAAACGGCGCACCGTAAGTCCGCATAACGGCGGCGCCGGGGCCATACTATTGGTCATGGGCGCAGGATGGCCGTTCGTGGGTCGCGAAAGCGAAATGAGCACGATCGTCGCGGCATTACGCCGACCGAAGCGCGCCGGCAACGGGCGGGCCGAGGAGGCGTACGCGGGGGTCGTGCTCGCCGGTCCGGCGGGCACCGGCAAGAGCGAGCTGATGCGCCACGCGCTCAACCGGCTGGCCAGGGGCGACCGGTCGGTCAAGGTGCTGCGCACGGTCGCGTACGCCTCCTCCGGGGACAAGATCCCGTTCCACGCCCTGCAACGCGTGCTCCCGCCCCGGGCCGAGCCGTTCTCCGCCTGGAACCCGGTGCAGGAGGCCGCCGAGTCGCTGCGGGCCGCCGCCGGGGGCCGGGCCCTGGTGGTCGGGGTCGATGACGCCCACCTCCTGGACGACCTCTCGGTGCTGTTGCTGGCCGACCTCGCCCGCTCCGGCGGCGCCCGTGTGGCGGTGACCGTGCGCGACGGCGAGCCCGCCCCCGCCACGCTGACCGCGCTGTGGAAAGAACGCGTGCTGCGCCGCGTCGACCTGCTCCCGCTGTCGGACGCGGAGGTCGAGTCCGCGCTGTCGGCGGCCCTGGACGGCCAGGTGGAGCGCTCCACCCTGGCCCGGTTGCAGGCGGCGGCCCGGGGCAACCCGCTGCTGCTGCGCGAGCTGGTGGAGTCCGGGCGCGAGGTGGGCGCGCTGGCCGCCGTGGAGGGCGTCTGGCTGTGGCGCGGCCCCTGGACGGCCTCGCCCCGGCTGCGCGAGCTGATCCGGGCCCGGATCGAACGGCTCGACTGCGACCAGCGGCACGCGGTCGAGCTGCTGGCCTTCGCCGGCTCGCTCGGGCTGAACATGCTGACCGGCCTCACCTCGCCCGCAGCGGTCGAGGCCCTGGAACGCACCGGGCTGATCCGCGTCGATCGCGACGGCGACCGGCTCCAGACCGGTCTCGGCCATCCGCTGCACGGTGATCTGGTACGCGCCACGCTGCCGATGACCCTCGCCCGCACCCGGCAGGCCGAGCTGGCCGACGTGATCGCGCGCAAGGGCGCCCGCCGCCGCGGCGACACGCTGCGGATCGCGCTGTGGCGGCTGGAGAGCGGCACCCCGGCCACGCCGGAATCGCTGGTGGCGGCGGCCAGGCAGGCGTGGGCGGGCTCCGACCTCGCGCTGACCCGGCGGCTGCTCTCCGCCGCGGTCGCCGCGGGCAGCCACGAGGCCGTGCCGCTGCTCGGCGACCTGCTGGTGTTCAGCGGCGAGCCGGAACGCGCCGAGGAGTTCTACGCCGACCCGCCCGCATGGGCGAGCGCCGAGGTGCGCGTCCGTCTCGACTTCGTGCGGAGCATCAACCTGCTGTGGGGCTTCGGCCGGGTGGAGGAGGGGCTGCGGCTGATGAAACGGGCCGCGCCGGCGATGCTGGCCTCCTCGTGGCGCGACGACCTCGGGCCGGTGTACGCGGGCTGGCTCGCGTACTGCGGAGAGCTGACCGCCGCCCTCGACGTGGCCCGCGACCTCGCGGACATGCCGGTGCTCAGCGAGCCGGGCGAGACCGTGCGGCTGCTCACCCACGCGCTGGTCGCGGCGTTCACCGGCCGCACCGGCGAGGCGTGCGCGACCGGGCGGCGCGCGATGGCCCGGATGGACGCCCATTCGGCGGTCGTGCCCTGGCTGCGCGGCACCCCGGTGCTCGGGCCGATCTTCGCCCTCCAGTTCGCGGGCGCGTTCCAGGAGGCCGAGACCACCGCCAGGGACTGGCACGACACCATGATCGCCAACCCGACCGCCTGGACGTACGCCACGGGCGTGTCCGCCCTGGCCCTCGGCCGTTCGGCCCGGCTCACCGGCAGGGCCGCCGCCTCGGTACGCCACCTGCGCGACGCCCGGCGGCTCTTCCGCGAGGCCGACGCCCTCTCGCTGGCCCACATCGGCGCCGCCGAACTGGCCCACTCCCTGGTGCTGCTGGGCCGGCTCGACGACGCGCGGCGGCTGCTGGCCGAGGCCCGCACGAGTGAGGGCTTCACGCTGTTCGCCTTCGCCATGGACGCCGCGGCGGCGGCCATCGCGGCGGCCGAGCACGACATCCCCGAGGCGGTGGCGATCTGCTCACGCGCGGCAGAGCGGGCCAGGTTCATGGGCGCGCCCGCGTGGGAGCTGTCCTTCCTGCACGACACGGTACGCCTGGGCGAGCCCGCGTCCGCCCTGCCCCGCCTCACCGCCCTGTCCGGAGGGGCGGTCGACGGGCCGCTGCCCGCGCTGTACCTGCGCCACGCCACCGCGCTGGCCGCCGGCGACGGGCCGGGGCTGGAAGGCGTGGCCGCGGAGTTCGCCGCGCTGGGCGCGATGCTGGCCGCGGCGGAGGCGGTCTCCCAGGCGAGCGCGGCCCACCTCGCCATGGGCAAGAAGGGCTCCGCGCGCAGATGCGCCTGGCGGGCCGCCGAATGGGCGGCCCTCTGCGAGGGCGCCCGCACCCCTGCCCTGGACACCGGCCACGCCACCGCCCTCACCCGCCGCGAGTACCAGATCGCGCTCCGCGCCGCCCGCGGCGAGACCAACGCCCAGATCGCCGCCGCCCTGGGCATCGCCTCCCGCACGGTCGGCAACCACCTCTACCGCAGCTACGAAAAACTCGGCGTCAACAACCGCACCGAACTCTCCGATCTCTTCACCGGCCCCGGAAGAATCCCCGCAAGCTGACCCCTGGGCATACGCCTCGGCCGCCGAGCACCCCCAACGCGGCGCAGCCCTTCGGGAGGTACACCTGGGCCGGGCTTACAAGATCGCCGGGGGGCAGGCGGGTTTGTCGGTGCGGGTCGCTACCTTGGGCCTGCCCTTGAGCGCGCGAGGCAAGGGTTTCTGCACCACCCTGCCCGCGCACCACCTTGACCCCCCACTGCGAGGTGAGACGCTTCTCCGCGTCGAGGTCGCGCTTGAGCTGTGCTCATAGGATCTCGCCGATCGTCTGGAGTATGATCTCGGGCTGCTCGTAGGGGATCTGGTGGGTGGCCCGCTCGGCGACGATGAGCCGTCCGTGCGGAGAACCGTCGGCGAGGGCCTGGTGGCTGGAGTTCAGGTGCGCGAGCTGCGTCTGGGGCATCCGGGGGCGCTTGCCCGCGGTGATCACGCGTACCGGGACGGGCGGCAGGGTGCGCCGCTCGAAGGCGTCGGCGACCTCGCGCATGTGGCGCGGCATGGCCGCCAGGGTGCCGGCGAGTTCGCGGATCGACCGGGAGTTCGCGGTGGGCAGCAGCGCGCGCAGCCGCAGCACGCGCGAGACGAAGGCGAACGACAGGGTGCGCACCAGCGCCGAACCGGGCGGGGTACCGCTGGCGGTGGGGTCCACGAAGACCAGTCCGGCCACGTCGTCCGGGTAGCGCAGGGCGTCGCCGCGCTGTGCGCGGGCGAGGAGCCGCCGAGCGACGAGGAGATCTGGGAGCGGCTGACCGGGGCCGGGGTCGAGTCCTGGCTGGCCGAGCGGCTGCTGATCTTCCTGCCGATGGCGTACACCCGGCGGCTGCTGCCGGACGTCCTGTACCCGGAGACGCTGACCACCCCCGGCGGACAGATGAGGCTCGCGGCCGAACCGGTGTTCGCGGCGGCCCTGGACCGCGCGCAGCGGGGCGGGCGCGCCGAGGTCGAGCGGATCGCGCTGCGCAGCGCGGAGTTCGACGCGATCAACAACGCGCTGCACGCAGGGTCGCAGTTGTCGGACCTGGTGCTCGGCGAGAGCACCCTGGCCAAGGACCTGTCACCGGCTGGGGACGGTGACGGCGGCGTACCCTCGCCGCGAGCGGTGTTCCTTGAACTCCTGCGGGCGCACGGCGTACCGCTCGGCGGTGAGACGCAGGTCGGCGCCGAACTGTACGTCCACCCCGCTCCTGACGGCCTGGCGATGGCCCAGGTCGACTTCGCCGTGTCGCACCCGGCCCTGGCCCGGCCCTGGCTGGTGGAGAGCTTCGCCGGGCACGGCACCACCTGGCGCGACGCGATCGGCCGCGCGACGCGCATGTTCGAACTCGGCGCGCTGCACCCGATCGTCGAGGGCCTGCTACGTCCCGGCGCGGCCCCTGACCAGGTCGAACGGCAGCGGTATGAGCACCCGGGCGGCCCGTTCGAGGTCGTACTGGGCCCTTAGATCAACCTCTTCACCGACCGCCCGGTCCCCTCGGCCGCCCCACTGCTCGACCGCCTCCTCGACGCGCTGCGCGCCGAACCGCTCAGCCGCCAGGTCCACGGCCTGCGCCTGTTCACCGCCCACCACGACGGCCACCTCCAGACCAACGAGGTCCTGCTGGACAACGACCCGTGGCCCACCGGCGAATCGGTCACCGCCCACGCCGAGTCCCCCCTCCCCGACGGCAACGTCGCCGTCCGCCTCTTCGCCCTGCTCGTCCCCCATACCTAGTTGTGCGGGTTTCGTGGGGATCGTGTGCATCCGGCGGCCCCGGTACGGCGGTGACTGTCATGATCTTGATGCCACCTCACCGATGGGATCCGCGATGTCTCCCCGCTCACTCGCGTTACTGGCCGCCTCGCTCTGCACGGCCGGCCTCGCCGCCCTGGTGTACTTCCACGACTCCGACCTGGTGCTGGTACGCGAATACCTGAACCATCCGTTCGCCCTCGGCGTGCTGGCCTGCCTGCTGCTGGCGGGGGCCGCCATCGAACTGCGGTGGCTGTGGTTACGCGTCCTGATCGGCACCCTCGCTGGCCTCGGCCTGGCCGGCGCGCTGCTCATGGGCTGGGTCTTCCAGACGTTCGGCGGCATCGAGGAGGCCGGCTACCTCGACGGCCCTGGCCCGTACGGGATCCGGCTCCAGGAGTCGATGGCCGGCCTCGGGCCGGACATGGTGACCTGGCTCAGCCTCCGCAAGGAGAACGGCCTGCTCAGCAGGGAATGGGACCTCGGCTGCTTCAACGACGACGTCCCCGAGGACACCTTCGACTCGGTCAAGTGGACCGGCCCGAACACCCTCGAAATCCGCGTCTCCGACGGACGCACCTTCCCCATCCCCTGTCTCTTATACAAATCT
>NZ_POUA01000381.1 GCF_003236385.1 Spongiactinospora gelatinilytica
GGGGTACGGCGGGCGGGCAGCAAAGCGCCCTCCAGTGGCCGGGATGGCGTACCACGTGCTCCCCGAGGGCCGCGCTGACGCCGAACACCCCGAGCAGCCGCCCGCGCAGCCCCGGGTCGCTCCGCAGCTCGGAAAGGACGCCGGGGTCGCGCTCGGCCAGCCGGTTGAGCGAGGTCAGCGCGAGGTCGGGGTCGGCCACCGCGACCAGGTCGCGAAGCAGATCGGCGTCGTCGGCGGCGGGCGGCCCCAGCTCGGCGAGCAGCCGCCCGGCCCGCGCCGCGTCGGCGAAGCCCAGCCGCGCCAGCTTCCCCGCGGTCGTCTCGATGCGGGGCACCGTCATCACCGTCCCTCTGTCAGCGCACGGGGCGGACTCCGCGGTACGCGAGCCGGCCCGCCCGTCGTCGAAGCCGGGGGGCGCCGCGTCGCCGGGGCGTCGTCGCACAGCGTAAACCTTAGAGGCGTGCGGCGTCCTCAGCGGTTCCGGTGCGTGATCACGCCATCATCGGCGGGAGTCCTGCACTTCTCGCACACCTGACCGGCTCCGGCACAGTCCGGCGAACGCGTGGCCCACCGGCCGCCAGGTCCGGGTCAGCCGGTCCTGCTCCCGCCGTACCTCGGCGTCGAGTTCGCCGGGCGAGCGGCCCGCGTCCGCCAAGGCGTCCGCGGTGGCGCTGGTCCAGCGGGCGAAGATCTCGTGGTCGGCCTCAAGGTGGAACTGCGCCGCCCACGCCGCCTCGCCCAGCCGGTACGCCTGGTGCGGGTAACGCTCGCCGGTCAGCAGCGGCACGGCCCCGGGAGGCGGCACGGTCGTGGCGTCCTGGTGGTACTGCACCGCGACGGCCGGTCCGAGCCCGCCGAACAGCGGGTCCCCGGCCGCCTGCGGGAGCGGGACGAGCGCGGTGAGGCCCACCTCCAGGCCGGCCGCGCCGCGCTCGACGGTCCCGCCGCAGGCGATGGTCATGAGCTGGGCGCCCAGGCAGATGCCCAGGGTGGGCACACCGTCGGCGACGCAGCGCGCGATCAGGTCGCGGGTCGCGGGCAGCCAGGGGCAGACGTCGTCCTCCCAGGCGGACGCGGAGCCGCCGAGGACGATCAGGCCGCCGCCCGCCCGCGCGGGCACCGGCTCACCGACGTACGGCCTGACGACCGTGTGGTCCGCCCCGGCCTCGGTCAGCCAGCCGGCCAGGGGCCCGGCGGGCGCCTCCGCCTGGTGCTCGACAATGGTTATCGCCATATCCCCCATTATTGGGGAAAACGGGCTTTATTGGGAATCTTGGGCGGTTCGCGGGAGGATCCACACCGCCTTGGCCACCGCCACCAGCGTGCCGTCCATCTCGTAGATCGCGCTGTGCGCGGTGAGCTTGCGGCCGTCCCTGCCCGCCGCGCCCGGCAGCGGGGCGCCGACGACCGAGTACGCGCCACCCGGGTAGACCCTGCGGTACACCTGGGCGGTCAGCCGGCCGAGCAGCGCCCGCTCCCCCTCGCGCATGCTCGCCCACCCGCTCACGCAGTCCAGCGCCGCCCACACCACCGGCACGGGCACCACGCCGTCGTCGTCGGTGACGCTCATGGGCACCCGCCAGCCCGCGGCGTGCAGGCCGGCCGTACCGGGCACCGGGCCGGGGAAGATCCGCAGGCCGTCGCCGGGCTCGCGCATCCCGCACACGAAGCACTCGGGGAAGGGGTGCCCGTCCAGCCCGGCGAAGCCCTCCTCGGCCTTGGCCGCCTCGTTGAACGGCACGAACCCCGGCTCAATGAGCGGTTCGGCGACCGGGATGGCCTCGACCAGGCCGGCGCCGTCCTGGCACAGCGTGACGGCGTTGCCGTGGTGGACCAGGGTCAACTCGGTGTCCAGCGGCGTGGGAGCGTGCAAGGTCACCTCGACCGGCGCCTCCTTCGCCGCCTCGCCCAGCGCCCCGGCCACCACCGCGGCGATCCAGCCGCCGTTCGCGGCCGTCTCCGGCCCTCGATAACGGGCCGGTACCGTGACCACCGTCCGCAGTTCGGCCGGTGCCGTCATGTGCTGCCCTCCTACACCTGGTAAAGGTGAATACTTGATCAGGTAATGAACCATTGACTTTATCGAACGTGCGTGGTGCGGGCCGAAAGGGGCCGCCCCTCCGGTCTCCGGGCGGCCGTCAGCGGCCGGGCCGCAGGTGGGTGCGCCGCCCGTCGGGGTCGAAGATGCCGATGACCTCCACCGGCCCGTCGTACGCCCCGAACCCGTGCGGGATCATGGTGGAGAACTCCGCCCCCTGCCCCGGCTCGACCAGAATCCGCCGCTCACCGAGCATCAGCACCAGGACACCCGACAGGATGATGATCCAGTCCTTGCCGGGATGGACCTTCAGTTCCGCGGCGCTCGCCGGGGCCGGCCTGGTGATCCGCATCTTGGCCACGGTGATGCTCGGGTCACGGCTCAGACTCCAGGTGGTGACCCCGCGCTTGGCGTCATGGCGTGGCCTGATCACCACGTCGTCGTCGGAGACGGACTCCACGAGCTGGTCCAGCGTGGTGCCGAGCGCGCGGGCGATCACGGTCAACTGGTCCAGGCCGATCCGCCGGTGGCCGGTCTCGATCCGGCTCAGCGTGGACGGGCTCAGGTAGCAGCGGGCCGCCAGGTCGTCCAGCGACCAGCCCAGCACCGCCCGCAGCCCTCTGATCCGCTTGCGCACCAGGCCGTCCAGATCCTCGCCTTCTTGCTTCATACGCAAGAGCCTATGCTGTCCGCGCAAGACGGACGTAGGGTCGCGGGCATGACGGACCACGCACTTCACCACCACCGGCACCCCGCCCCTCCCTCCTTCGGCCCGGAGAACGGCGACACGGCCCTGCTGCTCGACCTCGACGCGGAGATCTTCCAGGAGCACCTGGCCGAGCTGACCGCCTGGCTCGCAGACCTGACGGAGGGCGCGCCCGTGCGCAGGATCCTCGATGTCGGCAGCGGGACCGGCACCGGCTCCTTCGCCCTGCTGCGGCATTTCGCGGACGCCGAGGTCATCGCCCTGGACAAGGAGCCCCACCTGCTGGCCCACCTGCGCGACAAGGCCCGTGACCTCGGCCGGGCCGACCGGGTGCGCACGGTCGCGGCCGATCTGGACGCGACATGGCCGGCCGTCGGCGAGGTGGATCTCGTGTGGGCGTCGGCGTCCCTGCACCACATGGCCGACCCGGCCCACGCGCTGCGTCAGGCGTACGCCGCCCTGCGGCACGGTGGCCTGCTGGCCGTCGTCGAACGGGACGGCCCTCCGCGCCTGCTGCCCGACGACCTCGGCGTCGGCCGCCCCGGCCTGGAGGCCCGCTGCCGGGCCGCGCTGGATCGGCGGCACAACGAGACGATGCCCTACCGGGGCGCGGACTGGGCGCCGCTCCTCACGGCCGCGGGGTTCGCCGTCGAGGCGTACCGGAAGTTCGAGATCGACCTGCGCGCCCCGCTCCCCGAGTCCACCGGCCGCTACGCCCAGTTGGCCCTGCGCCGCATCCGCACCGGCCTGGCCACCCCGGAGTCGCCCGTCGACACCGATGACCTGTCGGTCCTCGACCTGCTCATCGACGGCGAAGGCTCACAGAGCGTGCTCCACCGCGACGACCTCACCGTGCGTTCGGACCGGGACGTCTGGACGGCCAGAAAGCCGGCCTGAGCGCCCGGGCCATTGGATTGGAATGGTTCATTCCGTTCCGCCACTGTTGGAACAGAATGAACCGTTCCGATCGATGGGAGCCGTCCTTGAACCGCGACGCGATCCGCCCGTTCCGCATCGACATCCCCCCCCCCAGGCCGACATCGACGACCTGCGCGACCGGCTCCGCCGTACCCGCTGGGCCGGTGAGATCCCCGGGCCAGGGCTGGAGCCGGGGCGTCCCCGCGGACTACCTGAGGGACCTCGCGGGCCACTGGGCCGACGGCTTCGACTGGCGGGCACAGGAGGCCGCGCTGAACGAGCTGCCCCAGTTCACCACCGTGATCGACGGGCAGACCCACCACTTCCCGCACGTCCGCTCGCCGGCCCCGCACGCCCGGCCGCTGCTGCTCACCCACGACTGGCCCGGGTCGTTCACGATCTTCACCGAGGTCGTCGAGCCGTCTCCCGCGACTTCCACCTGGTCATCACCAACCTGCCGGGCGTCGGTTTCTCCGGCCCGCTGACCGCGCCCGGCTGGAACACCGGCAGGATCGCGGGCGCGTTCACCGAGTTGATGTCCCGCCTAGGCTACGACCGGTACGGCGTGCAGGGCTCCGGCGGCGGCGCGGCCATCGCCCTGGAGATGGCCCGCCTGGCCCCGGACCGGGTGATCGGCGTCCACGGCAACGGCCACATCACCTTCCCCTCCGGCGACCCCGCCGAACTCGCCGGCCTGACCGGGCCGGAACAGCGGCGGCTGGCCCGGCTGGAGCACTTCCGCCAGGAGATGATGGGCTTCAACGCCGTCCAGTCCACCCGCCCGCAGACCCTCGCCTACGGCCTGCACGACTCCCCGGTGGGCCAGCTCGCCTGGATCGCCGAGAAGTTCAGGGAATGGACCGACCCGGCCGCCGAACTCCCCGAGGACGCGGTCGGCCGCGACGCCCTGCTGACCAACGTCAGCCTCTACTGGTTCACCGGCACCGCGGGCTCATCCGCCAACCTCTACTACGAGACCGCCCACGACCCGGCCGCCTGGCAGCCCCAGGAACGCGGCAGCGTCCCGGCCGGCTTCGCCGTCGCCCTCGGCACCGACGTCACCATCCGCCGCTTCGCGAACGCGACAACGACGTCGTCACCTGGACCGAACTCGACCGCGGCGGCGACTTCCTCCCCCTGGAACGGCCCACCGCCTACGCCGCCGACGTACGAAAGGCCTTCACCGGCCTGACCAGCGCTTACAGCACCGGCAGGTAGCGGCCCAGTTCGTATTCGGTGACCTGGCGGCGGTATTCCTGCCACTCCGAGCGCTTGTTGCGCAAGAAGTAGTCGAAGACGTGCTCTCCGAGCGTCTCGGCGACCAGTTCGCTGCGTTCCATCGCGACGATGGCCTCGTCCAGTGACTGGGGCAGCGGGGCGATGCCGAGGGCGCGTCGTTCGGCGCTGGTGAGGGCCCAGACGTCGTCTTCGGCGCCCGGGGGCATCTCGTAGCCCTCCTCGATGCCCTTCAGCCCGGCGGCCAGGATCACCGCGAACGCCAGGTAGGGGTTGCAGGCCGAGTCGAGGGAGCGGAACTCGATGCGGGTGGACCCGCTCTTGTGCGGCTTGTACATCGGCACGCGCACCAGGGCCGAGCGGTTGTTGTGTCCCCAGCTTATGTAGGAGGGGGCCTCGCCGCCCTGGCCGGCGATGGCCTCGGAGCTGCCCCACAGGCGCTTGTAGGAGTTGACCCACTGGTTGCAGACCGCGGTGATCTCGGCGGCGTGCCGCAGCAGGCCCCCGATGAACGAGCGGCCGATCTTGCTGAGCTGGTACTCGGCGCCCGGCTCGTAGAAGGCGTTGCGGTCGCCCTCGAACAGCGACATGTGGGTGTGCATGCCCGAGCCGGGGTGCTCGGTGAACGGCTTGGGCATGAAGCTCGCCCAGACCCCCTGCTCCAGCGCGACCTCCTTCATCACCAGCCGGAACGTCATGATGTTGTCGGCCGTGGTGAGCGCGTCGGCGTAGCGCAGGTCGATCTCCTGCTGGCCGGGGCCGCCCTCGTGGTGGCTGAACTCCACCGAGATGCCCATCGACTCCAGCATCATGATCGCGTTGCGCCGGAAGTCGTGCCCGGAGCTGTGCGGGGTGTGGTCGAAGTAGCCGCCGTCGTCCATCGGCTGGGGTCGTACGCCGGGCTCCGGCCTGCCGCGCAGCAGGAAGAACTCCACCTCGGGGTGGGTGTAGAAGCTGAAGCCCATGTCGGACGCCTTGGCCAGGGCGCGCTTGAGCACCCAGCGGGGGTCGGCGTGGGAGGGCGAGCCGTCCGGCATCAGGATGTCGCAGAAGATGCGCGCCGCGCCCGGGCTCTCACTGCGCCAGGGCAGGATTTGGAAGGTCGAGGGGTCGGGCTTGGCCAGCATGTCGGACTCGTAGACGCGGGCGAACCCCTCGATGGCCGAGCCGTCGAAGCCGATGCCCTCCGCGAACGCGCCCTCCAGCTCGGCCGGGGCGATGGCCACGGACTTGAGGAACCCCAGCACGTCGCTGAACCACAGCCGGATGAACCGGATGTCGCGCTCTTCCAGGGTGCGAAGAACGAACTCCTGCTGGCGGTCCAAGGCATCTCCTATCGCCGCGGTGCCCGAAAACCCGCTCCGGTCGCTTTCCAGTCTGCCCGCTTCGTGTTTCACACACGTTACGACCAGCGCTTGTAGGGCCGGACGCCCGATGTGCACCAGGTTAGCGGCAAGGATGAGGCTCTAGCCGAATCCGCCGTTTCCGCCTCGCGCCCGGCGGGCGGTGAGCGGGCCGAAACCCCGGACCGCGGCAACCGGCCGTTGATCCGTTGGAGATCGGCTCGGCGTAGCGTGTCGTGACATGCCCGCCACCGGTCCCGGCAGGCAGGTACGCAGGACAACGCTGGTGGAAGTTGCCATATCGGTCACGGCACACCGGCCCTACGCTTACGGCTGAAATGTTGATTTTTCAGGTTCTCGGGCCTTTTCGGGCATCCCATCGTGACTCGGTGCTGGACCTCGGTGGGCGGCGTCAGCGGGCGGTACTCGCCCGGCTCGTCGTCGCCGGGGGCCGCGCCGTACCCGTCGGCACCCTGATCGGCGAACTGTGGCCGGGCGAGCCCCCGGCGCAGGCGCTCGCGACGATCCAGGGCTACGTGTCGCGGCTGCGCCGCGCGCTGGAGCCGGGCCGCGCCCCGCGCGGGGAGGCGGGCGTACTGGTGTCCGCGCCGCCGGGGTACGCGCTGCGGGCCGAGCCGGGGCAGGTCGACTCGTGGCGGTTCGAGGGCCTGGTGAAGTCCCCGGAGCAGACCGGTCCGGCGGGCGAGTGGGAGCTGATGGAGACGGCGCTCGGGCTGTGGCGCGGCCCGGCGCTGGCCGAGTTCGCCGACCTGCCGTGGGCCGCCGCGGAGGCGGCCAGACTGGAGGAGCTGCGCCTGGTCGCGGGCGAACGGCGGGCCGCCGCCGGGGTCGCCATCGGCCGTTCCGCGCCGCTGGTCGCCGACCTTGAGGCGCACGCCGCCGCCCACCCGATGCGCGAGGAGGCGTGGCGGCTGCTGGCCCTGGCGCTGTACCGGGCGGGCCGCCACGGCGACGCGCTGGCCGCCGTCCGCCGGGCGCGCGGCCTGTGGCGCGACGAACTGGGCCTGGACCTGCCCGCCACACTGCGCCGCCTGGAATCCGACATGCTCGCCCAGGCCCCCCACCT
>NZ_POUA01000382.1 GCF_003236385.1 Spongiactinospora gelatinilytica
CGGCGGCGTCAGATGGGTATAAGAGACAGGCGGGGGGCCGGCGCGGGTGGTGTCGGTGGTCGCGTTCGGCGTGTCGGTGTACGCGCTGTACGTGGTCTTCAGCCCGGTGCCGGTGCTGCCGTACCGGATGAGCTTCCTGGCACTCGTCCTGCCGCTCACCTTCCTGGTCTACCGCCCCCGGGTACGCACCGCGCACGCCGGCACCGCCCGCCCGGGCGTGGCCGACTGGGCGCTGGCCGCCGCGTCCGCCGTGGTGTGCGCCTATCCGCTGCTGTCGTTCGACGAGTTCATCCGGCGCACGTTCGACCCCGCCACGCTCGACCTGGTGATGGCCGGCGCGTGCGTGCTGCTGGTGCTGGAGGCCACCCGCCGCACGGTCGGGCTCGCCCTCCCCGTCATCTGCGTGATGTTCCTCGGCTACGCCCTGCTCGGCGGCAACCTGCCGGTCGACTCGCTGCTCGGCCATCCCGGCTACGGCCTGGACCGCGTCCTGGTGCAGCTCTACATGGGCACCGAGGGCCTGTTCGGCGTCCCCCTGGACGTGGCGGCGACCTACATCGTGCTGTTCACGATCTACGGCGCGGTGCTGGAACATTCCGGCGCCGGGGCGTTCTTCGTGGAGATCTCGTTCGCGGCCTTCCGCCGCTCGACCGCCGCCCCCGGCCGTACCGTGACACTGGCCGGTTTCCTGATGGGCACGGTCTCCGGGTCCGGCACCGCGACGGCGGTGTCGCTGGGCAGCGTGGCCTGGCCGATCCTGCGGCGGGCCGGCTACCCGCCCGCGCAGGGCGGCGGGGTGCTCGCCGCGGCCGGGATCGGCGCGTTGCTCTCCCCGCCCACGCTGGGCGCGGCGGCCTTCATCATCGCCGAGTATCTCCAGGTCTCCTACGTGACGGTGCTGCTGTACGCGGTCGTGCCCACGATCCTCTACTACCTGGGGATCATCCTCGCCGTCGAGATCGACGCCCGCAGGTACGGCACCCGCTCGGTCGCCGTGGACCTGCCCTCCGCCTGGCGGCTGCTGGCGAGATCCGGTTACCACTTCTCCTCGTTGATCGCGATCGTGGTGCTGATGATGGCAGGCGTCTCGCCGTTCCGCGCCGTCGTCTACGCCACCGTCATGGCGGCCGCGCTTTCGTTCCTGGACCGCCGCCGCAGGCTCGGGCCGCGCCGCCTCGCCCAGGCGCTGACCGAGGGGACGGTCGGCGTGCTGCCGGTCGCGGCCACGACGGCCGCGGCCGGGATCATCGTCGCGGTGGTCACGCTGACCGGGCTGGGGTTGAAGACCTCGCGAATCATCGTGGACCTGGCGGGCGGCGTCCCCGCGCTGACGGCCGTGCTGGCGGCGGTGGCCGTACTGCTGCTCGGGCTCGCCGTACCGGTGACCGCGTCGTTCATCATCGCCGCGGTGGTCATCGGGCCCGCACTCCAGTCACTGGGCGTGTCGCCGGAGGCGACGAACATGTTCGTCTTCTACTACGCGGTGCTGTCGGAGGTCACGCCGCCGACCGCGCTGGCGGCGGTCGCCGCGGCGGCCGTGACCGGCGGCAACGCCTTCTCGACCATGATGCAGACCTGGAAGTACACGCTTCCCGCGTTCCTCGTGCCGTTCGCCTTCGTGCTCGCCCCCGCCGGGGAGGCGCTGCTGTGGCGGGCCCCGCTGCCCGCCGTGCTGGTGGCGCTCGCGCTCTCGGCCGTCGCCGTGGCCGCGCTGGCGGCGGCGACCGGCGGGTGGCTGACCGGCCCGGCCCGGTGGCCGGAGCGGGTGCTGTGCGCCCTCGCGGCGGTCTTCCTGCTGTACCTCGAATCGGCGAGCGCGGCCATCGGCCTGGCGCTGCTGGGCCTCGCCGTGCTGATCCACCTCACGCTCCGGCGTGCCCACCACGACCAGAAGGGACAATGATGAAACTCTCATTCCGCCCGCCGATGTTGATCGCCGCGATGATCGCCCTTCTCGTGGCCGGCTGCGGCAGTACAGGCGGCACGGGTGGCACGGGCGGCGCCGCCCTCTACAAGGGCGGCCGGCTGTCCATCGCCACCGGTAACACCACCGGCGTCTACTACCAGCTCGGCGGCGGGTACGCCGACCTGGTCGGCAGGTTCGTGCCGGGCTACCAGGCCACCGCGGAGACGACCGCGGCCTCGGTCGAGAACATCCAGCGGGTCGCGCGCGGCGACTCCGACATCGCCTTCACGCTGGCCGACGCCGCCGCGGACGCCGTGCAGGGCAAGAACGGGTTCTCCGGCCCGCAGCCCATCCGCGCCCTGGCCCGCCTCTACGCCAACCATACGCACGTCATCGCCCGGACCGACGCCGGGATCGGCTCGGTGGCCGCGATGCGCGGCAAGCGGGTCTCCATCGGCTCGCCCAACTCCGGCACCGAGGTCATCGCGCGGCGGCTGCTCACCGCCGCCGGGATCGACCCGCGGACCGGCATCGCGGCCCAGTCGCTGTCGCTGCCCGAGACGGTGCAGGGCATGAAGGACGGCACCCTGGACGCGTTCTTCTGGTCCGGCGGGCTGCCCACCGGCGGCGTCACCGACCTGACCGTCAGCATGGGGGACAAGGTCACCTTCGTGCCGCTGAACGACCTGCTGCCCCGGCTGCGCGCGCAGTACGGGGAGGTGTACCAGGCCGCGCCGCTGAAGAAGGAGGTCTACGACACGCCCGCCGACGTACCGGGCATCGCCGTGCCGAACCTGCTGATCGTCTCCACCGAGATGCCGGACGCCCTGGCCACGAGCCTGACGGCGCTGCTCTTCGACCACCGGGCCGACCTGACCAAGGTACACCCCGAGGCGGCGAACATCGTCAGGGCGGAGGCGCAGAAGACCACGCCGGTGCCGCTGCACCCGGGAGCCGAGCGGTACTTCGCCAAGCCGTGACCGCACTGCGGCGGAGCCCGGAAAAAGAAAAACCCGGACCGCTGCTCACGATCCGGGTGACCGTCGGGACGGCCGGATTCGAACCGGCGACCTCTTGACCCCCAGTCAAGTGCCCTAACCAAACTAGGCCACGTCCCGCCGCGCGGTGCGGAGGTGTTCCCCCTGGCGCGCGTTAGAAACCCTACCACGGGCGGCGGAGCACCCGATGTGGCTCGCGCCCACCAGGGCGCGGGCCACCGGCGGGCCCGCCCGCGTACCGTCCCCGAGCAGGGAACTTGAGATCGGGAAGGTTCGCTATATTGGGAGCGGTTTTTGCGGGGTCGCGGGCAAGGACGAGAGGCGAGCGTGGCGGGGCGCAGGGCGCAGATCGACCGGCAGGAGTTGGCCCGGCTCGTCGCCGAGGGCTGGACGGTGCGCCGGATCGCCGAGCACTTCGGGGTCTCGGAGTCGGGCGTGCTCCAGGCCAAGCGGGCCGCGGGGCTGGTCAGGCCGACCCTCGACCACCGGGCCGCGATCCCGTGGACGGTCAAACGCGAGCACGTACAGTCCGGCCCCGCCACCAACCTGCGCAACCTTTCGGCAGTCGCGCAGGGCGGCAGCGTACCGCCGGAGAAGGTGAACACGGCGCTGCGCTGGGCGCAGCGCCTCATCGACGCGGGCTCCGACGTCTCCTACGACCCCGAGGCGGGTTTCACCGAGGTGCCCGCCTCGCCCGAGGACTCGCACATCGCGGGCGTCCTGGCCCGCGCGAGACAGGCCCTTTCCGGCGGCACGCAGGGCGCCTGAACCCCGCGTGCGGGTCAGGCGGGCCCGTCACGGTACAGGTGGTGGTGCGGACGGGTCGGGTCCTCGCCGCGCGGCTCCTCCACCGGTGCCTGCCTGTGGTCGTGGACATGGACGTGGCGCGGGTCGCTCTCCGGCACGAAATCCGTGGTGTAGACGATGTCCGGCTCCACCACCTCGACGCTTTCTTCACCTGGCTTGCGGGTGTACATACGGGTGATGACTCCGGCGACGACGCCCACTCCCATGAGGATCCAGCCGATCATCTGAAGATCGATGCCAGGAACGTCCCACCGGACGGCAAAGGCGAGCACCGCCCCTATCGCAATGAAGGTCAGCGCGGCTCCAAAGCCCATCGCGGACTCCCTCCTACTTCGACGCGCGAACCCTCTACCCCTCGATCGATTGATTACGCGCCCGTGACCTCCCCGTGACCTGACCCGGTTTCGACCCTCTGCCCCAGGGCAGTGCGCCGGACGAAGGCAGAAATCAACCCGGAGGCAGGACATGTCCACCGAGACCTTGATCTGGGTGGCCGTCGTCGTCGCCGTGGTGGTGGCGATCGTCGCAGTCGGTTACGTCGTACTGCAGCACCAGCGCCGGCACCGTTTGCGCGAACGCTTCGGCCCCGAATACGAACGGACCATCACCGAGCGCGAGAGCAGGCGCGACGCCGAACGGGAGCTGCGCGCCCGCGAAGAACGCGTCGCCGAACTGGACATTCGTCCACTCACTCCGGAGGCCCGTCAGGGATATGCCGCGAAGTGGACCGAAGTGCAGGAACGCTTCGTCGACTCCCCCGGTTTCGCGGTGACGGCGGCCGACCAGCTCGTCACCTCCGTCATGCGGGATCGGGGCTACCCGACCGAGCGGTTCGAGCAGCGGCTTTCCGACCTTTCGGTCACGCACGGCCGCACACTCGACCACTACCGCAAGGCGCACGAGATCAGCGGCAGGGCCGCCAAGCAGAGGGCGTCCACGGAGGAACTTCGCCAGGCGATGGTGCACTACCGGGCGTTGTTCGACGAACTGCTCTCAGAAGACGGCCGGCAGGCGACCGGGAACCCGGAGAACGCCGCGGACCGGCCCCGCGTACCGACGCAGCAGCGACCGCCCCGGCAGGGGCAGCCGAGCGCGGCGGGCGGTCGTTCCGGCGGTGGTTCCGGCGGCCGGGAGCACGCCGAGCCGGACGACTTCATCGCCGAGCGCACGGCCAACCGCGAATCACGAGGACGGTGAACGATCGTGGAAGGGCGATACGACGACAGGAACGCCCCGCTCGTGGGCGATGAGAAGGAAGACCCGCTGGTGCCCAGGCAGCGTGACGACCTCCCGCCGGAGGCCGCCGAGCGGGCCAGGCGGGAAGAGGGCCCGGGGCCGGTGTACCGGCCCGAAGAGGACGCCGGAGGTCTGCCCGGGGACGCCCCGGGCGAGGTCCGCCAGGGCGTCGAGCCGGAGGCCCAAGTCCCACCGGACCGATTCGAGGCCCCCGGCCGCAAGGAGACCGCAGGTGAGGACACGGGGGTGCCGATGCCCGGGGAGGAGCCGCGGCCCGGGGCGCACGCGATGGGCCCGGCGGAGACGTCCGGTCAGGACGGTGAGATCCCCGAGCCCGCGGAGCCGGGAGAGCACGGCCAGCCCGCCGCCGGGCTGACCGCCGCCGACCTGTTCGGGCAGGACGCCGCGGAGATCCAGCGGCGCTGGCGCGACGTGCAGGCGACCTTCGTGGACGACCCCCGGCTCGCCGTGGAGCGGGCGGACGGGCTGTTCGGCGAGGTGGTCGCGGCGATGCGGGAGGCGCTCGACTCGCGCGCCGACCGGCTGCACGAACAGTGGACGAACACCGCCGAATCCGACACCGAGCGGCTCCGGCTGGCGCTGCGCGACTACCGCGCCACGCTCGAACACCTGCTCCACCTGACCGATCAGAAATAGAGGTGACCCCGTGTTGGCAGTCGTCGCCGCCATCGTCTTCGGGCTCGGCCTGTTGCTCGACCTCGTCGGGGTCGAGCTCGGAGCGGGCATCAACGCGACCACGTTCATGCTGCTCGGCCTGCTCCTGCTGGCCCTGCACCAGGCGGGCGTGGGTACGGCGGGCATCCGGAGCTCGGGCGGAACCTGGCGCGGCCGCGCCAGGCGCTGAACCCAGCGAAGGACCCGCGAAAGGGCCGCCCTTCCATCAAGGAAGGGCGGCCCTTCGGCATGTCCTCGGACGTCAGGTCGGAGGCAGGTCACCGTTGAGGCGGCCGGCGTGGACGGTGGACCGGGCCGCGAACTCGAACTCGGCGCGCGGCCGGGACATCGCGCCGAAGGAGACGATCTCCCTGCGGAAGAACAGCGCGAGCGTCCAGTCGCTCAGGACCCGGACCTTCTTGTTGATTGTCGGGACCCGCGACAGGTGGTAGCTGCGGTGGACGAACCAGGCGAGCGGGCCGTGCAGTTTGTGCCCGTAGATCTGGGCGACGCCCTTGTGCAGCCCCAGGCTCGCCACCGATCCGGCGTACGCGTGCCGGTAGTCGGCGAGCGGGGTGCCGCGCAGGGTGGCGATGATGTTGCCGGCCAGCCGCCGCGCCTGCCGTACGGCGTGCTGGGCGTTCGGCGCGCAGTACTCCCCCGGCCGGGTGAGGTCCGGCACGGCCGCGCAGTCGCCCGCGCTGAAGACGTCGTCCCTGCCCTCCACGTTGAGCCGGGGGGTGACCTTGAGCCGGTCCTTGTCGTCCACCGGCAGGTCGGTGGCGCGCATCAGCGGGTGCGGCCGTACGCCCGCCGTCCACACCAGCGTGCCGGACGGGAACCGGCCGCCGTCGCTGAGCACGATGTCGCCGTGCTCGGCGGTGTCCACGCGGGTGTTCAGGCGGACGTCGATGCCGCGGGCGCGAAGCTGCTCCAGCGTCCAGCGGCCCATCTCCTCGCCGACCTCCGGCAGGATGCGGCCGGTGGCCTCGACCAGCACCCAGCGCATGTCCGCGCGGCTGATGCCGGGGTGGTAGCGGCAGGCGTACCCGGCCATGTCCTCCAGTTCGGCCAGCGCTTCCACGCCGGCGAAGCCCGCTCCGACGAAGACGAACGTGAGCGCCCGCCGGCGGACGTCCGCCCGGCGGGTGGAGGCGGCCAGATCGAGCTGGCCCAGGACGTGGTTGCGCAGGTGGATGGCCTCTTCGACGGTCTTGAAGCCGATGCCGTTCTCGGCCAGGCCCGGTATGGGCAGGATGCGGGAGACCGAGCCGGGCGAGACGACGAGGATGTCGTAGCCGATCTCGTAGGACTCCCCTTCGGCCGGCCGGAACTCCACCGACCGCCTGGCGCTGTCCACCCGCACGACCCAGCCGTTGAGGATCCTGCACCGCGACAGCACCCGCCGCAGCGGCACCACCACATGGCGCGGTTCGAGGCTGCCGGCCGCCGCCTCGGGCAGGAACGGCTGGTAGGTCATGTAGGAGTCGGAGTCGAGAACGGTGATCTCGGCCTCCCCCGGGCGCAGCCGGCGTTGCAGGCGCATCGCGGTGTTCAGCCCGACGTACCCGCCTCCGATGATCAGGATGCGGGGCGGGGAACCGCCGGGCGTCCTAGGTCCTCGCGCCATGCAGCACCTCTTCCCGCATCGCGCGGCGTTCACGCTCTGTGGTGCCCGCCCAGATCC
>NZ_POUA01000383.1 GCF_003236385.1 Spongiactinospora gelatinilytica
ATACGGGGTGGGACGAGCGGGCGGCGCACCGGAGGGCGTATCCGGCGCTTCATCCGGCGGGGGGCGTCTCGTTCGCGCCGTACATGTGGTTGGATGTGCCGTCGAACACGGTGCTGCATGGCGTCAATGCTGTGGTTTCCGCCATATTTGGCTAACTGCTCCCATTGGCGGCGGCTCACACGCGTGTAGGGAGGTTCAGTGGCTGTCATCGCTGGGTACCGAAGCACAAATCTCTCGGACCTTTCGGGCACAAAGATGGGGCTCCCGGACGTTATAAGCGCGCGACGGTGCGCAGACAGATAGATGAGGGGGATGGAGAACGATGGCTACCGACTACGACAGCCCACGCAAGACGGACGACGACCTCAACGAGGACAGCCTCCAGGAGCTTCAGGCTCGCCGTACGGACAAGTCGTCCGGCAGCATCGACATCGACGAGACCGACCTCGCCGAGTCGCTTGAGCTGCCCGGTGCGGACCTTTCCAACGAGGAGCTCTCGCTCCGGGTGATTCCTCGTCAGGCCGACGAGTTCACCTGCGCGCGTTGCTTCCTGGTGCATCACAGGAGCCAGCTCGCCGCCGAGAAGGGCGGGGAGCAGATCTGCCGGGAGTGCGCCGCCTGATCGTCCCGACGGATTTGAGGGAGGCTCCGCAGCGTGACAGACAAAGCGGATCGGCCGTCGAGTGACGACATCGGCGAGCCCGGCCGGACACCGGACGAACCCGTGATCATGCCCGGGTCGTCCGATTCCGTCCAGCCGGGCCCGCCGGATCGAGCCGCCGCGTCCTCCGGCGAGCGCTCTCAGCACGACCCGGCCGGAGCCGGCGAGTCCCGTGACGACGACCGGGACCCCGCCGTGCAGGAGAAGCAGGACACGCAGGACGGCCGGCACGACGAGGTGGCGGTGCTCGTGGGCAGGCTGTCCCGGCCCGGCGAGCTGGACCGCGCCGAGCGGCGGCGGCTGCTCGGCCGCCTGACGGCCGCCCTGGTCACGGCGGGCAGAATGGCCAAGGAGACCGGCGCGGGCCGCGGCCGGTGGCTGGCCGACGTCTACATGGCCACGGCGCCCCGGATCCCCATCCGCGATCTGCGCACGCTTGAAGAACACCACTACGGGCTCACGGGCGAGGCCCTGGCCGACGATCTGGTCCGCACCGCGGCGAAGGCCACGACGGCCGTCGGCGCCGTCGGCGGCGCGCTCGCGATGGCCCAGTTCGCCGCCCCTCCGCTGCTGCTGTCCGCACCCGCCCAGCTGGTCGCCGAGACGCTCGTGGTGGCGGCCATCGAGACCAAGCTCATCGCGGAGCTGCACGAGGTGTACGGCGTGGAGGTGCCCGGCAACGGCGGGCAGCGCGCGCTCGCCTTCGCCATCGCGTGGTCCAAGCAGCGCGGTGTCGACCCCCTCGCGCCCGGCTCGGTCACCCTGGCCCTCGGCACCGCGGCCAAGACCGCGCTGCGCAACCGGCTGATGCGCACCCTCGGCCGCCATCTGACCACCCTCGGCCCCTTCCTGACCGGCGCGGTCGCCGGCGGCGCGCTCAACCACGCCGCGACCAAGCGGCTGGCCACGGCGGTGCGCGATGACCTGCGCAAGCGGGGCGCGCTGCCCGAGGGCGCCTCGGCGGCGCGGCGGGAGATCACCTCCGGCTGAGGTTCCCGCGCGTTCCGTGGGTAGGAATCCCGCAGGTGGCACCGTGTACGGTGATCAGTGACGCGGCCGGATTGGGACCCGCCTGAAGCCGGATTTTATGCTGTTCCTGCGGGTTCGTCCGGTAGCCGATCAGAAGCGGTGTGTGTCCATTTCGTAAGGTGGTCGTAGCCGACCATTGGAGGAAGCGTGCAGGGCCGCAGCTCGTTTCTCATCGTCGCCAACCGCCTGCCCGTCGATCGTGACGGCCACGCGGGCTGGCGGCGCAGCCCCGGCGGTCTGGTGACCGCCATCGCCCCGGTGATGCAACGTCGTGACGGCGCGTGGCTGGGCTGGCACGGCGCACCCGACGAGAATCTCGACCCCTTCGAGCACGACGGCATGCACCTCATCCCGGTGCCGTTGTCCTCGGCGGAGGTGGAGCTGTACTACGAGGGATTCTCCAACGCCACTTTGTGGCCGCTCTACCATGACGTGGTCGCCACACCCGTGTACTCGCGGGTGCTGTGGGACGCCTACCGGACGGTCAACGAGCGCTTCGCCCAAGCCGCCGCCGACGCCGCGGCCGACGGCGCCGTGGTGTGGATACAGGACTACCAGCTCCAGCTCGTCCCGGCGATGCTCCGGCGGTTGCGCCCCGACCTGCGCATCGGCTTCTTCCTGCACATTCCGTTCCCGCCCTCGGAGCTGTTCACCCAGCTCCCCTGGCGCAGGGAGATCCTGGAGGGCCTGCTCGGGGCCGACCTGGTCGGATTCCAGCGGCCCGGCGGCGCCTCGAACTTCATCCGGCTGTGCCGCCGCCAGCTCGGCCTGCAACACCAGAAGCACGAGATCTACCGGGACGGCCGGGTCATCCGCGCCGAGGCGTTCCCCATCTCGGTGGACTTCGGGGAGCTGGACAGCCTCGTCCGCGAGCCGCACATCGTCGCGCGGGCCAAGGAGATCCGCTCCGAGCTGGGCGACCCCGAGCACGTGTTGCTCGGTGTGGACCGGCTCGACTACACCAAGGGCATCGGGCAGCGGCTCAAGGCGTTCGGCGAACTGCTCGCCGACGGGGCGGTCAACGCGGGCGACGCCGTCTTCGTCCAGATCGCCACGCCGAGCCGGGAGCGCGTGGAGGAGTACCGCAGGCTGCGCAACGACATCGAGCTCCAGGTCGGCAGGATCAACGGCGAGCAGGGGTTGATCGGCCACCAGCCGGTGCAGTATCTGCACCAGTCGTACCAGCGCAACGAACTCGCCGCGCTCTACCTGGCCGCCGACGTCATGGTGGTCACCCCGGTGCGCGACGGGATGAACCTGGTCGCCAAGGAGTACATCGCCTGCCGGCACGACCTGCGCGGGGCGCTGGTGCTCAGTGAGTTCGCCGGGGCCGCCGACGAACTCCGGCAGGCGTTCCTGGTGAACCCCTACGACGTCGACGGCCTCAAACGCGCGATGGTCGCCGGGATGCGCTCGACTCCGCACGAGCTGGCCAGGCGGATGCGCTCACTGCGCCGCCGCGTGGCGACCTACAACGTGGACCGCTGGGCCGGGGAGTTCCTCCAGGCCCTGGAGACGCCCTGAACCCCGACCTCACGCCTTGGGAGTGGCGGCCTGCGCGATGGCCCTGGCCTCGCTGCGCGCCGACCACGCCTGGTACCGCCTGGCCGCGGCCCGGGTCGCCACGATCCGGGCCACTTCCATGCCCACCGCGGTCACCACGGCGTAGCCGATCGCCTCGCCCATGCTGATGTCCGGCGAGTCGGCATCGGCGGGCGGCTTCCTGCCCGTCGCCTTCTGCCAGCCGTACGCGATCGCCTTGCGCGTGACGAAACCCACGCCGAGCGCGACCAGCCCTCCGATGGCCCGCCACGCCAGATCCGGCTTCTCCGCCTTGTCGGCCATAGCCGCCTCCCCCTTCCGTATATGCGAAAACCCTAGCCCGTCCGGGCAGGTCCCCGGACTACCATAGGGACGCATGACCGAACAGCGATCACGCTATCCCGCCGTGCCCGAGAAACCCGCTCTCGAGGGGCTCGAAGCGGTATGGGTAGCCAGCTGGGAGGCGCAGGGCACCTACCGGTTCGACCGGGCGCGGCCCCGCGAGGAGATCTACTCCATCGACACGCCGCCGCCGACCGTCTCCGGGTCCCTCCACATCGGCCACGTCCTTTCCTACACCCACACCGACCTCATCGCCCGCTTCCAGCGCATGCGCGGCAAGACCGTGTTCTACCCCATCGGCTGGGACGACAACGGCCTGCCCACCGAGCGGCGGGTCCAGAACCACTTCGGCGTGCGGTGCGACCCGTCCATGCCGTACGACCCCGACTTCGAGCCGCCGGCCAAGCCGGGCAAGACCGAGGTGCCGATCTCGCGGCGCAACTTCGTGGAGCTGTGCCACCGGCTCACCGAGATCGACGAGCAGGCGTACGAGGAGGTGTGGCGGCGGGTCGGCCTGTCGGTCGACTGGTCGCTGCTCTACACCACGATCGGCGACCACTCCCGCGCGGTGTCCCAGCGCGCCTTCCTGCGCAACCTGGCGCGCGGCGAGGCGTACCTGGCCGAGGCCCCCACGCTGTGGGACGTCACCTACCGCACCGCCGTCGCCCAGGCCGAGCTGGAGGACCGCGAGCAGACCGGGGCATTCCACCGGATCTCCTTCCACCGGCCCGACGGCGGCCGGGTCGAGGTCGAGACGACCCGCCCCGAGCTGCTGCCGGCCTGCGTGGCGCTGGTCGCCCATCCCGACGACGAGCGCTACCGGCCGCTGTTCGGCGCGTCGGTCACCACGCCGGTGTTCGGTGTGCGCGTTCCGGTCCTCGCACATCGCCTGGCCGAGCCGGACAAGGGCTCGGGCATCGCGATGATCTGCACCTTCGGCGACATCACCGACGTCACCTGGTGGCGCGAGCTGGACCTGCCCACCCGCCCGGTGATCGGGTGGGACGGCAGGCTGCTGCCCGAGCCGCCGCAGGGCGTGCCCGCGGGCCCCTACTCGGAGGTGGCCGGCCGCACGATCGGCGCGGCGCGCGAGCGGATTGTGGCCATGCTGCGCGAGAGCGGCGACCTCTCCGGCGAGCCCCGGCCGGTGACCCGGCCGGTGAAGTTCTACGAGCGCGGCGACCGGCCGCTGGAGATCGTCACCACCCGGCAGTGGTACATCCGCAACGGCGGGCGCGACCCGGAGCTGCGCCGGGCGCTGCTCGCCCGTGGCGCCGAGCTGTCCTGGCACCCGCCGCGGATGCGGGTCCGCTACGACAACTGGGTGGAAGGGCTGGCCGGTGACTGGCTGATCTCCCGGCAGCGGTTCTTCGGCGTGCCCATCCCGGTGTGGTACCCGCTGGACGACGCCGGTCACCCGATCCACGACCGGCCGATCCTGCCCGCCGAGGAGGCCCTGCCGATCGACCCCGCCGACGACGTGCCGCGCGGCTACACCGAAGACCAGCGCGGCAAGGCGGGCGGCTTCACCGGCGACCCCGACGTCATGGACACCTGGGCCACGTCGTCGCTGACGCCGGAGATCGCGGCCCGCTGGGGCGCGGACGACAGGCTGTACCACCAGGTCACCCCGATGGACCTGCGGGCGCAGGCGCACGAGATCATCCGCACCTGGCTGTTCTCCACCGCCGTCAGGTCGCACCTGGAGCACGACCGGCTGCCGTGGTCCAACGCGGCGATCTCCGGCTGGGTGCTCGACCCCGACCGCAAGAAGATGTCCAAGTCCAAGGGCAACGTGGTCACGCCGCTGGCGCTGCTCGAACAGCACGGCGCCGACTCGGTGCGCTACTGGGCCGCGGGCGGCAGGCTCGGGGTGGACACGGCGTTCGAGCCGGGACAGCTCAAGATCGGACGGCGGCTGGCCGTCAAGATCCTCAACGCGTCCAAGTTCGTGCTCGGGCTCGGCGGCGCCACCGATGACCCCGTCACCGAGCCGCTGGACCTGTCGATGCTGGCCCGGTTGCGCGGCGTGGTCGAGGAGGCCACCGCCGCCTTCGAGGGGTATGACCACACCCGTGCCCTGGAGGCCGCCGAGCGGTTCTTCTGGGAGTTCTGCGACGACTACCTGGAGCTGGTCAAGAGCCGGGCCTACGGCTCCGACGCGGGGGCCGGGTCCGCCCGTGCCGCGCTGCGCCGGGCGCTCGACGTGCAGTTGCGGTTGTTCGCGCCGTTCATGCCGTTCGTCACCGAGGAGGTCTGGTCCTGGTGGCGTGACGGGTCCGTCCACCGCTCGTACTGGCCGGTCCCCGCCGACACCGGCACGGGCGGAGACCCCGAGGTGCTGGCCGCGGTGGCCGCCGTCCTGGCCCAGGTCCGCAAGGCCAAGTCGGAGGCCAAGCGGTCGATGCGGTCCGAGGTCGCCCGGCTCACCGTCACCGGCCCGGCCGCCGCTCTGGTACGGCACGCCCAGGACGACCTGTGCGCCGCGGGCAACGTCGAGGAGTTCGTCCTGGACCCGGCCCCGGGCCCCGCGGTCGAGGTGATCCTGGCCGCCGGCTGACCCGATCGCCGGTACGCCGCCGGGGGCGCCGAGTGAGCAAGCTCTCGCCCCCGGTGCCCGCCGGGTGGAAATGCGGCGCGCGTTCGGGTTCCGGACGTGCCAGGCTGTAATGCGTGATCTCCGACCCGCGGCGCCTGACGCAGCTAGTGCCCCCCGTCCTGGCCAAGATGGCGGCGTGGAGCGCGTGTCTGATCCTGCTCGGTGTCGTGGTCCACTACTTCGCGCAGGCCGTCGCGACCCTCCGGTTCGTGGCCCTGCCGGTGGCGATCGCGCTGTTGCTGGCGGCGCTGCTGTTCCCCATCACCAAGCGGCTGCGCAGGGCCGGGCTGCGGCCCATCTGGGCCACCTGGGCGACCATGCTGCTCGCCTTCGCGATCCTCGTCGGCACCGGCTGGATCGTCGGCGCCCGGGCCAACGCTGAGTTCCCACGCCTGGTCGCCCAGCTCAGGAAGTCGGTCGAGGAGGTCCAGGAGTGGCTGATCACCGGGCCGCTGCACCTCCAGAAGGCGCAGATCCAGCAGTGGGTCGACCAGATCACCGACTTGATCACCACGCAGCAGGCCGTGATCGGCAACACCGTGCTGACCGGCGCGACGGTGGCCGTCGAGGTGCTCGCGTCCCTGGTGCTGCTGCTGTTCGTGACGTTCTTCCTGCTCAAGGACGGCGACCGGATCTGGGCCTGGGTGCTGCGCGCCTTCGGCGGCGTCGCCCCGCGGGTCGACCGGGCCGGCCGGGCCGCCTGGGCGACGCTCTCCCAGTACGTCCAGGGCACGGTGGCGGTGGCCGCCGTGCACGGCATCATCATGGGCATCGTGCTGGCCGGGATGGGGGTGCCGCTCTGGGCGCCGCTGGCGGTGCTCATCTTCTTCGCCAGCTTCATCCCGATCGTCGGCATCTTCATCGCGGGCGGCCTGGCCACACTGGTCACCCTGGGCTCGCAGGGGCCCATCCTGGCGCTGGTCTTCGTCGGCATCCTGGTCGTGGAACAGCAACTGGAGAACCACGTCCTGCAACCGCTGATCGTCGGCCGGGCCGTCAACTTCCATCCGCTGGCCGTGATCCTGGTGCTGGCCGTCGGCGGCGTGCTGGCCGGGATCACCGGCGCGGCGGTGGCCGTGCCGATCGCGGCGGTGATCTACCGGGCGCTGCCCGAGCTGCGCGGCGGCCCGCCCGC
>NZ_POUA01000384.1 GCF_003236385.1 Spongiactinospora gelatinilytica
TAAGAGACAGCCGGTTGCGGAGCGCTGGGTGCTCCTGCGGCGGCCCCGGGTCCCTTGTGACGCGGCGCGCTCTCTCAACTCCGGACCTGAACTCACGACCTATGAGCATGCCGTGAACCAGGGGGTGCTCCGCAACCGGAACGGCGGAATTGGGCCGCCCGGGCAAGCGACCGTTCACCGTATGGATGATCTAGCCACGCGGTGACATGGACTTTCCCGGCGAGTGTGATGTTCGCCACATTCTACTTACCGTGCCGCCACCAAGCGGTGACGGCACTCCATATGTAAGGTCCCCCCTTCGGAACCCCCGAGCCCGAAGGACGGACCCCCCACCAGACTTGCCGCCCTCTATCCCCATTGCATGGGT
This sequence comes from Spongiactinospora gelatinilytica, assembly GCF_003236385.1. Classification (GTDB taxonomy): domain Bacteria; phylum Actinomycetota; class Actinomycetes; order Streptosporangiales; family Streptosporangiaceae; genus Spongiactinospora; species Spongiactinospora gelatinilytica. The sequence continues at coordinate 368 of NZ_POUA01000384.1, forward strand.
GATATGTCACAGTTCCGTGACACACGACGGCGGCACTGACCGGCGAACCATAATGACCGCGTGGCTGGCATCCTCCTCGTCGAAGACGATCCCTCGGTGCGCACGGCACTGGAACTGGCCCTGTCGCGGCAGGGCCACTCGGTGACCGCGTTCACCACCGGCGAGGAAGCCCTGAACCACATACGCGCCCGGCGGCCCGAGATCGCCATTCTCGACGTGATGCTGCCCGGCATCGACGGCGTGGAGGTCTGCCGCCGCATCCGCAGGTTCGACCAGCTTCCGGTGATATTGCTCACCGCCAGGGGCGACGATCTGGACGTGGTGGTGGGCCTGGAGGCCGGCGCCGACGACTACGTCATCAAACCGGTCGAGCCGCGGGTGCTCGACGCGCGCATCCGCGCGGTGCTGCGCCGGGCCGAGTCGGCCTCCTCCGACCGGATCGCGTTCGGCGACCTGGTGATCGACCGCGGCGCGCTGAAGGTGACCCGCGCCGGGCGGGAGATCCACCTGACGCCCACGGAGCTGCGACTGCTGCTCGAACTCGTCCGCCACCCCGGCCAGGTCCTCAACCGCCGCCACCTGCTCCGCGTCGTGTGGGACCACTCCCACATCGCCGACTCGCGCCTGGTGGACGCCTGCGTCCAGCGGGTCCGGGCCAAGATCGAGCCGGTGCCCGCCGAACCGGTGTTCATCCACACCGTCCGCGGGTTCGGCTACCGCTTCAGCCCCCCGTGAGGAACCTCCGGCACGCGCTGGAGGCGCTCAGGCGGGCCCGGCGGCGGCCGACCGGGCTGCGCGGCCGGTTGGTGATCACCTTCGCCCTGGTCGCGATGAGCGCCTCCGCGCTGGTCGCCGGGATCGGGTACACGCTGGTCAAGACCGCGCTGGTGAACCGCACCGAACGGGCCGCGGTCTCCGACGTGACCAACACCCTGGAGCAGATCTCGGTGCCGATCGGGGCGCTGTGGCCGGGCGAGCTGCCGCCCACCGGCGAGGATCTGAGCGCCGTGCACAGGTCGCTGCGCGCCCCCGGCCGCGAGGTGATCCTCACCTACCAGGAGGCGATCTACTCGGCCGAGCACATGACCGTCGGCGACGTGCCCTATGAGCTGGAGGTGCGGGCCAGGCACCGGATCGTGTCGCAGCGGGCCGTGATCGACGGGCGGACGTGGCTGGTCATCGGCACGCAGGTGCAGCGCCTGGCCAGGAACGGCGCCATCCTGCCGACCGGGATGACGGTGTACGTCTTCGTCTCCCTCGCCGACGAGCAGCGCATCCTGGCCGACCTGCGCGAGGGCCTGGCGAAGGCGGGCGCGATCACGCTCATCGTCGGGCTCACCGGCGCGCTGCTTTCGGCCCGGCGGGTACTGCTGCCGGTCCGCCGGCTCGGCCTGGCCGCCCGCGCCCTCGGCGAGGGCCGCCTGGACACCCGCCTGCCCGTACACGGCCGCGACGAACTGGCCCGGCTCACCGCGACGTTCAACGAGTCGGCCTCGGCGCTGGAGAAGAGCGTGACCGAGCTGCGCTCGCTGGAGGCCATCTCGCGGCGCTTCGTCGCCGACGTCTCCCACGAGCTGCGCACCCCGCTCGCGGCCATGACCGCGGTCACCGACATGCTCCATGAGGAGGCCGAACGGCTCCCCCCGGAACCGGCCAAGGCGGTACGGCTGGTCCTCGGCGAGATCGAACGGCTGCGCGTGCTCGTCGAGCACCTGATCGAGGCCAGCCGCCTGGACGCGGGCACCGCCACCCTCCGCGTCGAGCGGGTCAACATCGCCGACGCGCTGGCCGACTGCCTGGAGGTGCGCGGCTGGGCGGACCAGGTGCGGGTGAACGTCTCGGAGGGCCTGGCGTTCACCCTGGACCCGCGGCGGTTCGACGTCATCGTGGCGAACCTGGTGGGCAACGCGCTGCGGCACGGCGCGCCCCCGGTACTGCTCAGCGCCCGCGGCACGCCCAACGGGCTGGAGGTCAAGGTGCGCGACCACGGCAAGGGGATCTCGGTCGAGGACCTGCCGCACGTGTTCGACCGGTTCTTCAAGGCCGAGGCGGGCCGGGCGCGCAGCGAGGGCAGCGGGCTCGGGCTGCCCATCGCCCGGGCCAACGCCCAACTGCACGGCGGCACGATCTCGGTCCGGCGGCAGGACCCCGGCACGCTGTTCACGGTCTGGCTGCCGAACGCATGAAACGCATGAAAGGCATCAGGTGGGTGGCGGCGGCGCTGCTGCTGACCTTCCCGATGGGGTGCGGCATCGAGGCGGGCGGCGTCGCCGACCACGGGCACGCGCCGGTGGTCAGCTTCGAGCCGACCTTCATCACCGTCTACCTGCTGCGCGGGCAGCGCCTCGCGCCCGCCCGGGTGTCGGCGGCCTCCAACACCATCGAGGACATCGTGGCCGCGCTGTTCAAGGCGAGCGACCTGCCGCCGCCCGGCATGGATTCGGACCTGCGCGGCTTCACCCTGCGAGACAGCCAGCTCAGCCGGTACGGCCAGGTCGCCAGGAACGACCCCGACGTGCCGCGCGGGTTTCGGCTGCACATCTTCGTCGGCGGCGAGGACACGCTGAGCCGTACCGCGCTGGCCCAGCTCACCTGCACCACCGCCGGGCTGCGCAGCCGGGAGATCTGGGTCGTGCAGGTCACCCAGATGGAGCCCGACGGCACCCCCCACACCCGGGGAGAGCACGTGTGCAGCGAGTTCCGGGATCTGGCCTCGCCGGACACGCAACTCCCCCCGTGACGACCCTCGGGGCCCGTCAGGCGGTGAGGTCCTCCAGCATCTCGGTGACCAGGGCCGCGATCGGCGAACGCTCCGACCTGGTCAGCGTGACGTGCGCGAACAGCGGGTGGCCCTTGAGCTTCTCCACGACCGCGACCACGCCGTCGTGCCGCCCCACCCGCAGGTTGTCGCGCTGGGCGACGTCGTGGGTGAGCACCACGCGGGAGTTGGCGCCGATCCGCGACAGCACGGTCAGCAGCACCCCGCGCTCCAGCGACTGGGCCTCGTCCACGATCACGAACGCGTCGTGCAGGGACCGGCCGCGGATGTGGGTCAGCGGCAGGACCTCCAGCATGCCGCGCTCGATGACCTCCTCGATCACCTCGGGCGTGGTCACCGCGCCGAGCGTGTCGAAGACGGCCTGCGCCCAGGGCCCCATCTTCTCGTTCTCCGTGCCGGGCAGGTAGCCGAGCTCCTGCCCGCCCACCGCGTACAGCGGCCGGAAGACGACCACCTTGCGGTGCTGGCGGCGCTCCAGGACCGCCTCAAGGCCCGCGCACAGCGCCAGCGCGGACTTGCCGGTGCCCGCCCTGCCGCCCATCGACACGATGCCGACCTCTGGGTCCATCAGCAGGTCGAGCGCGATCCGCTGCTCGGCGGAACGGCCGTGCAGCCCGAACACCTCGCGGTCGCCGCGGACCAGCTTCACCGACTTGTCCGGCGCGACCCTGCCCAGCGCCGAGCCCTGCGCGGCGAGCAGCCGCAGGCCCGTGTGACAGGGCAGCTCGGCCGCCTCGGGCAGCTCCAGCGTGCCGTGCTCGAACAGGGCGGCGATGTCATCGCCGGTCACCTGTAGTTCGGTCATGCCCGTCCACCCGGACTCGGCGACCAGCTCGGCGCGGTACTCCTCGGCGACCAGACCGATCGACGCGGCCTTGATCCGCATCGGCAGGTCCTTGGAAACGAGCACCACATCGCATCCCTCGGCCGCGAGCGAGCGCGCGACGGTGAGGATGCGGGTGTCGTTGTCGCCGAGCCGGAAGCCGGCCGGCAGGATCGACGGGTCGCTGTGGTTGAGCTCCACCCGCACGGTGCCCTCGCCGATCGGCATGGGCGCGTCCAGCCTGCCGTGCGTGATCCGAAGGTCGTCGAGGTAGCGCAGCGCCTTGCGGGCGAAGTAGCCCAGTTCTGGATGGTGGCGCTTGCCTTCAAGCTCGGTGATGACGACGATCGGCAGGACTACCTCGTGCTCGGCGAAGCGGGTCATCGCCGCCGGGTCGGCGAGCAGTACCGAGGTGTCCAGCACGTAGGTGCGCCGCGCGGGGCGGCTGCCGTTGGGTAGATGGGTCGAGGACACTGCCACGCGATCTCCCCCGGGCGCCTTCTTAGGGTCGACGCCCTGACCAGATGAGGTGGGATTCGTACCGGACCCGGTCCCGCGCCACGCCGCCGGCGAAGCCGGATTCCGGCCCCCTCAGCAGGTGTTGTGCGCAAAAGCGGGCCCTCTCCGAAGTGGGGCGGACGCTGCCGCCCACCTTCTACGGTACGTCCTGAACTGCTGGTCCCCAATATGCCGAACCCGACTGAAAGGGGCAGTTCACATGCCGTTTCCGGCACGTACGCCGGATCAGGAGCCGTACCGCCGGTGCCGCGCGGCGTAGGAGCGGAGCGCCCGCAAGAAGTCGACCCTACGGAAATCCGGCCAGTAGGCCTCGCAGAAGTAGAACTCCGAGTGGGCGCTCTGCCAGAGCAGGAAGCCGGAGAGGCGCTGCTCCCCCGAGGTCCGGATGACCAGATCCGGGTCGGGCAGTCCGCGCGTGTAGAGATGCTCCGCGATGTGCTCGACATCGAGAACCTCCACGAGATCCTCGATACTCGCCCCCGTGCTGGCGTGCTCCTGGAGGAGAGAGCGCACCGCATCAGCGATCTCACGTCTTCCTCCATACCCAACCGCCACGTTCACAATCAGCCCGGGACGGTCGGAGGTGACTTCTTTTGCATTTTTCAGGACATGTGCGGTGTGATCCGGCAGAAGGTCCAAAGCGCCCACGGGTTTGATGTGCCACCCGGTCGCGACCAGCTCCTGCACCACGTCCTCGATGATCTTGAGTAGCGGCTCCAGTTCGTTCTTGGGGCGGGCCAGGTTGTCACTGGACAGCATCCAGATCGTGACGAACTCGACACCGGCGTCCCGGCACCAGGTGACGAGTTCGGAGATCTTGTCGGCGCCCTTGCGGTGGCCGCGGCTGACGTCGTCCAGGCCCATCGAGCGCGCCCAGCGGCGATTGCCGTCGATGATGACGCCCACGTGCCGGGGGATCATGTCAGGCGCGAGCCTGGTGCCCAGCCTGCGTTCGTACAGGCGGTAGAGCAGATCACGCACGCCCACGGGAATCCTCCCCTCCGGCCACCGCCCTCACCGCGCGGAGCCACGCCCGGATCACAGGCGATACGACACAGGCAATTATCACCGCCTCCGGGGGTCGCCTGTCCCAACAATCGGTCACGTGACGGGGATCCACCATCTCCGGCAGGGATTCGGAGGGGTCACTCGCCGCCGCCGTCACCGCCGCCGCCGTCACCGCCCCCGTCGCTCCAGCCACCGACCTCGTCCCCGTCCCCGGAGGACTTGCCCCGCCCGTCTCGGGTCAGCTCACGCCGCAGCCTCTCGTCACGGAGCTCGCCCGGCCCGTACAGGGCGACCGGCATCCCCACCTCGTGGACGACTCCGGGCGCGACCGGCGGGCCGCCCTCGCGGTAGACGTGCCGCGCCGCCGCGAGTTCGGCGTCGCCCGCGGCGCTCACCGCGTTGCGCCGGTCGCCGTTCGCCTCTGAGGCGACGGCGTGGGCGTACATCGCGAAGCCCAGCACGACGACCGCCATCACGATGGACTGCACCGACACGCCGCCCAACCCCGCGACGATCACGGCCGTCACCAGGGCCGCCTGCGAGATCCTGCGCAGCCTGCCCAGCGAACGACTGGCCGGCGCGTACACCTGCTCGGGAATGAGCATGCCGCGGCCGGTCAGGTCGCGGCGCAGGCCCTCCAGCACAGGCCCACGCGCCACCTCGCCACGGATCGCGGCCACCTTGATCCGGCCGGGGCGCGCGGCGACCGCGTCGAGCACGGCCAGCTCGACCGGATCGTAGGACGCCGCGCCGCGCGCCAAGCCGACCCGGCCGCCCCGGGCGATCTCGATCGCCCGGGTCGCGGCCAGCGTCGCCAAGGCGGTGACCACGACCCTGCGCGGCCCGCCCGCCAGGAAGGCGATCTGGTAGTGGTTCAGATCGCCCCGCGCCTGACGGACGTCGGCGGCGGGCCGCAGCCGCCGGATCTTCGCCGCGGTGGACTTGGTGGCGACGAAGGTCAGCACCACCACGGCGAGGGCGAGCAGCGCGGTCACCGGATTCACCGACGTCTCCCTGAGTTTCGCTGATTTTCGCTGGGCCGGGAAAAAGACCCGAACCAGCCCCAGCTCAGTGAGACGCCGCGGCAGGCAGGAAAGTTCGCCTGCGGGACAAAAACGGCATCGCGGGTTCAGCCCAGGCGCTTCACCAGCGCGTGGTACTCGTCCCACAGCTCCTTGGGCAGATGGTCGCCGAAGGTCTCGAAGTGCGGCGGGATCAGCGCGGCCTCCTCCTTCCACGCCTCCGCATCCACCGACAGCAGCGTCTCCAGGGCCTGCGGGGAGATGTCCAGCCCGTCGGTGTCGAGCCGGTCGGGTACCAGCCCGATCGGCGTGCTCACGGCCTCGGCCTCGCCGTTGAGCCGCTCAACGATCCACTTGAGCACCCGGCTGTTCTCGCCGAACCCCGGCCACAGGAACGAGCCGTCCGCGCCCTTGCGGAACCAGTTGACGTAGTAGATCCGCGGCAGGTCCGCGCCCTGGCGGCGGCCGACCTCCAGCCAGTGGGCGAAGTAGTCGCCCATGTTGTAGCCGCAGAACGGCAGCATCGCGAACGGGTCGCGGCGCAGCTCGCCGACCTTGCCCTCGGCCGCCGCGGTCTTCTCCGAGGCGACGTTCGCGCCCAGGAACACGCCGTGCTGCCAGCTCAGCGCCTCGGTGACCAGCGGCACCGCGGTGGCCCTCCGGCCGCCGAACAGGATCGCCGAGATCGGCACGCCCGCCGGGTCCTGCCACTCGGGGGCGATGGTCGGGCACTGCGCGGCCGGGGTGGTGAACCGGGCGTTGGGGTGGGC
>NZ_POUA01000385.1 GCF_003236385.1 Spongiactinospora gelatinilytica
GGCGTTGGGGTGGCTGAGCCAGGCGGTGCTCACCTGCGAGTAGTCGGGTTCGGGTCCGTCCTGGGCCTCCACCTCGTGCCAGAGGGCGGCGAGGCGGTGGCGGGAGCGGGTGCAGAAGATGTCGGCCAGGGCCTGGCCGTCCTGGTGGCCGTCCCGGGACCAGCGGGCGGCGCGGGCGAGGGTCAGTGACATGGTGAGGACCTCGTCCACGATCTGGTTCAGCGCGATCATCAGGTGTTCGCGCTGGAACAGCTCGGCCGCGGGCCGGGACGCCGCCAGGCGGCGGCAGGCGCGGCCGAAACGGCGGGTCTCGCGGGCCGCGAAGCGCAGGTGGTCCTGGTTGCGGGCGTTCAGGTCGGCGCATTCCGGGTCGGGGCCGTCGGCCGGCTCCTCGGCGTACGGCTCCGGGTAGTAGTAACTGAAGATGGCGAGCTGCGCCGTCCAGTTGTCGATCTGGAAATCGATACCTCCGGATATCCGGAAATTCCGCGCATCGCGGAAGAAACGTTCGAGTGGCAGCGGTCGCGCGCCCCGGCGTTCCTTACTCCGCGCGGTCTCATATCCCTCGCCCGCGAGCAGTGACATCGTGCGATCAATGATCCGCCAGCAGGTGACCGAGCCGATGTTCTTGGCCACGTTCTGCTCGAACCGCACATTGATCTCGCGCGGCTGGTCCTCGCACAGCAGGCTCCACTCGCTGATCGCGTCGATGGCGAAAACCTCGGCGAGGGAGTCGGCCATCATTCGCTGCACTTCGTCATATTCGCCGAGTTCGCGCCCGTCGATCTTCCGGCGGGAGATGAAGTCACGCGACCATTCCAGGCACAACTTCGCGATCGCCGCCGAGGGCGCCACGATCAGGTACAGCCTGCCCCGGGACACGAGCTTGGTCAGCTCGCCGGTGATGCGCACGGTGGAATCCTGCCGCTGCTCCACGAACATGTGCTCGCGCGGCACGCGCAGGTCGGTGAACGTCAACGCGGCGTTGGGGAAACCCTTGACACCCATGAACTCGTGCTCCGACCTGACCTCGAACCCCGGCCCGCCGGTCGGCGTGAAGAACAGGCGCGCGGGCTCCCCCGGCTCGCCGCGCACGGCCGCCGAGATCGTGATCATCTCGGCGATCGGGCCGTTGCCGATGTGGATCTTCTCGCCGCTGATCAGGTACGCCGTGCCGTCCTCCGTAGGGCGGGCGCTGGTGTTCCGCCGGGCGTTCGCCGCGCCCTCCGGCTCGGTGTCCGCCGAGCCGGACAGCACGCCGCCCGCGACCTGCGCGCGTACCAGGTCACTGAGCGGGCCGGGAGGCAGCGCCGGGAGCAGCGCGCCCACGCCCACCGCGTTCTGGATGGCGATGACCAGAGCGACGGGCACCGACCAGCTCGCCGCCAGCCGTACCACGCGGTAGGTGTTGTAGCAGGACAGCCCGTGGCCGCCCAGCTCCCTGGGCGCTTGAAGGCACATGAACCCCCGGGTGCGCAGCTCGTCCAGCAGCCCCTCGGGAAGCCGGCCGGTGAGGTCCACCTCGGTCGGATCGACCCGGCTGCGGAGCAGGGCGTCGAGATCCGCCAGAACCTCGTCACCGGCTTTCCGGTCCACCGGCTCCTGCTGGGGGAAATGTTCCACTAAATGCCACAGAAACTTACCTAAATACAGACCTTCAAGGAATCCAGCGACTTCCGGGTCATGAAAGAGATTGCGCACGCCGGGCACGGCACTCCTCATGCGGTTGGAGAGTATGAAGATCGGCCGACGACGGCCAGGCTCGATTCATCGGTTCCCCGAACATGCCCCGTCGCCGGTCAGGTGGGCTGACCCGCGCAGTCATGGAAACATTTTCCGCAAAGCATCGTCAACCCCTTACCACCCCGCGCAAGATGGCAGGTCGCATCTCTCCGATACGGACGACAACGGTGAGCATTCGACCCGGCGTCCGTTTCCGCCCCGGCCGGTCGCGCCCAATGGGGCGACCACCACCGTCCCCGGATTCCGGCTGCCCCTGAAAATGCATTAGGGACATTGTGTTTTTGGACACGAGAATCGGGTTTCGGGCATACACAAAAACGATCGGTTCAGCGCGGACGGCCGGGCCCAGGGCAGGCCGAAGCCCCCCGGGGCGTACGCCGGACCGAGGGGCTGGTGTGGGGCCTCAGGAGAAGATCAGGTGAGGGAAGCGGCCGGGCCGTCGGGGCGGGTCATGCGGGCGTCGAGCATCGCCCGGACGTGGACCTCGACCTCGTCGTCGGAGAGCTGGTGGAAGCCCTCGGCGGTGATGACGGCGATCCGCGGGTAGGTGCGGCGGGCGACGTCGGGGCCGCCGGTGGCCGCGTCGTCCTCGGCGGCGTCGTACAACGCCTGCACGCAGGTGAGCACCGCTTCTTCCGGCGCGGCGTCCTCGCGGTACAGCTTCTTCAGCGCGCCCCTGGCGAAGATCGAACCCGAGCCGATCGCGTGGAACTGCCAGCTTTCGTACGGCCCGCCGGCGACGTCGTAGGTGAAGATCCGGCCGGTGCCCCGCTCGTCGTCGTAGGCCGCCAGGATCGGGACGACCACCATGCCCTGCATCGCCATCCCCAGGTTGCCCCGGATCATGGCCGCCAGCCGGTTGGCCTTGCCCTCCACGGACAAGGCCCGGCCCTCCGCCTTCTCGTAGTGTTCGAGCTCCACGCCGTACAGCCGGGTCAGCTCCATGCCGATGCTGCCCGCGCCGGCCGCGCCCACGCAGGAGAAGTCATCGACCCGGTAGACCTTCTCGGCGTTGCGCTCCACGATCATGTTGCCGGAGGTGCCCCGCCGGTCGGCCGCCATCACCACGCCGCCCGCGCAGGTCGCCGCGATGATCGTGGTGGAGTGCGGAATCTGGTCCGCGACCGAAACGGCCGGCGGCCGGCGCTCCCACGGCACCAGCGCCGGCACCGCCGAAGCGACGAAGTCGGTGAAGGAAGAAGTCCCGGCCGGAGAGAACAAACCCTGGAAAGGCTGTGAGTCGTCGCGCATGAAGCCGCCCCCGTCTCCGTGTCGTATCTTCCTCCTCCAGGACCCTAACACCCGGCCCTCCCTTGCGTCGCCCGCCGCCGATTTATCAAACTGTTCGACTAGACGTTCTGATCATGACTGTCCGGACATACGTACTGATCATGGGAGGAAGTGGTGCGCATGCCGGCTCGCCGACAGGTTCTCCAGGCAGCGGCGTTATCGGTGACGGGGCCGGCGGCCGGGGCGGGCGCCGATCTCCTGGAACCCGAATCCAAGGGCCCACCGGCGGGACGGGGCTGCGTACCCCCGCTCGGGCCGGTGACGGTCGATCCCGATGATTCCCGATATCAAGATCTGGTACGCCGTGGGCACAAGCGCTACGTGGGCAGTCCCGACTACGTACGCGTGGTGGGCTCGACCGAGCAGGTCGTGCAGGCCGTCCAGGAGGCGGTCAGGGACGGCGGGCGGGTGGCGGTCCGCAGCGGCGGCCACTGCCTGGAGAACTGGGTGGACGACGCGTCCATCCAGGTGCTCATCGACCTTTCCGGGATGACCCAGGTCTACTACGACCCCGAGCGCAACGCGTTCGCCGTGGAGGGCGGCGCGGACCTGGAGCAGGTCTACCGGCGGCTCTTCCTCGGCTGGGGCGTCACCATCCCCGCCGGCTGGTGCCCCAAGGTGGGGGCCGGCGGCCACTTCACCGGCGGCGGGTACGGCGTGCTCTCCCGGACGCACGGCCTCGTGGTGGACCACCTCTACGGCATCGAGGTCGTGGTGGTGGACGGCGCGGGCCGGGCGAGCGCCGTCGTGGCCACCCGGGACAGCACCGGCGCAGAACGCGAGCTCTGGTGGGCGCACACCGGTGGCGGCGGCGGAAACTTCGGCATCGTCACCCGCTTCTGGTTACGCACTCCCGGAGTCCGCGGTACCGACCCGTCCGACCTGTTACCCAAGGCCCCCGCCTCGACCATCGACTTCTCCTGCACCTGGCCGTGGCAGGGCCTGAACATGGACGAGGAGAAGTTCGCCCGGCTGATCCGCAACCACGGCGAGTGGTGCGAGCGCAACAGCGCCCCCGGCGCGCCGGGCACCGCGCTCTACTGCGACCTCACCGTCGCCCGCCGCGCGACGGACGTCAACCTCACCGTGGGACAGGCCCACGGCCCCGACGCCGAACGACTCGTCGAGGACTACCTCACCGCGCTCGGCGCGGGCGTCGGCACCCCGATCAACGTGGTCCGCGAACGCAAGCCGTGGCTCACCGCGGCACTGTCCGGCCCCAACGCCTCCAAGCTCTACCGGCTCAAGGCCAAGTCGGGCTACCTGCGCAAACGCTACGACGAGAGCCAGGTCCAGGCCATCTACCGGCGCCTGACCGCGGAACGCGACCCGGAGCTGATCATCGGCTCGGTGGGGTTCGCCAGCTACGGCGGGAAGATCAACACCGTCGCGCCGTCCGCCACCGCCCACGGGCACCGCGACGCCATCATGCGAGTGCTGTTCATGTCCACCTGGAACGACCCCGCGGTGGACGAACGCTACGACAACTGGCTCCGCGCCCTGTACCGCGACGTGTACCGGGACACCGGCGGCGTACCGGACCCACGCGACGGCGCGTACATCAACTACCCGGACAACGACCTCGCCGACCCGGCGCACAACACGTCGGGAGTCCCCTGGCACCGGCTCTACTACAAGGACAACTACCCACGCCTCCAGCGAGCCAAGTCCCGCTGGGACCCGCGCAACATCTTCACCCACACCTTGGGCATCCAGCCCTGACCCCTGACCTTCGTCGGGGGCGGCTACCGACGATCGCCGGATTCGTGGGTACCCGGCCCGTACCTAGCCTCCTGAGCCATGACGTATGCCGAAGGGCGTACTCGGACAGGAGGTAGCGCGTTGAAAGCGATCCGAAGGATCGGCATGGCGGTCGCGGGCCTGGGGATGGCCCTGGCACTGGCCGTACCCGCCGGCGCGACGGCCCCGAGCGGTGGGGACCCGATCACGTTGCCCGCGCCGACCGGACCGCATCCGGTCGGCTGGGAGGAGTTGCACCTGGTCGATCGGGGCCGGCCGGACCCGTGGGCGCCGCCCGCGCCGCGTGAGCTGATGGTCTCGGTGTGGTACCCGGCCGCCGTGGCGAGGGGCGCGGCGGTGCCGTACGCCACGGCCGAGGAGTCACGGCTGCTGCTGGACCTGATGGAGCAGGCCGGCGACCTGCCCCCGGACACGCTGACGCGGGTCCGCACCCATGCGCGGGCGGGCGCGCCGCCGCTGCGCACGCGGCACCGGCTCCCGCTGGTCGTACTGTCCCCGGGGCTGACCGACCCGCGCTGGATGCTCACCTCGCTCGCGGAGGACCTGGCCAGCCGCGGGTACATGGTGGCCGGGGTGGACCATCCCTACGAGGCGGCGGCGGTCACCTTCCCCGACGGGCGGGTGGCCACCTGCCGGGTGTGCGCCGGCGGCGATCAGGGGGAGAAGGTGGTGGCGGGCCGGGTACGCGACATCTCCTTCGTACTGGACCGGCTGAAGGGTCACGGCCGGTACGGGAAGATGATCGACCACGGCCGGGTCGCGGCCGTCGGCCATTCGATCGGCGGCGCGGCGGCGGCGGCGACCATGGCCGCCGACCGGCGGGTGGACGCCGGGATCAACCTGGACGGGTCGTTCCGCCCGCCGCTCGCGCGTGACCTGGCGCGGCCGTTCCTGATGCTGGCCGCCGACGCGCACGGCAAGCACGGTGACAACTGGAACGACACCTGGGCGCACCTGACCGGCTGGCGTCGCTGGCTGCAGGTGCCGGGGATGGCCCACAGGTCGCCCAGCGACGTGCCGATCATCGCCGAGGCGCTGGGCCTCCAGGTTCAGAAACTGCCGGGCGCGCGCTGCGTGAAGATCGTCCGCGAGTACGTGGCCGCCTTCGCCGACCGCCACCTACGCCACCGGAACCGGCCCTTGCTGAACGGCCCGTCACCACGATTCCCCGAGGTCCGTTTCGTCGGACCGACCTCGTCCACCGACTAGATTCCACAGCGCCGCAGACCAAACCGAACCTCGGAACACAGCGGAACCGTGATCCCCGGACGCCCGCCCGCCGAAGCCTGGTGAACGGCTGGTCGCCACGATTTCCCGATCCACTTCGTCGGGCCGACCCCCGCCGTTGATGCTGAACGCGCTACGCGAGAGCAACGCCGCCCAAGCGGCGATCGACCAGGCGGCGATCGACCAGGCGGCGATCGACCAGGCGATCCACACCCTGCGCCCCGCCCTGCACGCCTGATCCCCAGGGCGCCGAACGTGGCCTTCCGCACGGGAGGCCACTCGTTCGGCGGGTAGCTCCGGCTCGACGAGATTTTTACCTGCGCTCAGGTCACCTTTCATGGTCACCTAGCGTCACCTGAATGATAGCCACTGACCAGAGACGATTACGGGGAGCTAGGAAATGTCAGATATCTATCTCCAGCAGCACGCTCCCGGCCGGCTGCACGAGCCCGGCGGCGGTGCGCGGTCCCTGCTGCACCTCGACTCCAGCGCCAGCCGCCCCGGCGACTCGACCAGCCGTCAGCTCACCGCTCTGTTCGCGGAGACCTGGCGCCGGCGACATCCCGGCGCCGAGTACCGGTACCGCGACCTGGCGGCCCACCCGGTGTCGTTGATCTCGTCCGACTTCGTCGCCCTCGGCCTGCGCAGCGAACGGCGCGGCAACGTTCCGCTGGGCGGGGTGTCCGCGCTGGCCGAAGGGCCGGGCGAGGCCCGGGAGTGGTCGCTCACGCTGCCATTGATCAACGAGGTCCGCGCCGCGGGCACGGTGCTGCTCGGCGTCCCGATGTACAACTTCTCGGTCCCCGCCGCGCTGAAGGCGTGGATCGACCGGATCACCTTCCCCGGCGCCTTCACCGACGCCGTGACCGGGGAGAGCGTGCTCCGCGACACCGAGGTGGTGGTGGTCGCCGCGCGGGGCGGCTGCTACCTGCCCGGCACGCCCCGCGAGGACTTCGACTTCCAGACGTGCTACCTACGCGCCTACTTCACCGAGCTGGGCGTGCCCGAGGACAACCTGCACGTGATCCACGCCGAGATGACCAGGGCGGGCGACGTGCCGAAGCTGGCCCGCTTCCAGGTGCTCGGCCGCCGATCGCTGGCGGAGGCCAGGTCCGAGATCCTGGCGCTCGCCGCGCCACGGCCCGACGCCCAGCCCTGGCCCGCCCATCCGGACGGGCGGCCCTGATCGGGCGATGAGGTGGGCCCGGCCGGCGG